>CAZOXJ010000344.1:0-3336 GCA_964583325.1 uncultured Lentimicrobiaceae bacterium
AAAGACCGGAAGAAATTCCGGTCTTTTTTTTATATTGTGATGTTAATAATTAATACTTGCGTTGCCCTGAAGTTGTTGGGATCAGTGACAAAAGAGGTAGGCCAGCACAATTATCTATGAGATAAAGAACTTTCCTAACTGCTGGAACAATATTAGTATTATACTTTTCAGCAGGATTAATTTATTATAAATTCATTACTTATAAAGGAAAAACAAACACCAACATAGTCCGAACACCAAAAACAGCTTTGTTTC
Source organism: uncultured Lentimicrobiaceae bacterium (assembly GCA_964583325.1). GTDB lineage: Bacteria > Bacteroidota > Bacteroidia > Bacteroidales > UBA4417 > UBA4417. The sequence goes on from CAZOXJ010000344.1 coordinate 256, forward strand.
CCCCGGGGAGCTGTAACCTAAATACGCATCCCGATTCAAAGCGGAACAGTTTGTTTTCCCATTTTGTTACTCCGGAAATGACAGGGTTTATAAATGCTGAAGTAATGTTTCCTACCAGGTTTTGAGTGCTTTCTGCTTTCGTATCGAGGCCAGCGCGGCTTTTCCAGTAATTTGTAAGGGTAGGATTGTATAAACAGGTGGTGGATATGAATAACCAATTTAAACGGAATGGTTAGTTTGTTTTATTTTAACCCTGACAGATTTTACAAACCTGTCAGGGTTAAAATACCAATCGGAAGAATTATTACCTTTGATTGAACGGATACTGCATAAGTTTTCTCAAACTCTCAAACTCTGCTTCTCATGACAGGATCAACGTTAAAACTTTCGTACGTAAATTATTATCATATCTATAACCGTGGTATAAATAGCTGTAGTTTTTACCGAATTGTACCTCTCCATATGAATGTCAGTAATAATAAATCGTAAAATCCATGAAAATCAGAATCCAACTATTACTCAGTCTGGCAATTTTTATCCTTGCAAGCTGCAATGCTCCTTCCGGAAACAATAAAACCGATTCGCAATCGCAATCAGCGGTTGATACTGCAACTCAACCTAATATGAAAATACCGGACTATAATCTTCTTGCCGGAGACTGGTTGCGCACTGATGGCGGTAAAACCATTCGGATAAAGAGTGTTTTATCTGGCGGGCAACTCGATGCTGAGTATTTTAACCCAAATCCAATTCATGTCGGACAGGCAGAATGGCTGGCTAAGAACAACAGTTTGGTTATAGTTGTAGAATTACAGGATGTGAACTATCCCGGCTCGCGGTATGCATTGGAATATTTTCCGGCAGAGGATGAACTTGCCGGTATTTATTACCAGGCAGTTGACAGAGAAAATTATGAGGTGGAATTTGTGAGACAGAAATAGTATCTGGCAAAATGGGGCTATCAGGAGTCGCACTGCGATTAATAAACGAGGCAGGGTTTCATTAAATTGAAACTCTATATAAAACTGAGTTAGTCGCATTCGGGTTATTCGACTGGTCTATTTCGGGAAAAGAAATACTACCACTGCTCGTACACCAATATCGGCTTTTAATCCATCAGGCGCGGCAAGGTTGAAACGAGGCCCAATAACAAATTGGGTTTTCTGTTTGCCAAAACTGGTTACAGCACTCAGAGTAGGATTGAACCAGACACTTGTGGTTTTTGCTCCCCAATTCTGAGACACTTCAAAGTTACCACCTATCCCGGCACCACTTTTCCAGTTGTACGAAAAGAATGGCTGAAAGAATAACATGCTCAAATTATCCTGGCTTTCTTCACCGGCAACACCCCAAATCTGGTTTACCAAAGCTCCGACTGTATATCCTTTCGACTGATATAAGGCAACTGCTGTTGGTCCTACTCCTATTTTCTTAACCGACAGGTATTCGTTCGAGCCGGTAGGCAGCATGAATACCGGCCCTGCACCCCAGGTTAGCCCGCCCTTGGAATTTGACGGACTAAAAAACGCACTCAATACTGCATTGCCCAGGCCAACTTCATTGTTTCCCATACCCGTAACATTGTACTGCGAAATAACAGGTAAAACGATTCTGGTAATCAAATTCAGATTTTCGGAAATCCTGACAGGAATTACAGGCTGAATATTGAGTGTGTTTCGTGCACCGTTGTTTGCCCCAATCCCAATATCCGTGTTGTTCTGAAATGGAACACTGATGAGCGAAGCAATCGGGTTACTGAGTTTTTTCGCCAGTTCTTCGGCACTTACGGGAGGTTTGGTTTCCTGGGCATTTACTATACCCGTAAGGAATGTAAAAGCTATTAGTAGCAGTACTGCGAATTTGTTTTTGTATTTCATTTTCGATTATTATTTCTCAAACGGATAAATCTTCTTCCATTCGGTTTTCATATCAACAATTACCCAGTTGTATTTTTGGGCATCGTCTAAACCTTTATTTAACCGGGCAAGTCCCGGTTCACGGTCGTACCGGTATTCACGAACAGAATCGGTATGATGCACATATAACCCGAAACGCGGGCCGCTGCCAGTGCTTGTATACAGCATCATGCCATAATCGCCATCTGAATTTCCTCCTGTAAATACAGGTCGCTTACCTATATGCTGCTGTATGCCGACCGGCTTACCCAGCTTATCATCATTAAAATTCAGTTCAGCTAATTTGACCAGGGCAGGTGGTTTAAGAGTTGTATCGTATTTCATATTTACTGAACTCCCAATCACCTGGTATGGAGGAATTCCATAGGCTTCTTCGGCCCAAACGCGCATAAAGTCTATACCTCCACCCGAAACGATAAAAGGTTTGTATCCGTTTGCCCGCAGGTAATCTAATAATTCGAGCATAGGTTGGTACACCATCTCGTTGAAGTGCCTGCCTGTTTTAGGATGCGTGGCGGTTGCCATCCATTCTTTTACCGATTTGTCAAACTCATCCGTGGTCATTCCGGCATGTGTAGTCATCAAAATCTCGAACAATGCTTTTTCGCCTCCTGCCATTACTGTTTTCATATCACCTTCCAGAATTCCTTTGAAAGGCTGTTTGCTTTTCCACTCCGGACGTTGTGGTGCCATTGCCTTAATACGGTCGATTACAAAATACAATTGAAACGGCAGTGGTTTCTCTGACCATAGCGTTCCGTCATTATCAAAACAGGCAATACGGTCGGCAACCGGAATAAAATCGACGCTTCCTTCGGTGGTGGTTTTGGTTACAAAATCAATAATGGATTGTTTGCTTGTTCCTTCATTCCATGATGGAAGCGGATCAGCAGCAACTGCTGTTTCCTGCTTAGTATTGTCAGTTTTTGGTTGTGGTTGCTTGCAACTGAAAACAATAACGGTAAGCAAGGTGAACAATAACACTGTATATCTGATAGGCTGTTTCATCTGTTATAAATTTGTTTTTAAAGGTCAGATGGAATACGCCAGATTGATCATAATATCACCCAAGTGGTGATTTTATCCAATCATGGCTATTTCATAAATGTATTTTTTTAGCAAAACAACGGTCACCCAGAGATGACCGTTGTTTATTTATTAAGTA
>CAZOXJ010000345.1:0-3320 GCA_964583325.1 uncultured Lentimicrobiaceae bacterium
GGAATAATTACCCTGAACTCGCTTCCTTTCCCAACCTCACTTTCTACTTCGAGGCTGCCCCCGTGTTTTTCGATAAACTCCTTGCACAGGATCAATCCCAGTCCGGTTCCGGGTTCCTGGTCGGTGCCTTTTGATTTGTGAGCGGTGTCGATACTGAACAGGTTTTTCAGCTTATCGGCCGGAATACCGATTCCGTTATCCCTGATACTTAAAATACATTGACCGTTGTTCCGGAATATCCCTACTCGTACCTCCCCGTTTCGGGGGGTAAACTTCAATGCATTGGTGAGGAGGTTACGCAGTATGGTATTCATCATGTTCACATCTCCGCTTATGAAACCATCCGTTTTAAACTCGGAAACTATACTTATGTTTTTTCGGGCCGCCTGCAAGGCAACAAGTTCGATGCTTTCCTCCGCCTGTGTTTTCAGATCGAGCGGTTCCGGTTTAAATGAAATGGTTCCGGTTTGGGAGCGGGCCCACAACAGCAGGTTCTCAAGCAGTTCATGCGCCTGCTCCGAAGATCCTTTTATATTCTCAAGTGTCTTTTGCAGCTTTGCAATATCCAGGTTATCAAGGTTTATCAGTAAAATATCCGTAAGGCCTGTAATGGCATTGAAAGGATTCCTCAGATCGTGGGCTATGATGGAAAAAAATTTGTCTTTAGCTGCATTCAACTCATTAAGCTCTTCATTTTTGACCTCTATCTCCGATTTCTGCTCTTCTATGAGGTGTGTTCTTAACCTGACTTTTTCTTCGAGTACGCGTAGTTCCCTGGTATGGCTGCGCTCCCGGATTTTGATATACAGAAATACCAGAATAACAAGCAGAAACAAATATGCCCCATAAGCAACCTTACTTTTCCACCACGGAGGATAAATAAGTATGGAAAGGCTTACTCCTGTTTCGTTCCAGCGGCCGTCGTTATTGCTTCCTTTTACATGCAGCGTATATTCTCCCGGCGAAAGATTGGTGAAGGCAACAAAATTGCGTGTGCCTATATCATTCCAGTCGCCATCAACTCCTTCGAGCCTGTAAGCATACCGGTTTTTGGCGGGATTAGTGAATTCCAGCGCAGCAAACTCAATAGTGAAAGTGTTATCCTTGTGGCTGAGAATTATCGGATCTTCTTTTTCGAGGTTGAGGTATTCCCTCGCACCCTTGCTTAACTTATAGGCTGCGGTAATAGCAATAACCGGCACGAAGGGATTGTCGCTGAGCGAATCAGGAAAAAATGAATTAAAGCCGTTCATCCCTCCAAAAAACATTTCCCCGTCGGCGCTCCTGAACGAAGCTCCCATATTGAATTCCGGACTCTGTAAACCATCTTCCACCGAATAAGTACGGAATGTGCCGGTAGCCGGTTCAAAACGGCAAAGCCCATTCCCCGTAGCAAACCACAGGAAATGGTTTTTATCGCTGAGAATACTGTACACAAGGTTACTGGGAAATCCCTGCCGGGCTGAATAGTACCGGAATGTTCCGTCTTTCTTCGAAAACCGGTTTACATAGGAGTTGGTTCCGATCCAGATATCGTGATTCTGATCCTCGATCAAAGCGGTAATAAAATTATCCGACAACGAATTGGCATTCGTTTCACTTTTACGGTAATGTGTCAAACGGCCCCTCTCAATGTCAATTACATCCAGGCCGTTAATGGTACCTACCCAAATGTTGCCGTCACGATCTTCGAGCACTGTATATACCAGGTTCGAACTGATCCTGAACTGCGGTATTGCCCCGGCATAATAATGTTCCGGGCTGTATCCGTTTCGTTGGGCTTTGTATAACCCGTCGTGGGTAGCAATCCAATAATTCCCCTTTCGATCCTGAATAATCCTGTTGATCCTCAGCCCGATAAAATCGGGCAAACTCCTGTTTTTAAAAAGCACACCGGGCCGGGTAAACCGTTTTCCCTGTTTGTCATAAGCCAACAATCCATCCCGTGTTCCGAGCCAGATGGTGTGCAGGTCATCTTCAAAAATACAATGAATGTAGTCGTTGGGGATGTGAAAATTACCTGTGAGCCTGGAGGAATAATGGGTTACTTCGCCGGTTTGCCGATTGTAAATATTCAGGCCCTGGCCCCAGTTTCCGATCCAGATCAATTTATTTTCATCTACATAAATGGAAGCAATTACGTTGCCGGCCAGATCGACAGAATAGGGAGAATCGCTTTTCCGGTAAAGGCTGAAATTCGTCCTTTTAAGGTCGGTTTTGTTTAAACCCGACAAAGTTCCTATCCATAAATTATCAGAGTTATCAATAGCCAGCGAAATATTAATATTGTGCTTAAGCCCGCTTTTTTCGGCCGTAAACCGTTCGAAGAGTACACTATTGCCCTTGCCACGGCTCATCCGGTTAAGACCTCCGCCTTCGGTTGCTATCCAAAGATTACCCGCTTTATCAGCCAGAACGGATCGTATAAAATTATGGCTCAGCGAAAATTCGTTGCGTGGATCATGCATGTAATGATCGAAACTTTTACCTCCGGGTTGCAGACGGTTAAGTCCTGCGGATGTTCCTATCCAAAGCCCGCCATCCCTATCCTGGAATAAAGCTGTAATATTATCCCCCGACAAACTATTGGGGTCAGCCGGGTGGTGGTTGAAAACCCTGAAACTGGCTGTTCGCGGATTAAAGGCAGCCAGGCCTTTGGTGGAAGCTATCCATATTGTGCCGTTGTTATCCTCGAGCAAGGGTATGTTGTTATCCTTGGCGCTTCCGTCGAAATCGAAGGGGCTGATAAAGTGAGTGAATTTCAGCGTTTTCGGATCGCAAACAGAAAGAACGGGAGGCATATTGATAAGTATATTCCCGTTTCGGGCACATTTTACATCGTAAATGCATTCGGTAACCAGCGCATTGTAGGGTGAGATGTAATCAATGCGGCTGAACCGTTTCTCCTTCCTTGAGTATTTAACCAGGCCGCCTTTTGTAGCAATCCACAGGTTGGCTTCTTTATCCTCCGCAATGCCGTTAATCCAGTTATTGGCTATTGAATTTGAATCGTTGGGATTATGGGTAAAAACTTCGAAAGTGTACCCATTGTATTTATTCAGCCCGTTTTGAGTGCCAAACCAGATATACCCTTTTGAGTCGGTAAAAATGCAATTGACAACACTTTGCGAAAGTCCGTCGCTGATGGAATATCCCGAAAAGGTGTATTGCTGCGCATCGGCGTACAACATTTGCAGAACAAAAGAAATCAGCAAAAAAGCCTTTGTACTGTTTTTCATCCCGAAAGTACGGTTACTAAGCTAAATACTATTAATTTTTATCAGCCCGGGCAGTGTTAAGTAGGTTCCGAAAATAGGAGA
>CAZOXJ010000346.1:0-3274 GCA_964583325.1 uncultured Lentimicrobiaceae bacterium
CTCAGCCTGACAATACTTTTCTCTTCATTCATCATTCTACACTGTTGTCTCCGTCGCCAGGTAAAATTATTCGTTATTCACCATTCACTTTACTATTCAATCTTCACTATTCACTAATGATTATTTTCCTTACCTTTGAACAACCAAAATAGCAACCTACATGATTGACATACATATATTACCGCAAAAAGCCCAGAACGAACTGATCGATTTCTATCAATTCCTGGTTCAACGTTACGCCTCTGGAAAAAGAAAACGACAGGCATCTTCCCTTAACTCTTCAAAAAAAGTCGGCAACTTCTTCGATCAATACAATATTGATTTAACCGGTTTCAAATTTAATCGAGACGAATTGTATGACCGATAAACCTACTTTAGATACAAATATCCTGATTTATGCATTTGGTAAGCAGGATGATGCCAGGAAGCAGGTCGCCATTGAAATCATAACAAAATGTAACATTATTAGTCTACAGGTTGTCAATGAAACAATTTATGTGCTTCAGCGGAAATTTAAGTTCCCAAATTCTGAACTTGAAAAGGTGGTAGATTTTATAAAACAAAAATTTGTCATCAGCGATCTGAATTTACAAACGCTTGACCAAACATTAAAAATAGCTGAATCTTATGGGTTTTCATTTTGGGACAGCATGTTGGTAGCCGCAGCTCTTAATAACCATTGTTCCATACTTTACTCCGAAGATTTACATCACAACCAGATTATCGATGGCAGGCTTCAGATTGTTAACCCATTTTTTGATAATAAACGATAGTTTACATTCAAAAAACACAAAATAACAGACTACTATTTGCTAATTAGTCTATTAGGTACCGGCTATTCACTTACCCATACTCCATACATCATACTCTTCCCTGATTCCTTCGTCGCCAGGTAAAATCATTCTTTATTCGTTATTCATTATTCGATATTCATTCTTCCCTTTCAGCGTAGTTGCAGAGACTTTTATTAGCATAAGCGCAGCCGGGCTTCGACTCAGCCTGACAATACTTTTCTCTTCATTCATCATTCTACACTGGCTTCTCCGTCGCCAGATAAAACACTACTCATATTCCCCTAAACAATACATTAATTTGAGTATCTTTGCATAAACCAAACAAATGAACAGCCCAGAGATACAGCAATTTATACGCGAACACAGTAATCTTTTCTGGTATACACCAGAGGAGAAAAAAGAAGAAATCAGTCATGAATTGCTGGTTGAGACTGTGCTGAATTATGGCGATCTCCAATCGGTTAAGCAGTTGATTGCTATCATTGGGTTTGATAAGCTGGCTGAAATATTTACAGGACTTGAAGGCAGGAAGAAGCTTAACTATTATCCCGAAATTTATAATTTCTTTTCAATCCTGGTTCATAATCATGCACACTCAAATATTTAATTCAAACCAGACTGAGTTACTGCCACTGGTAAAAAAATTCAGAAAAGAGTTTTACCTTGTTGGCGGCACTGCAATTGCCTTGCATTTAGGACATCGCAGATCGATTGATTTCGATCTTTTTAAATACAGTACACTGAAACCGAAAAAGATAATTGAAACTATTTCGGAATTTAGTTATCCTTATACAGTAACCCGAAGAGTAACCGAACAATTGAATGTAACCGTGCACGATGTTAAGTTTACCTTTTTTCAGTATCCGTTCGAAATAAATGCTTCTGAAAAATCAGGCGAAATACTCAGGTTACCGACTCTGCTCGATTTGGCGGCTATGAAAGCATATGCGCTTGGCCGAAGATCGAAATGGAAAGATTATGTTGATCTCTATTTCATTTTAAAAGATAAGTTTACTGTAGCCCGGATTTCTGATCGCAGCACTGAAATATTCGGACAATTATTCTCAGAAAAACTCTTCAGGGCACAAATGAGCTATTTTGAAGACATCGACTATTCTGAATCTGTCGAATTTCTTGGTGAATATATTGCCGAAGATACTATCAAAGCATTCCTGACCGCAAAAGCAATTGATTTTTTATAGGCTGAAAGGCATTATGAGAAGACGTGCGACATGTTCTTTCAAAAAAATGCCTTTTAACCATTTAAAAAGTATCTCTTCCCTATTCACAACTACTCACTTCGTTTCCCTCGAAAAAGCTGGAAAGGTATTGATCTCCCGGCATGCCAGCCTGCTTCGTGAAGATAAACAGCAGGCAAATCTTAGCAAAGTTCATTATTCCCTTTCTCCTCCGTTGCCAGGTAAAATTATTCATTATTCAATATTACTCACTTCGTTCGTGAGATCGCTGCGCTAAGTTCGATATTCATGGTGCAAAGCGCCACCCTACTAAAGCTGGGTTTCCGCTTCATTCCAACTTCCGCTACGCTACAGCTTTTCACTTTTGACCATTCCCCTATTAATAATTTAGTAACTTTGTAGAAAGGAAAACAGCATCATGAAATAGCCTTGAGCAGAAAATTTGCTCACCAACCGGAATGATTATTCTCATGGCGAACCTTTAGCTCATTAACACCTTTAAAATCAATTAATGCGTTAATAATTCCATCTGACCCGTAAAAATTAAAAAAATAAACAGATGAATACAATAGAACTTAAACGGAACTTTCATCTTCTCATTGATAGCATTGAAAATGAGAATCTTTTAGCCAGCTTCTATGATCTCATAAAAAAAAGATCGGCAACAAACGAAGGCCAATTGTGGAATAGGCTGACATACCAGGAACAAGAAGAACTTATTTCGACACTCGAAGAAAGCGAAAATCCTGAATATCTTATCAGTAATGATGAAATGAAGAAAAAGCACGGCAAATGGCTTTAGAAATTCTTTGGACCAGACAAGCTGATCGTAAATTTGATAAAAATTATAAACTATCTGTTAAATGAATGGAATCAGCGTGTTACAGAATCGTTTGTCAAAAAAGTGTATGATTCAATAGATATCCTTTCTGAATTTCCTGAATTAGGGACCATTGAGCATCAAGAAAAAGGTATCAGAGGATTTACTATGGTTAAACAGATAAATGTATTTTATAAAGTCATTGATAACAAATTAATTATTCTCAACTTTTTTGATAACAGACAAGCACCGGAAAAGAAAAGATTCTAATTCCCAAATTTTAGCAGCAAAATCCGCCCTTAAGCAACAGACTACTCATGGTCTTTGCGAGTTGTAATTGCGAGCCGAGCGAGACAAAACGAAGCAACACTATTCGCTGCAAAAACCTCACCCCCGTCCCCTCTCGAACCTCATCCGCCCTTCGGGCACCTTCTCCTTACCTCATCCGCCCTTCGGGCACC
>CAZOXJ010000347.1:0-3268 GCA_964583325.1 uncultured Lentimicrobiaceae bacterium
AAGACCTTTGGTCAGAATTTTAAGTTTATTCCCTCGTGCTGAATAGGTGTAGACTTCCTGCCCTAAAAGAGTCAGGATGCTTACCTGGCTGAAATTAATTGAAGTTTCGATATTTAGAACCTCGGATGCTGGATTGGGATAAACCTTAACGATGGCTTCATTTTCGGAAATACCATAAGTTATCCAGGCTTCAGTGCATACCGCATCCGATTCACCGGCAGCATAAACGGCCTTAACACAGTAGGTGTGATGTCCATTGGCAACCTGAAGGTCATTATAATCCAGGCCAAAAAACGGAAACATATTTAAGAGCGTATCGCCGCGATATACGTTATAACCCAGAACACCGCCGGCAGCAGGTGCCGACCATTCCAGGTAAACATTACGTTCGGCAATGTTGGCAATCAGATTTGAAACCGGGCTCAGCACTCCTGCATTTATCCATACCTCAGTGCATACTGCATTTGATTCGCCGGCAGTATAAACGGCTTTAACACAGTAGGTGTGATGCCCATTGGCAACCTGATTGTCATCATAAATCCGACCGGTAAGCGGAGCCGTATTTAAGAGCGTATCGTTGCGATAAACATTATATCCCAAAACAGTTCCGACAGCAGGGGCACTCCATTCCAACTGCACATTCCTTTCAATAACAGAAGCAATCAGGTCAGTAACCGGACTAAGCACCGATGCATCAGGAATGCTTCCAACATATTTGAACATCCCTTCAGCAGCAGAACTTGCGTTGAAAGTACCCGCCCAGCCACAGCTATTTGAGGTAAAGTCAACAGCCATAAATTGCAAGGTATTAACACCATTAAAAACCGCCCACGAATGCCCGCCGTCAAAACTGTAAAAAGCACCGCCCCAAATAAAAGCATTGGTGCTTACCCAGGTATTCTCAGTGCCGGGGACAAAGCATAAATCAGTAGCTCCAACCGGGCCGGTTGGGTTAACCAGAGTCCATGTAACGCCTCCGTCGAATGTTTCGGACAGGGCACCTGTTGAGTTCGTGCTTTTATCCTGTGCAAGCCCGTGAAGTTCATCAGCAAACTTAACATCAACATATTTCCCGTTTAATTGTGTCATACTTACCTCCCAATGGTGACCTTTGTCAGTTGTACGGTAAACTTTCCCGTTGTTTGTACCGAACCAGGCCTTATCACCGATAGCAGAGTAATAGCCAGTAACTCCAAACTCACCAAAAATCGGATTTGGAATGTTGTCAGCCCCTACCTGCGTCCAGGTAATTCCGCCATTTTCAGTTGTGTAAATCTCATACTCGCCTGCAACAGGATCGCCCATGCAGAAACCATTATTTTTATCGAAAAAATGCACCACATTTGGGAAGGAAGCAGGATCACTGAACGAAGCTGTTGCCTGTCTTGACCAACTGCTTCCACCATCCGTTGTGAAATATATTCCTTTTGGATTGCTGCCAGCCACCCGGTGCATAGGGCAATAAGCAGTATCGGCATTCAGAGCGAATACCATCGAGGGCGCAAGTCCGCTGCAACCAGGAATCGTACCTGATGTCCACGTTTCTCCTCCATTTTCGGTGTGAGTGAACTCCTGAATGGGACTATTTACATTCAGGCCGTCATATGCAGTTGCCCATACAACCAGTGAATCAACCGCATGCAAATACATAATGCCACGCGAAGGGTTTACGAATGCTGATGCCTGGGATATCCATTCGCTGTTTCGCACTATAACCTGGTGGTAAGCGGTATCGATTGAATTAAAAGCTTCCACTTTTATGGTATGACTGCCAATGGAGTAACCTGCGGTATTCAAATCGTATGTGAAGTTGGCCTGAGATGATGTGTAAATGAGATTATTGTCAATAAAGATATTTACAGCAGCGGGTGTTCCTTTGAGCACTGAACAATCAATAGCCACCATTGAGTTACATGCTATTAACTGATTGGGCATCAAATTGGTAACACGCACAACCAGGTTTGGATTACCCGGTTCGATGCCTGTAATAGCCACATTGTTGGAATTATAATTACCTGCCCATGTATTGAGCTGTCCGATTAAAAACCATCCATCGTACATTCCTGACCACCCCCAATTCATATGAAATCTTTCGCCGATCGTCCATTGCCATCCATCGCATACCCATGCATGGCCTCCTGCGCTGTTATCACCTCCATACAACACAGGGCGATAGGCAAAGAGTTCAGTTTTTAAAAGTTCCTTCCATTGATTGTCGTCAAAATCTTTTTTTTGAGAGAACGCCATTTTTAAGGGATTATAGTTGAAATAAGTGGCAAATGCCCATCGGGCTGCTTCGTAAGATGCGCCTGACCCGGTGAGGTTATAATTCATATCCACTGAGACGCCTGCATGATACATCAGAGTAGCAATATCCTCATAGCTTGAACTGCTGGCCGAGGTACCCATGGTTCCCCAATTATAGGTGCTTTCCGCGAAATTTACGCTTTGAGTACCGTAATTCGGAGCCTCATACGAATGGGATAAAAAGCCCTGTTCAGGGAAATTGTAATATTTCATGATCTGCGACATGGCAGTAGCAACACAGCCTGCCCATACATGCCCGCCCGGACCGCCGGCATCAACAGGGCAATAATAATTGTACCATTCTCCCTGGTCCCAGGTTGTGGTTAGAAATGGTCCTATATCATTGATTGTTTTTTCAAATGCTTTGTTGCGGATTCGGTTCCAGTCTTTCAGTGTTTCTGTATTGTCGAGGTTGGCACGAATGATATGTACAATCTCTTTACTATACGATTCGAACCAGTACTTTACAGAAGGATTAGTTATGTCCTGGTCAATGAAACCTTCGTTTGAATGGGCCAGAACGGGCGCAACGGCATCGTCGGCGGCAACAACCACAAACCCTCCATTCCTGTAGTTGAATACATGATAAACAGTAAAGCCGTCGTATTGCACACTAAAAGAGTAGTCGGGCGCCAGGTTAATTTTACCGCTAAGTTGGTTGATGTAATTATCAGCTACAATACGGGCATCTTCAATGGTTACCGTTTTTGAGAAGCCGGAAACGGTAAGAAAAAGGCTTAAAAGTAGAATTGAAATATTTTGCATGTTACACTGGTTTGAATGTTTTGTGCAACGGAATTCAGAGAACTGTGAAGCTACTGAACGGGCCTTTTGTTTAAATTGCTGATATAATTTACCCGGGTAATACTAGTCTCTCCTGAGCGTTAATTAGAATGTTATAAAATTATGTCAAATACAAATATACCGAATATTTCGATGTTTTGTTATAGTGTTTTAAAAA
>CAZOXJ010000348.1:0-3239 GCA_964583325.1 uncultured Lentimicrobiaceae bacterium
CCGTTAACCGTGATTACACCAGTGCCTTCTTTGATGTAAACCCGTGCAACAGCACATTTACGCCTACCAATAGCATTCGTAGTCTCCATTTTATTTATTTAATTTCGTTAATGTTAATCTTTTGAGGTTTTTGTGCTTCGTGTGTGTGCTCAGGACCTGCAAATACGCGCAGATTACGGAACAACTCAGCACCCAGCTTTGTTTTTGGAAGCATACCACGAATGGCTTCTTCAACCACATAACCAGGTTTTTTATTCAGCATAATCCTGGGGGTATTTACTTTCTGACCGCCCGGATGTCCTGAATAATGAACATACTCTTTGTCATTCATCTTTTTACCGGTCAGACGAATCTTTTCGGCATTGATGATAATAACGTTATCACCGCAATCGAGATGAGGAGTATAATTGGTTTTAGTTTTTCCGCGCAGAATTCGTGCTACCTGTGTTGCAAGGCGGCCGAGTATTTCGTTTTCGGCATCTACCAGAACCCATTCTTTCTTAATATCGGCGGGTTTAGGAGTAACTGTTTTGTAACTTAATGTGTTCATCGTCCTGTGTAATATGCTGTTAATCAAAAATTCCCTCTTCGGTATAAAAAGGGGTGCAAAGGTATAACTATAATTTGAAATTGCAAAGACTTATTCACAATATTTTGTTGAATACTTTTCAGCCAGGGCTGAAGTGCCTTTTTGATCCCGAATTTGAGGGGGCAAAAGTAGTAAAAATTCCAACATAAATATTCCAGGCTGTGGAGTTTTGTAATATTATTAAATTAATTAACCATAGCACAAATAAGGGTATATTTGCTGGTAACTATAACTTCTCTTTTATTATGAGCTCTTTTTCCGATTTAAATAAATTCAAGCCTAACTGTTCCGGAAACAAGTCCCGCAGTTTCGAAAAATTGATGAAAATTGTATTTCGTATTTTAGTTTTCATAGTTCCCTTTCAAACATTCTGCCAGCAAGATTTTTTCCGTGGGAATGAAAATGACGACTTGTATTATAGTTGTCACTCGAATAATAAAAGGGTACTCTGCCGGTTTACCGAATACGGTAAAAAAATTGATATCAAGGCAGATTTTGGTGGGCTTATCGAATATGCCGAACCAACTAAGGGAACCCTTTTTGGAAGAAAAGATTCTTCTATTTACAAAAGTACAGATGCAGGGTTAACTTTTACTCCCATTGCGGTACCTCACAACCGGATATACAATATTTTTGGTGGAATCATTAACGGAGAGTGTATAGTAAATACTTGTACCCTGGCTAACGGGGTTGTTAAAAATGAACAGATTTACAAAAGTTATGATAATGGCCTAACTCAAACCCTGGTAAAAGATTCTGCTTATTATTTGTTCCGAGGACATATCGGATCAGTGTCAGGAGAAATATATTCTGACCTCCTTCTGGATGAGAGCAGGTTTCTGTGTCACAGCCTCGATTTCGGTGCAACTTTCGATACTATTCCTTATGATCCTTCAATCTTTCAGCAAACCGGAAGGAAATTAGGCGCAATATGCCCTGGTACGAGTGCAGGAGAGTTATACCTGGTGACTTCTACGGGTACCTGCCCAATAAATGATTTTTATATTTACCGGTCACTTGATTTTGGAAAAACCTGGAATCTGCAAAGTGAAGAGTCATTTCCTTGTGGCGATATTATGCGTTACAGTTGCGGGAGGGAAGCCGGAACATTTTATATTTTGCACGAAAAAGAGTCATCCAGTGCTCAATTTTTGACCCTTGAAATTTATGCAAGTTCCGATTCAGGAAGAACATTTAATACATATGAGCACTTGATTGCCCATTCATTATCTGTCCCTGAAAAGGATAGTTCTCAGGCTTTTTCAGTCCGGCCAAATCCTGCTAAGAGTGATTGTACTATTGAATATCTGCTGAAAAACAATGGCAATATCAGGTTGAATATTTCGGCAATCGAAGGAAAAAGCAGCATAATTCTTTTAAATACGTATCAATCCGCCGGTGTGAATAGCTACAAACTGGACTGCAGTAATTATATTCCTGGTGTATATCTGGTTACTCTGATCGGGGACAACGGGTTACAGAGTAGCTGCAGATTAGTTATCAGTAAATAAAAAGCGTAATTGGTTTTACTAAATGAGATTTTTTGTTTATTTCCCTATCTGAATATGGCATTCGGCACTGAGTCTTTTAAAACAAACAATCGATCAAGTTAAAAAAGTTCCTAATTTCGCGATCACAAAAATTAAGACTGATGTCAATCATAACCCGCGATATTACAAAAGTTTACGGCACACAAACAGTGCTTGATAAGGTGAATATCAATATCGGTAAAGGAGAAGTTGTAGGTTTACTTGGCCCCAATGGTGCCGGGAAATCAACCCTGATGAAAATACTTACCGGCTACATCCCTCCTACTTCGGGCGACGCTTCCGTATATGGGCATGATGTACTTTTTGATACCGAAGAAGTTAAAAAAATTGTAGGTTATTTACCCGAACACAATCCGCTATACCCGGATATGTACATTAAAGAATACCTCGAATTTATTGCCGGCATTCATAAACTCGGAAAAATTGCGCCAAACCGCATTCGCGAAATGATTGAAATTACGGGTTTGGGACCGGAGCAGAATAAAAAAATCGGTACGCTTTCGAAAGGATACAAACAGCGTGTTGGGCTGGCACAGGCACTCATCCATAACCCGGAAGTATTGATATTGGATGAACCAACTTCGGGCCTCGACCCGAATCAATTGCTCGAAATCAGGGAGCTGATAAAAGGAATAGGGAAAGAAAAAACCGTTATTCTTTCAACCCATATTATGCAGGAAGTTGAAGCAGTTTGCAGCCGGGCTATCATTATTAACCTTGGGAAAATTGTTGCCGACGCCCCCACTTCCGAACTTTCCGTTATACAGTCGCATGATATTGTTACAGTAGAATTTGAAACCCAAACCACTGAAAAGCAATTGCTTTCAATACCCGGTGTTGCAAAAGCTTCCAGGATCAATGACCTTTCGTGGAAGCTACAGGCTAAACCAGGTGAAGATATCAGGCCACGAATCAATAAATTTGCTGTCGAAAATAACCTAACACTTCTTTCGCTGCATCGCGAAGAGCACAATTTAGAGCAGGTTTTCCAGGAACTGACGAGAAAAGGGAAGAGTGAAAAGTGAAAAGTGAAAAGTAATGAGTGAAAAGTGTTGCTTCGTTTCACTCGCAATGACAGTGAAGAGTGATGAAAGGTGAGT
>CAZOXJ010000349.1:0-3231 GCA_964583325.1 uncultured Lentimicrobiaceae bacterium
CGAATAATGAATAACGGATAAAGAGATAAGTCGGGTTCCATAATTTTTCGGAGTGTAGTCACCCCTCTCTTTTTTTCAAGGAGAGGGGACGGGGGTGAGGTTTCTGCAATGAATAGTGTTGCTTCGTTTCACTCAAAATGGCAGTGAATAGTGAATAACGAATAATTTTACCTGGCGACGGAGAAAACAGGGAAGTGAAGAGTGAAGAGTGAAGAGTGTTGTCAGGCTGAGCGGAGTCGAAACCAATCCGACATAAGTCTGCCACTTTCCGGTAAAGGAACATGGTTTAAGTTTGAAGGATAAATGAAGAAACACTACTAAGGCGTCATGATACAACGGCTCACAAATAATCGTTAATCAGGATTGTAAGCTTAGTGAAGCTTAGCGGATTTGTGCCTTGATGGGAAAAGTGACTTTTCGGAGCAGACTCAAGTTCCGGGGAACCAGTCCATGAATATTGAATTCTACCTTTTTGAATCTGGTTTAGAGCATTGGTTTTGCATTTATAATAGGTTGTTGCTTTTCCCCTAAAGAGTTGGTTTTACCAAGTAAAAAATCATCGGCAATTGTGCTTAAGATAATACGGTATTTTTCCAGGTCAATAGGTGTTGTTAGCCAGTTCACATTTTCGAGCCATTCGACAGGGAACGAAGCCAGCCTTTGTTCAACATCCAGTTCGTTGATTGTTGCTTTCTGTTTGGTATGATAAAAAATATCCATCCAGTTGAACGAGTAGCTGGTTGAGAGGTGTATAATATCGAAAATATCCTTTGGCTCATCGCGGCCAACCAGGGCAGAAAGTTTATTTGATAAAATATTTAAGGGAGTATCAATAAACCCGTATTTATAGGCTGCGGGCTTCCCTGCATAGTATTCAATATCGTTTACCAGCTCTATCTTTAAGAAGTGATTATCTTCAATTATAAAAAAACGCGTAAAATCGTCGGCAAAAAGTGATTGTTGTATATTAACCTCAAACTGTCCTTTAATTTTTCGATTTAATTCAGCAATATAACTGGTGTACTGAGTATTGGCATTGGTAAAGAAATCAAGATCGTCACTAAACCGGTGGTTAAGATAGAAACGTCCAAGAGCTGTTCCTCCTGTAAGGTAAAAAGGAAGACCAAGAGAAAGCCACCAGGAAAGAAATTTATCCTGGAGTTGGTACAACTTGTTGTAATCTTTGTTGGACGAATTCATATTTTAACCGCAAAGATGGTGACCGGAGTTTTTTGATAACCTCACTGGTTAAGAAATATTTTATTTGTATTGGGCTAAATAATTGGAGTATAGTGAACCAGGGGTATGATTCCAGTATTTTCAAAAAAATCATTTCCTGGTTATAATGCCCGGCCTGTTTTAATTCTCCGCGTAATACAGCATCGATATCTTCGGCAGAGATAGAATAATCCCAAAGGATTTGTTTCAGGACCGTATTTCGTTTTGCTGTATCCATGTAAAGCTTTAACGCAAAGATAATTATTTATATTGTAAAATAAACCCAAATCAGGAGACGAAGTCGAACTATTTGCGTTATACTGATTGTTCATTCGTATTAGACCAATTGCATTGGACTTTTCGACTGTTACATCGGCATTAAAAAGTTGGGTTAACCCCAATATAGCAAATCTTTGTATGCGAAAGATTTAATATTTAATAAACATTAGATTTGGTTTATCGATTACGCTATTGCGTAATTTGCGTTTAATTCGTGATTCATTTCAATTCCTGCCTGCCTTAATGCAGCATTTGAAATTCGAGGACTCATCAGATTATTCCACATTTATCATTTCAAAAGCAGCCCGATTTTAAGATTAATGAAGCTTTCGCGCACCACGTCTTTTTTCCAGTGGGTGTAAAGGCTTACTGTTGCCGTAAATGTTCGTTTGCGCTGTGTTAAAACAGAGATACCGGCACCCGGATTAGCATATAACGGATTATTAATATCAGTGCCTGAAAGGTTGAAAAGCATTCCCAGGTCGCTGCATACAAACGGGCTGACCCGCTTATTGGAAAAATTATACCTGGCATGAATAAATACCGGGGCCATTACTCCGGAGTTATAATCGAAGATACCTGCTCCGATACCTGTGAAAATAACTGAATTGAAATGATACCCGCCAAGGGTTGTTGCTCCGAAGAAACGCTGCGAATAAGGCAATTCTGTAGATCCCAATCCAAAAGCCAGGTCTATTTCGGTATGGTTGAAGAAACCGTTGCCGTAGTTTTTGTATACATAAGCAGAGCTGTTGTTGTTTAAAGATTTTGCCGGAATGCCTGTTGATCCATCTGATGCCCTAACAACTGCGACAGTGAAAAGAAGGAAGTGTAATGTGAAGAGTATATTTTTCATAATTATACTATTTTTCGGATCGGTGAAAGTGAGATGGGGGAGTTTTAACTTTGCTTCGGCCACGGCATAAAAAATCTTACTTCATTTTCGGTGGCAGTTTAATTAACGAACCCAGAATGTTCTGAGCCAGGGGGGTATAGTGTTTTTGTATGCATCCTGCGGGTGTAAATGTCATTTCACCAAGAACTGCTTTCCCATTTATATTGTAGAAATCCATTCGCACATAAGGGAATGGTTTCGACAACGCCTCCGCTACTGCTATCATTTCATCATAGGCTTCCGGTTTAGGAACATGCCTGTCAATATCAGCCTGTGAAACGGAATTATAGTACGATGCTTTTTCATTCCAGTCCAAATCATAGATATCATACTTTTCTGTACGCCCGTTTTCATCTCTTCCCTGGGCTACCATTGTACAATGAGCTTTTCCATTAAAACAATACACTTTATAGTCATTTGGACGGTCACTTGCCAGGTCATCCAGAAACTGTTCGCTTATAATCCTTGGTTTCATTGAAGCATAATGCAATTCCCCAAATGATTTGCTGTAGTCAGTTTTCATCCACTTATCGAGTTTTTGCCTGGTCTCATTTATATTAAGCTTTTGTTTGTCGTCACAAATGATATTAAATCCACAACCATGAGTACATTTCAATACAAATTTCGAGGGAAGAGCATTGAAGTCTATTTCGCTGCTGCTATTGTAAACACCCAGAAGTTCGGGAAGCACATGGCCATAACCCTGTTTCTCGACATAGGCGCGTAAGGTATATTTGTCACCGCATTCTGTTTTAAGCGGATGCCTCCAGAAGAGCATGAGCCAGAGGAGCTTTTCGTCGAATGTTGCAGGATTGCGGAGGTCAGCCTTTGTGCCATAG
>CAZOXJ010000350.1:0-3230 GCA_964583325.1 uncultured Lentimicrobiaceae bacterium
CAAAAGTAACCGTTATACTTCGCAAAGCTTATGGCGGAGCTTATGATGTAATGAGTTCCAAGCATTTACGCGGCGATATCAATTATGCATGGCCTTCAGCTGAAATAGCTGTAATGGGTCCGAAAGGTGCCATTGAAGTGCTTTACAATAAAAAGCTTGCCGAAATTGAAGATAAGGCGGAACGGGAGGCCGAATTCCATAAATACGAAGAGGAGTATAAAACCAAGTTTGCCAATCCGTATGATGCAGCAAGATATGGCTTTATTGATGACGTAATTGTTCCCCGTAATACCCGTTTCAGGGTTATACGCGCTTTCCAGGCTTTAGCAACTAAGAAAGACAGCAATCCGCCTAAGAAACATTCAAACCTTCCGTTATGACGACAGCCACACTATTGGTAGTAAAAGCCGGTGAAAGAGTGGCGGGTAAAGCTGCTGAGGAATTTGGCAGGATGGATCCAACAGGAGTTGCAATGACAATAATTGCAATGAGTGTGGTTTTCATTTCTCTGATATTACTGTACCTGACGTTCAAATATGTCGCCAAATTGTACAATATCGACCTGAAGAAACGCTTCAGGAAAAGCCGTCAGCAAACAGAAATCACTGAGGAGCTTGAAGAAATTTCAGGCGAAACCCTTGTTGCGATATCGTTGGCGCTTCATCTTTACCATGAGCAATTACAAGGGCTCGAAGATGCGGTTATGACTTTTAAAAATGCATCAAAAACATACTCACCCTGGAGTTCAAAAATTTACGGTTTACGCAGAACCCCTAATCATTAAGAAATGAAGAACTTTAAATTCACCATAAATGGTAATGAATACGATGCCGAAATTATCGGTATCGAAGAAAATATAGCAGAAGTATCAGTGAACGGAGTAAGCTATACAGTAGTGATCGACAGAAAAATGCAGACCGTTAAAACGCCAAAACTGGTGCGTACAATGGCTGTGCCTTCTACCGATTCGCATCCTTCGGTTTCAAAAACGGCTAGTCCATCAGCTCCTAAGGGAACGGGAAGTATTAAATCGCCTCTGCCTGGCGTAATTCTCGAAATTTTTGTCCGCGAGGGTGATACCGTCAAAATCGGCCAGAAACTGCTTATGCTTGAAGCCATGAAAATGGAAAACAACATTAACGCTGATAAAGAAGGACGCGTTGTTTCCATTAAAGTAGGCAAAGGCGACAATGTAATGGAAGGCGATATTCTAATTGTAATCGGAGAATAACAGTATGGAAACATCCGGAAACTTTTGGACTTTCTTATCCGATCACTTATTCCAGTTTATGGGATACACTGCATTCTACAACTTTACGATGGGGCATGTTGTGATGATTTTAATCGGATTAGTATTTATTTATCTCGCAATTGCCAAAGAATATGAACCAATGCTGTTGATTCCGATCGGGTTTGGGATACTAATTGGCAATATTCCTTTTTGGGGAGCTGAACATATTCTGGTCAGCGATCCAAGTAACCTCCAAATCGGTATCTACCAAAGTGGAAGTGTAATGAACTACTTATATTTTGGAGTGATATATGGTATTTATCCCCCACTAATCTTCCTTGGAATTGGTGCCATGACTGATTTTTCTGCCCTGATATCCAATCCGAAACTAATGCTTATTGGTGCAGCTGCGCAATTAGGCATTTTTGGGGCTTATGCTGCTGCTCTTGCTCTGGGCTTCAGCCCTGCTGAAGCAGGCGCAATCGGGATTATTGGCGGTGCTGACGGGCCAACGGCTATTTTCCTTTCATCGAAGCTTGCGCCTGAACTTGTAGGAGCTATAGCCGTATCGGCATACTCTTATATGGCACTGGTCCCTGTTATTCAACCTCCGGTTATGCGTTTGCTTACCACTAAAAAAGAACGAGTTATCCGGATGAAACCTCCTCGTACCGTTTCGAAACTCGAAAAAATACTTTTTCCGATTATAGGTTTGTTGCTTACGTGTTTTATTGTTCCTTCGGGTTTGCCCTTGTTAGGCATGTTGTTTTTTGGTAACCTGCTGAAAGAAAGTACAGTTACAAAGCGCTTGGCTGATACAGCTAAAGGCCCGATGATCGACATTGTAACTATTCTAATCGGAATTACGGTAGGTGCCTCAACCCAGGCAACAACATTCCTTACTGCTAAATCAGTAGGAATTTTCGCATTGGGTGCTTGTTCATTTATAGTAGCAACTTTTGGCGGCGTAATGTTTGTGAAAATCATGAATATTTTCCTGAAAGAAGGCAATAAGGTAAATCCGCTGATTGGTAATGCAGGTGTGTCTGCTGTACCTGATAGTGCCCGCGTTTCGCAGGTTGTCGGGCTCGAGTATGATAAAACCAATCACCTGCTGATGCATGCCATGGGTCCAAACGTAGCCGGTGTAATAGGAAGCGCGGTTGCGGCTGGTATTATGCTCAGCTTCCTGTTTTAAAAAATCCGACTCTGACGTTCAACCTGTACCTTGATACCCGTATATTTTTTACAACTTATTACAGGTTGATTCCTGATAAAACAGAACAGAATAAAACTCAAAGAAAGCTCCGAAAATCCGGGGCTTTTTTTACTTTTACAAAACAAGAATCCCTCACAGAAATACTTTTAATCTACTCATAACATGCTTATTATAGGAATTGCCGGTGGCTCGGGATGTGGTAAAACTACGGTTGTACGCGAAATCATTAAACGTTTACCCAAAAATTCGGTTGCAGTAATTCCACAGGATGCCTATTATTGGGATAACGGGCATCTTACCCCGGAAGAGAAACTACGCATTAATTTCGACCATCCCAATTCAATTGAATGGAGCCTTTTGGTAAAACACATTGACGCACTCCGAAACGGAGAGAGTATTGAAATGCCTGTTTATTCCTACATCGATTGTGCAAGGCTTAAAGAAACAGTTACCATTGAACCGCGAAAAGTGATAATTGTAGAAGGGATACTTATTTACAGTGACCTTGAATTGGTAAATCGGCTCGATATAAAAGTATATGTGGATGCCGAAAGCGATGAAAGGCTGATGCGGATTATACGGCGCGATACCGTTGAGCGTGGCCGCGACCCTATGAAGGTTCTGGATCACTACACCCGATGGGTAAAACCTATGCACCTTCAGTTTATTGAACCAACCAAACGAAATGCCGATATTATAGTGCCCCAGGGTGGCGAAAATAAAGTAGCTATTGACATTCTGGCTTCGAGGATCAGGATGAAACTGGAATCAGGGGATTGA
>CAZOXJ010000351.1:0-3227 GCA_964583325.1 uncultured Lentimicrobiaceae bacterium
TAAATCAATGACAAAAAAAGACTTGATGTATCGTGGTTAAGCCAGATAAAATAATTGTTTCTACTAATTCTTACCAGGCATCACATTGTAGCATCAAATATCCTATCTTTGATGCCTGATTTCAGGATCGCACAAGTCTGAAATATTTTCCTATAAATAATTGACAATAAACATATTATGATTGCAACTATTCTCTCATCGATGAAGGATTTTTTTATCGAGTTCATGCAGCCCGAGAGCCGAATATTTCTGGCTTTCATTGCTGCGGAACTTCTCAGTGCTTATTCCATTCCTATAATAGTTCAGATAGCAAAAGTAAAATCACTTACTTCCGCACCTAACCACCGTACTTCTCATTCCGATGATATTCCTACGTTGGGGGGATTAGCACTGTTTGCAACAATTCTTGTAGTCTCCCTTTCTACTATTAATATCACAGGTTTTAGTTTTTTAAAGGAGAGCACTACCATGCCTGCATTACCAAGTATAATAGCAGGTGTTACCATACTTTTTTTCGTTGGCATGAAGGATGATCTGCTGGGACTTCACTGGAAAAAGAAGTTGATCGGACAGGTAATAGCCATGCTTCTAATTTGCATTATTGGCGATCAACGCATATCCAACCTGCAGGGTTTTATGGGTGTGCAGGAAATAAGCTACCTCGTAAGTGTTCTGCTAACTGTTTTTATCGGGGTTGCTATTATTAATGCATTTAACCTTATTGACGGGATCGATGGCCTGGCTTCTGGAATTGCTATCATAGCCTCGTTCGCATTTGGATTGAATTTCTTCCTCGCCGGCGAAAAAGAATATGCCATTCTGACCGCCATAATAATCGGTACACTTATTCCCTTTTTCTACTATAACGTGTGGGGCACCAAAAATAAACTTTTTATGGGCGATACCGGATCCCTGATTTTAGGTTTCCTGATGACAGCGCTGGCAATCAGGTTCAACAAACTTTTCTTCATACCCGGAAATGAATATTCTCAATCCACTGCAGTTCTCTCCATCGCCATATTAATCATTCCTCTCTTCGACACAATACGGGTATTTGCTCTTCGCATCCACGATGGAAAAAGTCCTTTTAGTGCCGATAAGCGCCATATACATCATATGTTTCTGCGATTGGGATTCAACCATTTTAAATCAACACTTATAATTGGCACTGTTAACATCCTTATTATCATAATGGCATTTTCATTGTCGGGATTAGGCAAAACAAGGCTACTATTTATATTAATAGCTACTTCTTTAATACTTGTTGCTATTCCACATTTACTGATCAGGAAAAAAGAAAAAATGGCTGTTAAAAGTACCTCAGACCAATCAGTTACAGAGTAAACTGCTATAAAATATCCGAAAAGGCAAGTGTTTTGAAAATCTGTTGTATGATTCTAAAAATTTTATATATTTACGGAGTATTGCCGGCAAATGGTTGTACGCAGGAATTCATTAACAAAAAAATCAGCCTGATACACTTTCTTCAATCCTAATTAAAAACTTGCACAGATGAAAAGCATGCTCAAATTATCAGCCTGGCTCTGCGGAGCTGTTGCCATTGTTATGATGTTACTCGGTATTATTGCCGTTTTTTCAGGTGGTATTTTCCTGAACCATATGTGGTCGAACTATTTTTATCCTGCCTACAATTTCCTGATGCTGGGGATATTCCTGTTCCTGGCCAATATTGTAAGCAAAGACAAATAGAGCTGTTACCTTAAGCTTTACTGAGCTCAATTCCTATAAATGAGTGCAGAATGTACTTTCTGCCTGACAGTTCCGGCATGTGCACGGTACAGACGAAAGCTGTGAATCCATCAAATTTACATGCTGACAAACCGAACAGCTATTTACAGTTGTAAGGACAATTGAGTCTATAATAATCTATTTCCAATTCAAAACAAGATCATGGATCATCCGTCCAATGATTCCTGTTTTAAATTATAACCCTACCTTTGACCGATCACATTATTTTGCAACACATGCGCATACTCACCTTTGATATTGAAGACTGGTTTCATTTCCTCGAACATCGATCCACCAGGGATGAGATGCAATGGAAGGATTTTGAACCTCGTGTGAGGAAAAGCACAGCAAATATCCTTGAATTCCTTGATAAGCACAATCAGAAAGCTACTTTTTTTATAATCGGGTGGATTGCAAAAAAGAATCCAGGATTAGCAAAGGAAATTGCCGATGCGGGTCACGAAATAGGTCTTCACTCATATGGGCATCAGCTAATCTGGCAACAGACACCCGATGAATTCAGGCAGGATCTCCTAAGGAATATCGGCATACTCGAAGATCAGCTTGGTTATAAAGTTGACAAATACCGTGCGCCCGGATTTTCGGTTAAACGCACTAACTTATGGGCTTTCGATGTAATGGCCGAAAATGGGATTACTGCTGATGCAAGTATTTTCCCGGCAGCACGCGCTCATGGGGGAATGCCTTCTTTTCCAAACAATTTTCCCTGCCTCATAAAACACAATGGAATAAGTATAAAAGAATTCCCGGTCAATTATATCAAGTTCGCCGGGATACGGACTGTGCTCACCGGAGGTGGTTATTTCCGGTTCTGGCCTTATCCGATGATCCGGCATTATACCGATAGGTCGCCCTATGTTATGAGCTATTTTCATCCACGCGATTTCGACCGCAACCAGCCTTTGCTGCGTGATCTTGGTCCCTATCGACGGTTCAGGGCATATTATGGACTTAGCAATTCGCAACAAAAACTTGAACGCTGGATAAGCGATTATGCTTTTACCGATCTGCGTACTGCCGATGCTTCTATAAATTGGGAAACAGCAGCTGTTGTGGATATGGGGCTGGTTTGATAAGTAAATAGAATATTTTAATTCAGGGGGGGAAGGGTTTCTTGTTTCTTGTTTCTGGTCTCTGGTCTCTGGTTTCTAGTTTCTGTTCTCTGGTTTCTGGTTCAATGCATAAGCGCTGAAGCGAAGCGGAAGTTGGAGTGAAACGGGAACAACCAAGGCATAATAGCTTTTGCGTCAGTGAGAAGGTTCGCTTTTATGTGGTTCAATAAATGCATATTCCCGATAAAATATATGTTACCTGATATTGGATTCAATTATTAAAAAACATTGTTGTCCGGTAAAATTAATCAGAAAACGTCGCAAGGCTTGATATATATCGTCCCTACGGGACTTTACCGCACTAGGGGTTGTTTTATGTTCTACCAACATTTAGCCCCTAACGGG
>CAZOXJ010000352.1:0-3198 GCA_964583325.1 uncultured Lentimicrobiaceae bacterium
TAAAAATAAAGAATGTTAAGAGGGCTGAACCTTAGGTCTTCCTTTTTCAGAATTATAACTTTCATTAAGGTCAACTGATAAAAATGCTCTCAACTCCAGCTCAACTCTAAAAAATGAATATTTCAGAACTATCTATTAAAAGGCCTATCCTGGCAACAGTAATGAACCTGCTACTCATACTTTTCGGGGTAATAGGGTTCACGTTTCTTGGCGTCAGGGAATACCCGGCTATCGATCCGCCGGTTATCACGGTCAGTACCTCATATACAGGCGCAAATGCTGATATTACCGAAAGCCAGATCACTGAGCCGCTGGAAAAATCGATCAATGGAATTCCCGGGATCCGAACCATTACATCAACAAGTTCAGTAGGCCGAAGTACTATAAATGTCGAATTTAATATAGATGCCGACCTCGAAGCTGCGGCCAACGATGTGCGCGATAAAGTCAGCCAGGCTGTCCGGAATTTACCTCAGGATATTGATGCTCCGCCGGTTGTAACAAAATCGGATGCCAATAGTGATTTTATTATTCTGATGGCAGTTCAAAGCCCGACCAAAGGCCTGCTCGAATTAAGTGATTATGCCGAAAATGTGCTTCAAAACAAATTCCAAACCATTCCGGAAGTAAGCGCTGTTAATATCATCGGGCAAAAACGCCCTGCCATGCGTATATGGATTGATCCTGATAAACTCAATGCTTACAACATCACTTTTAACGATATAACCAATATCCTGAATAAAGAAAATGTAGAAATTCCTTCCGGGAAAATTTATGGCAACAAAACCGAATTAACAATAAGAGCCTTAGGTAATCTTACTACTGAAAAGGAATTTCGCGACCTGATAATCAGAGGCGACGAAAACGGAATTATACGTCTGGGCGATATTGCCACCGTAGAACTTGGTCCGGAAAGTTACGAGAGAAGCTGGAAACTTAACGGTGTTTATGCTGTTGGAATTGCAATCACCCCTCAACCCGGAGCAAACTATATTAATATTTCGGACGAGTTTAACAAAAGACTTGATGAAATTACCAGGTCGCAGAAAAGTGATATCACTTTCACAACTTTAATTGATAACACCCTCAATGTAAGACGTTCGTTAAAGGAAGTTGGCGAAACACTGCTGATTGCGATAGTACTGGTTATACTGGTTATATTCTTCTTTTTCCGGAACTGGCTTATAGCGTTACGGCCATTGATTGATATCCCTATTTCGCTGATTTTCACATTCTTCATCATGTATGTAGCCGGATTTTCGGTTAATATTCTCACTTTACTGGCTATCATTCTGGCGACAGGGCTGGTGGTTGACGATGGAATTGTGGTAACCGAAAATATTTTCCGCAAAATTGAAGATGGAATACCTGTCAGGAAAGCCGCTATTGACGGAAGTAAGGAAATATTTTTTGTAGTAATTTCCACATCTATAACATTAGCCATAGTATTTCTTCCCGTACTTTTCTTACAGGGTTTTGTAGGCAGTTTATTCCGCGAATTTGCGATAGTACTAGCTGTGGCGGTGCTTGTATCGGCTTTTGTTTCACTTACAATTACACCTGTTCTCAATATTTTCCTAAACCGCAAAGGAGCACAGCATGGCAGATTCTACAACAGCACCGAACCTTTCTTTTCGGGAATGGAAAGCGGGTATAAAAATATGGTTACCCGCTTTATAAAATACAGATGGATTGCATGGGCAGTAGTAGCAGCGTGTTTTGCGATAGTATATTTTGTTGGTACGAGTTTACAGAGTGAAATTGCCCCGTTAGAAGATAAAGGAAGTATACGCCTGCAAATATCTGGTCCTGAAGGAGCAAGTTATCCGTATATGATGCAAACCGGTGATAAAATTGCGGATTACCTTATTGATTCAATTCCGGAAGCGGAGTTTTCATTTATTTCAATTCCCGGATTTGGAAGCAGCGGTTTGAATAGTGGTTTCGGGCGGGTTGGATTTGTGCCTGCTAATGAACGCGATCGTACCCAAAATGAAATTGCACAGGACCTGGGCAAAAAACTGGGCCGTTTCAATGATGTAAGAATCTTTCCGATCCAGGAACAAACAATTGCTGTCGGACTTGGATCAAGAGGATCACTTCCTGTTCAGTTTGTGATACAAAACCTTGATTTTGAGAAACTCAGGACCATAATTCCGAAATTCCTCGACGAAGCCAGGGATGACAAAACATTTCAGAATGTAGATGTTAACCTGAAATTCAATAAACCACAGGTCGATATCTCCATCGACAGGATAAAAGCACGCGAATTCGGACTTACAGTTACGGATATCTCCAGTGTGTTGCAAAGCGCATACAGTGGCCGGCGATTAGCCTATTTCATCATGAATGGCAAACAATACGAGGTTATCAGCCAGGTAGGGCTTAAAAACCGGCAAGCACCAACTGACATTTCGAACCTTTATGTACGCAATAACAAAGGCGAAAACATTTCGCTGGCATCAGTCATAAAAGTTGAGCCTAATGCCATGCCGCCATCTCTGTATCACTTCAACCGCTACAAAGCAGCTACTTTTTCGGCTTCCTTAGCCGAAGGAAAAACAGTAGGTGATGGGGTAAAAGCCATGCAGGCTATTGCTGATAAGCTGCTCGACGAAAGTTACCAGACTTCACTCAGCGGTCCGTCGCGCGATTATGCCGAAAGTTCATCAAATACCGCTTTTGCGTTTTTACTGGCACTTGTTCTTATTTTCCTTGTTCTCGCCGCTCAGTTCGAAAGTTTCAGGGATCCGCTTATCATTATGATCACTGTTCCTTTAGCAATAGCAGGCGCTGTGCTCAGCTTATGGATTTTTGATCAGACCCTGAATATCTTTTCTCAAATCGGAATGATTATGCTTATTGGCCTTGTGACCAAAAACGGAATTCTGATTGTTGAATTTGCCAATAAAAAACGTGAAGCCGGACTTACCAAACGGCAGGCAGTTATTGAAGCTGCTACACTTCGTTTACGACCAATCCTGATGACCAGCCTGGCGACTTCGTTAGGTGCACTTCCAATTGCACTGAGCTTAGGTGCTGCCGCAACCAGCCGCATACCTCTGGGAATTGTAGTTGTTGGAGGAATACTTTTTTCGCTGATTCTTACTTTATTTGTGATACCTGCAGTTTATACTTTTATATCAGGGAAAAAGGAAATAGAGGAAGATTTGAATGATGAAGTAATTTAAAAAAGGG
>CAZOXJ010000353.1:0-3187 GCA_964583325.1 uncultured Lentimicrobiaceae bacterium
TTTCATCATCGAGATCAAGCTCTAAACTATGGTCCGGATAAAATATAAACCTATCGCTGCTCAGTGTATCAAGTTCCTGGTTTATGCCATCTATTTCATATATTTTCAACTTCCAGGGTTTGCATATCAAACTGTCAATTTCCTGGTTAGTACTTATCTGTCCGAAAGCCATTTTAGAAAAGGAAACTGTTCCAATCAGAATTATCAGGAAAATCAGTTGTTTGGATTTTAGCATTATATATTTAAATTCAGTGTTGTCCGGATAAATTTGATTTAAAACGCTGCAATGCCCTATATATCTCGTCCCTACGGGACTTTATACCTGAGGGGGTTACTTTTTATTCTACCAATATACCGTCCCTACGGGACTGTCCCGTTAGGGACAACATATTGGTAGATAATTAGATAAAAATTGCAGCAAGTCCCGTCAGGGACGACATGTATATTAACCGGACAACATTGATTTAAATTATTGAATTCTTGTAATTGTTTACCAGCCTCAAAGCTATAAAAAATCTAAGGGTATTGACAATTCTTTTAGGTCAAAAGGCAAAAATCACCATTGTGAACAGATAGTATTAGTTGCTGTGAATAAGTATAGCCACAGCTGGCGCGGATTTAAGGCTGATTATCAGCTCTCGTTATTTTTATCTTGTTCCGATTTGGCATAAACTACAACAGAACCAACTAAAAAGTCGTGTATGGCTTTTCTCTTTTTATTGCCCGAGACAGTAAGAAGCGAAACCCAACCTAGTAAAACCTTCACCAGGTAACGGAGTATAGCTTTATGGAAAAGTATGTTTTTCTGTTCATCCGATTCTCTTTTAACACGGATTCCAAGCATCATGTGGCCAATGGTTCCTCCAAAAAGACTGGTAAAAATCGGGTCGTATAGCAGGAAAATAAAAACAAATGCAATAATCCGGGCATTGTCAGGCACGCTCTCAAAGAGCGAGAAAATGTAGGATGCAACGAACATATAAACGACAACTACAATTCCATCAGTCATAATCGCTTTAATTCTGTCAAATACTCCGGGATAATTGTCTTCGGTCATCGTTTTTGTTTTTAAGATGAATACAACGGCTTATTACTCTTAACCAACCCCACAGGCAGTGTTGCTGGTGATTAAGCTTCAAATATAATCAATATCAGGGCATTTATTATGCTCTGCATCACCGGGGTCCTATTCTTTTTTGATTTTATCATAATCCAGCAAAGCTAGTTTTATACTTGAAATAATGATTTCCGGATCATCTTTTTGAATCATATGTCCGGAGTTGGAGCAATAAAAGAATTTTCCATATTTGAGTGGATTAATGAGCTCAATCCAATTTTCCATTTTTATATCATTGTTTATTCTGAACATTTTCTTTCCATCATACAATGAAGCAGTTTGCTCAGGATTCAGAGGATATCCGCCGGCCATAATAAAATGGACAGGTACGTCGGGCAGAGGATTCCGGTTACAGATTTCATAGCCTGTTTTGCCGAATTCCCTTTGAGCTTTCATTTCTTCAACTACAAACTTAGGCCCCTGGGCTATATATTCATCTGCCCATTTATCGTAGACTGCAAAAAGGGAATCGATCTGGGTTTTGGTTAACCCAATCTCCCTGTAACAGGATCTTCCTCCCGCTGCTTTTTTTACAAAGTCGTGAGGATCAACAAAAATCAATCCTGCAACTTCATCAGGATAAAATGAAGCATAAGTCCTGATATATGCCGCTCCCCACGAATGACCTACAAATATATACGGAGGATTTAACCCTTTCGCCAGAAGTGCCTGCCGCAGGACATCAGGAATATGATCAATAGTCGGTAGTTGATTGTCATCTTCGGAACCTCCTATTCTTGGCCGGTTGTATGCAAAAGTGGCATTCACTTTCGATACTTCATTAATGACAGGGAGCCAATATTCGAAATCAGTACCCCTGCCATTTTCAAACACAATAACCGGTTTCCCCTTCTGGTTGTTTTCCATCCCATAGGTAACTGTTTCAACTTTGAACCCATTTACCGATACTAAATCGAGGTTAGGAAACGCTTTCTTTTTATTTGCCAGAACCTTTTCGAGCAAGGGATTCCACCTGTTATCGTTATGAAGCGATAGTAAATCAGGATCTGCCTTTACGGTTCCATAACTGGTATAATTCATCCATGATGCAATATAATTTAAATTATAGAAAGCGCTGTCAGTGTAGTTTGCCAAAGCCCACGAACAAGCAGCATTGTAACGGTGGTTTATCTTTATTTTAGCATCAGCCGCTTTAAATGCATCAGAAAAGGCAAAAGCAGAGTTAGCAAAATCTTTTACCTGGTACAGAGAGTCTGCTTTAAGTATCAGAGATTCATAGTCAGGAGCGTTGGTTTGCCCGGTCAAAGATGAGGCGCAAATCAAAAGACATAATACTAAAGCTGTTGTTTTCATTGATGTAATATTTCTTGTGAATGTATTTTTGCCAGGGTTGGTTTTTCTGTTACACTGCCGGTTAAGGGTGAAATTCCCGCTAAGCGCAAAAGGTATAGTGTGCGAAAACGGTTCAAATATACTTAGAATCTGGCATTATATATAACCTTTTCCAATATGTTTTCCGTTATTTGACAACCGTTGGTAGTTTCATGGTATCAATAAGCATTATCTTTAAATTTTACTGTCTGTTATTGATTTATAAGGTAAAGCAGGATCGGAATCGGTTAATCCATTTACGGCTTAACAAACAATTGGCATTGAGCGATAGTCAGGCATCGCTGGTAAAGGACAGATGAATCGTTACAGCGCCAGTTCTTTAGCCGAAGTAATCCTTTTGCATAGGGTCATTGCCTTTATTATTTGCACGCTAAACCATTTTCCTCTGGTTGTATTTCATTGGTAAATGTAATTAATAAAACATGGCTTTGTGTCCGGCGGGATTTGCAACTTAGCTAAGCGATCTCATTCCGCACAGCGGAATAATCCAGCCTTGGTTTACTATCAGGATTTGAGGTTGCAACTACAAATCCCACCCGACGAGGGTCTTCGCAGTAAATAAAAATCAAGCGGAGCATTATTACTATGTTTTATATATCAATAGTCCGCTAATAATTTTCAAACGATTAATTATCAGTAAGCTACGAAATCAAGCCTTTGCATCATAATATCCTGATAATCTGCATTATATTTCTTTGCGCCCTTGCGGTAAAATAA
>CAZOXJ010000354.1:0-3172 GCA_964583325.1 uncultured Lentimicrobiaceae bacterium
ATGCCCATTAAATCCTTCCCCATGAAACGAACCATCTTCGGCATATAAGTCAGCAATGGCAAGATATCCGCCGGGATTTAACAATGAATGGAATTTGGTTAGCATCCTATCAATATCATTTACATGATGCATCACCATCTGGTTATAAATAATATCGAAGCTGCCGGAATAATCCTGGTGTTCAAGATCAAAAAACAGTGGCTTCATATTTTTAATATTCTGATCAGCAATTTTTTCGGCTGTTACCGCTGTCATTTCCTGTGAATTATCCATCAGGACAATTTCTTCAAATTCACCCTTTAAAGCAAAACTCAGCAATGCCGTTCCCGAGCCATATTCAAGCGCTTTCATGCTCTTATTAAACGGAATCGCTTGCAGCATTGCTTTTGCAACGGCTTCCGACCTGTCGATATAACGTTGATTTTTATCCCAGTCACGGGCCCTGGCATCGAATTCACTCATGGATTGGTTAATTATTAATGGATAAATAATAAATGGTGTTTACAATTCAAAATCATTAACGTAAGTTAAGACTTATAGTTCATATATTTTGCCCCTGTATTTTATTTGATTGTTCCAACCCGAAACACATCATACCCATTCTCTTTTGCCATCTGCATAGCCGGTTGTATTTGCATAATAGCTCCGCCCCAGTAATTATGATCGTAAATGTGGGGCGTTTTAAACCAGCTTTCGATATTCATTACAATTTCGATTTGCCGTGTTTTGCTCGCTTCAACTGTGAAAGCGGAATTGGGCAGCGTTACGTTAAAATAATTCTGCACAAAAGCATAAATGGAATCTACTTCAATCACGTTGCTTTTGTATAACTGCCCGATTCCCATATGAAAAGCGTAACTCTTTATCACATTCTCCTTGTCCGTCCAGCTGCCATTAATCATCATATAATGATAACCTCCGCCTAAAATATCGGGCCACATCATATTTACTTCGGGCGGATTTACAAACATGAACGACTTGTTTTTCTCCCCTGTAATACCAAAAACAAATGAAACTGAATCGTAAGCACCTGCCTGAATATCATCATAAACATCCCATTTCAGGGTTTCGGGAATATCAATATCCACGTAATGAATATCCTTCCAGTCGCTAATCAGTTTTTTGGCTCCATCGGATTTATGAAGTGTAACATCCGAGATAAAATACATTAACTGGTTAATTTCATACGGATTTCCGGCGGCATTTACATACTTCATAATGTCTTTTTGCAAGGCTTGTCCATCTACCAAATGAGTGAAAGAAAATGAAATATGCCCTGAAGTAGTATTATCATCAGGCTCGTCGTTGTTACACGATACATTACTGAAGATCAGTGTACCAAATAAGAATATTATTAAAAGGGCATATTTCATAGTGATCAGATTGAAAGGTTAAGGTTTACAAAAAACATCCGACCAGGTTCGTACAGTTTTTCAGTTGAGCCTACAATTTTGCGGTTCAGATGTTCGTAATACGACACATCAAAGATATTGTTTACACCGGCATTGATACCTATATTCTTACTTACTTTATAGGCAACCGAGAAATACAGAAGAGAGAATCCCGGTGTTACAGGCTCGTAAAACGCTTCGGATACATGATTCTGGGCTGCAACCAAACGGTATGCGATTTTGGGAATAAGCTTGCCTTTCAACATACGGTAGTTTATACTTATTGTTGTTTCGAAAGGAGGTATTTCGGGAAGTGCATCGTTTTTCAGTAAAGTATCTCCTGTAACCTGTCCTGCGGTGATAATATACTTGGTTACTTCCGGAATTCGGCCATAGGTAAGAGCTGCTACTACACTTACGCCAAGTTTGTATGCCTGGGGCGAAGTATAACCCACTTCAAAACCAGTAAACGTCGCATTATCGACATTTACAAACTGCTTTACACCTGGTGCTCCAAGAGTTCCTGGCATAATAACCGATGAAGGGAGCAGTTCGGCTGAAATATAATCCTTCACATAAGAGTAGAATCCGTTAATGTAGATGTTGCCTAATTTCCCGTCAGCATATTTAAATGTGAGATCAACCTCGTTGTTCGTCTCAGGCTTCAGCTGCGGATTGCCGAGATAATCATAGCTATCATAACCTACAGTCAACAGTTTTATGTATCGCTCAAGCATATTCGGGCTTCGGGTGCCGCGGGCTATGGCTAAGGATACAGAAAGTTTATCGGTAAGGTTTCGTGTTGCACCCAGGTTTCCACTAAAATTTACATACTGCGAAGCTGTTTCGTTAAAGTACTCAACACCATTCTTAATCAGAACCAGCGTGTCTTCCGAATCGGCTTTGTTTACATCCAACCGAAAGCCTGCATTAACTGCGAATAAACCGAAAACGGCATTGTAACCCGCGATCAGGCCTGCGTTTTGAATGACAGCTTTATTCCAGAGATTGAATTTTTTAGTTGAAGTGCCGCCCATCATTTGCATGGTCATGGTACGGATACCATCCTTGTAGATATTTTCAAAATCTAATCCACCAGAAACAATATGTTTACCGAATTTTAATCCCATAATGGCTTTACCACCTGTATTTACGGCATCCACATCAGCCACCATCTGTTTGGTATTCCAGGTTTCGCGGTTGCTGTTGTCCATCAGGTGACTTACATCTGTCTGATAGATTTTTACATCTAAGGATGTAATTACCTCCGACAGGTTTTTAGCTGAATAATCGGCGGACATCATACGGGTATCATCACTTATTTCGTCCATGGTAAGAGCCGGAAACATTACATCGCGGCCATGTGATTCACTGTACGAGAGCAGAATATTCTGCTTTGAAGTTATGGTATAACCGACTTTTGCGCCATAATTGTACTTCCGGAACGAGGTGTTATATTCTGTTGCCTCGCCTTCGGAACTTCCGCTCGAATAATCGCCATACTTCCTGTATCCGCCAGAGGCACGGAAGTAGATTTTGCTGTTTCCTCCATACAATGAAAAATACTCCTTGGCACCATCCCAGTTGGTTTCGTATCCAAATATAGCATTGCCATGAATCTCAAATTTCGCATATGGATGTGGGTCTTCCGTTTGTAAATTAATTACGCCTCCCAAAGCCGGGCCATAATTTAAAAGGTACGGCCCTTTCACGACATTAATTTCTGAAAGTTCTTCCACCTCAACATGAGCTGTAACCGGGTCCATACGGTTAGGACAGCC
>CAZOXJ010000355.1:0-3168 GCA_964583325.1 uncultured Lentimicrobiaceae bacterium
TATATCTGTAGTTACTTCTTTAAAAATGATTTGCTTATAAACTGATTTTCATCTGTTATCCTGAGCATGTAAACACCAGGAGTGAGATCCGAAATATTAAGTCTTAGCTCATTTGTATTGTTCGCATTTACTGTCGAAAATTTGCGTACAAGCTGTCCTGTGCTGTTGTAAATTGTTATTTCGACTGATGTTTTAAATTCAGCTTTAAGTGCAATATTCAAATGGTCCGAAGTCGGGTTTGGATAAATACTCAGAAATTCCGAATTGTTTTCATTTATACCTGTACACGCGTCAACGGCTACTGTAAGCAGTGGAGATAAATCTGTGCAACCCGCTGCTGATGTTTCAGTAACAGCAACAGTTCCGGTTCCCGGGTTACTCCACAAAACGATAATCTCATTGCTGCCTTGTCCTGATTGGATGCTTCCACCCGTAACAACCCAGCTGTAAGAACTGCCGCTATTGGAAACAGTTGTATAGGTTGTCTCCTGATTTTTGCAAACCGATGTATTACCCGAAGCTACCGGCGCAGGAAGAGCATTCACGGTTATTGTATGAGCAGGTGAAGCGGGGCCATCACCACATTCATTCTGTCCCTGTACTGTAATATATACTGTTCCTTCGTAAGCCGGATTCCAGTTTACGACTGCGGTTGTTAAAGTTGGTTGAGTAACAGTACCGGCGCTTGCAGGATTAAGTGTCCACAACAGTGTGAATCCGTTTGCAGGCAAAGCTGCAGTAAAAGTGGAAGGAACGTTGTTGCAGGTTGATGCTGGCCCGTTTGGCTGTGTGGCAGCTGCCGGTGGATCAATGAGATAAACAGTTGAAGCTCCCTGCATATTAGCCGAACAAGCACCATTGACTCCTGAAGCTGTATAGGTTCCAACTGTCTGCAATCCAAAACTTAAGGAGTTTCCGGTGCCGGGTAATGCTGCACCTAAAGCAATGCCGTCTTTATACAATTGGTAATTTACGCCTGTTTCGGAATCTTCAAGTTTAATTTCAAAGCCTGGTTGACCGGCGCAGTAACCGCCTCCCGTGAATAGGGAATAAACTAAAGGCTGATGGGTTGAAATAACATTTAATACTGGTGATGATGGTCCTGCTCCGCACGAGTTTGAACCTGTGATTTTAACTGTAAAAGGTCCATTCCATGTATTTGATGCATTTAAAGTTCCGGTGATTCCCGTTCCGGTGATGGTTCCGGCTGTTGGGGGTTCAACCATCCAGGTATATGAAGTGGCATTAGGAACAGCGACAGAGGTGTAGTCAAAAGTAAACGAACCACAAATAGCCGTTGGCCCGGTTGGTTGCGCTGGCGCTGAAGTTACCGGGGCTTCAACAGTTATCAGATCGGTTTTTAATAGAGTATTTGTCTGTGCTCCCTTTGTGATGGTGAGCGTAACATCATAAATGCCTGCTGTAGAGTATGTTACTAATGGATTTTGAAGGGTTGAAGTAGATGGAGTTCCGCCTTCGAAAGTCCAGTTCCAGGTATCAGGTGAACCCGACGACTGATCTGTAAACTGAACTGAACTGCCGCTGCACACAGTGGTGTTTCCTGTTGTGAAAAGTGCACTGATACCGTTCCAATATTTTGCAACACCAAAATCGAGCCAGTTGGTAGCATTGCGTGTTTTACCAGCCACGATAATTTTATTTTCATAAAGTGCTAAGCCCAGAGCTTCTTCAGTACCATTGAAGAACTCTGTAGTGGTAAGCCCATTGGTGCCGAAAGTATTATCAATGCTGCCATCAGCATTAAAGCGCCATAAAGCCCAGTCGTTATCGGCAGGCTGCATACCGCCGGTGCATCCTACAACAATAATCTTTCCATCGGCCTGAATTTCCAGAGCGTCACCGAACGTATAATCCACATTGCCCCAGATTACTTTACCGCCATTGCCGAAAGAAGGAACAAGCTGGCCGTTTATATCAAATTTCATCAACAGAAGTTTATATGTCATACTAGCCTGCTCAACAGTAAAACCTGTAAGTACCAGATCATTTCCTGTCATAGCCATATCAAAAAATTCATCATCTACATTTCCCAGGTTCATATTAACGATTCCTGCGTTTCCATAGCTGGGGTCGAGGATCCCATTTTGATCAAAACGCACCAGTAAAAGTGTGAACCACGACAAACCGCTCTGATAATGTCCGGCTGCCAGAATTTTCCCATCAGGTTGCACACAAACAGTTGCAAAGTCATTATCGCCTGTGATGATCGGGACTTCGGCAACGCCATTGTTTCCAAATGAATTATCAAGCACACCAGTGCTTGAAAACCTCGCTACTATAGGAATATTACCGCCATTACCATCATTTTTAATTCCAGAAACCAGTATTTTATTATCACTTTGCAAAGTTAATCCGTAAGCTAAATTTTCACCGGTTGTAAAATTCTGGTATACAACTCCATTGGTGCCGAAAGCAGCATCTGGAGTGCCATCGGAATTTAACTGGATTAAAATTATTCCATAGGTAGTATAATTTGTTGTGTGCCCTGCAATAAGTATTTTGCCATTTGATTTTATCAGGCAACGATAGGCCATAGTTTCAGGATTGCCGTTATAGGTATAGTTGAAATGCCCATTGGTGCCAAATGAAGGATCGAAAGCACCATTATCCAGGTACCGTGTAACCTCAATCACACTGGTATATGTTGCTGTTAATGAGTTCCCGACAGCTACAATTTTGCCATCCGGCTGAACTTTCACATCCTGGTATAAGTCGGTCTGATCTCTGTCATACACTACTTTGCCTCCGCTACCGAAAGAGAGATCAGGAGTTCCTGGAGTTTGACCACTAACCCTGCTGATGAGGGCGAACAGTATGACAATAATATATGTAAAGTTGTGTTTCATGATTACTTGATTATTGATTTGTGTTTTTCTTTAATAAACTGGTTTTTACTTCAGGCTGATCATTTTCTGATTTTAATTTGACAAGGATCTTTTCCAGAGCCGAATTCTCATTCTTCATTCGCGAAACCAATGTTTTGAGATCTTTCTCCAGTTTGTCATCAGTTTTAGCAGGCTTTTTGGATACCATACTTTTGGTTTTTATTAGAGCAGCAAAATTCGGGATGCACCACTCATAATCCTATTATTTACAGGATACAAAAAGACTACAAAAACAGAAAAGCAGGGAACAAAAGTGCTACAG
>CAZOXJ010000356.1:0-3138 GCA_964583325.1 uncultured Lentimicrobiaceae bacterium
GGATCATTACACCTTTTGGATTTCCGGTTGAGCCGGAGGTAAACAAAATGTAAGCTAGATCCTCCGGCAAGTTTGGCTCGGTAAGTCTTACCGCAGGCTGAATCAGAGATTCATTTAAAAGTTCAATACCTGGAATAATCTTTTCCGAAAAATTCTGTTTTATGTTGTCATATCCATGATCTACAATCAGATACCGTATTTTTGTTTTATCTATGACATAACGAAGACGTTCCTCGGGATAATATGGATCAAGCGGAATATAGATACCGCCTGCCTTGAAAACAGCAAGGATACACATCACCATAAGAGGTGAATTTTCGAGGTGAATTCCAACAGGAGTGCCTTTTGCAACTCCAAGTGAATACAGGTTGGCCGCCATTACATTTACGTTGTGCCCCATTTCCTTGTAGGAAATAACTTCATTTCGCGAAACCAGGGCAGGAAGATCAGGCGTTTTTTCGATTTGCTGTTCGATCATGTCAACCAGGTTGCCTTTAATCTCACAGGGAAATGCTGTCTGATTCCATTCACGAACAATCTTATTCTGCTCTTCGCTTGAAACCATGTTTATTGCTTTGATGCTGGTTTCGGGCGATACGCAGATATGTTCCAGTATCTGAATGAGATGATCAATCAGTATTCCTATAGTTTCCGGATGATATAAACGGGATGAATAAGTAAGGACTATTTCAGCGTCGTCGTGCCGGTCGAAAATTTCTGTAAAAAGATCGAATTTGGACTGGCCGAAAAACTCCTCTGTGGCCACACCGCTTAATCCGGAATCGGTTGTAAACCTCCAGTCTGCTTCATGATAAGCAAACATAACCTGGAAAAAAGGGTTAACGCCAAGGATTCTATCCGATTTGAGAACTTCGTTTAAATGGCTGAACGAAAATTTGGAATGAGCAATATTTTCAAGGGTTTGATCCTTTACTGAAATGAGCAGATCGTTGAATGATATGGTTTCATCAATCTTCATTCTGAATAAAATCGTGTTTACGAAATAACCGATCAACGCCAGGTATGACTTCCTTGCCCGGTTGGCGACAGGAGTTCCGATCAGGAAATCATTATGGACTGAATGACGGTATAAGAGTACCGAAAATGCTGAAAGGCAGGTCATGAACATACTGGCTCCATTGCTATCGCTGAGAGTCTTGAGTTTTAATTTCAATAATGGACTTATTGTTCTCCGAACCTGTCCGCCTTCCCTCGAATCGGTTTCCGGGCGTGTATAATCAGTAGCTATTTCAAAAAAAGTTGGCGCTTGTAAAAGCTGGTTTTGCCAGTATTGTTTATCCTCTGCGTATTGGGTTCCTGAAAGGTAAAGGTTTTCATCCTTGCAAAACTGAGCGTAGGATGCTGATTTGCAATTGCTTGATTTATTTGTTACGATCTTATTGTCGTATAAACCACAAAGCTCATTTAAAAAGACATCGAATGAGTAACCATCAAAAACAATATGATGCACAATAAAAGAAAGCAGATGCTGGTTGCTGCCGAGATCATACAGGATAAATCTGAAAAGACGTTCCTGCTCGAATTTAAAAGGCTGCGATGCGAGAGCCCGAGAATTTAAAATGGCTTCCTGTTCAGAAACCGGGTTTTGGTCAACGGTTGATTTGTATATCTCTAAAATCTTATCATTTAAAAACAGATCATTCTTCTCAACAGGATTCTTCTTTGTCCTGAACTTTGTATTAAGAATTTCGTGATTTCCAACGATGGCTCTCAGCGTTTCCTCCAGGATAGGAACATCCAGTTGCCCCGTAAGCCGTATGTTATAAAATATATTATATGCAGCCAGTTCAGGTTCTGTCTGTTGAATAAACCATAAGGATTTCTGGTTTTCTGACAGCCCAGGGGGCAGTGTTTCGGCGTGTTCAGTCTCAGGTACCTGGTTTTCGTTCAAATCGGCAAGTACCGGGGCAATTTCGCTTGAGCCGGAAATTTCACAATGGAGTTTTGCTATTGTGAAAGCGGGAATTTTAGCCAGGTTTCCAACTGTAAGGAGTTCAAAAACACTTTTAATCGGGATTGAAATCCCGGCTATTGAATACACCTCAAGCACCAACGCATTTGCTTTTAAGGAGTTGCCACCCAGGTCGAAGAAATTATCGTTCATTCCAATGCCTTCCAGTCCCAGAACTTCTTCCCATGCCCGAACCATTGCTTTTTCATGATCGGTTGAGGGTGGTAAGGCAGGATAGCCCAGTTCAGGACGCTGGATTCCGGGCGGTGGCAGCGATTTTCTGTCAATTTTACCATTTGGGAGTTGGGGAAAATGTTCCAGGCGCACAAAAATCTCCGGAACCATATAATCAGGCAGCGTCTGCACCAGGATTTTGCGTAATTCGCTCACCGATAAGGAAATATTTCCCTTGTACTCCAGGTAAGCAACCAGCGTTTTCCCGCTTTTTCTGTCCTCAGTTACTTTTACAGCGGCATATTTAACTTCAGGAATGCCAAGCAAGGCAAGTTCTATTTCCGGAAGTTCGATACGGTACCCGCGGATTTTCACCTGCTGGTCTTTTCGTCCAATGTAAATCAGTCTTCCCGATTCATCTTCCTTCACCAGGTCGCCGGAGCGATAAAAACAGGAGGGATCGTTTCCATTGCTTTTTACTGATATAAAAGTTGTTGCAGTCAGTTCAGGAAGATTTACATATCCCCTTGCTATGCCCTCACCACTGGCAAGAAGTTCACCAATGATGCCTGTTTCAACCGGCTTCATGTCATCATCAACAATCATCACCCTGGTTCCTTTCAGAGGTTTTCCTATATGGGTTTTTTCATCCTGGTACAACCGGCAGGCCGTAATGTTGGCAGTAGCTTCAGTAGGACCATAAAGATTCCATAATTGTAAATGAGGGAAAATGCGGAAGCTTCTTATTAAAAGCTCATCTGTAACGGCTTCTCCTGAAAGATACACGCAATCGGGCACCGAGGTTTTATATTCAGTGCCTTCCGAAGTTTCAAAATAATTCAGGATTTCAGACCAAAGGGTTGGCACACAGTATATACCCATTTGCGGGTGTATGGAATACCATTCTATGAGTTTACCGGGCTGGCGGATCAGTAACGGATCGAGGATGTGAAGTGTTTTTCCCGATAAAAGTGTTGAATAAAACTGAGTTA
>CAZOXJ010000357.1:0-3132 GCA_964583325.1 uncultured Lentimicrobiaceae bacterium
CTGAAGCTCACCAGAAATTTATCAGCGAAAACGAAAACGTAATGATCTGCTGTGGCCGTATGGGCCCGATGTGTATTCCTGTTTATGGAATCATGGAAGATCTCGAAGGTCAGTACACAAATGTGAAGTTCGCTGACATGGAATTTGACAGCCCGGAATCACACGTGATCCGTAATGTACCGGAAGTAAAAAGCTTCATGGGAATTCCTTTTACGATGTATTACAAAAACGGTAAACTGGTAAAAGCTACCTCCAGTATTCAAACCATGACACAGGTGAAAACGATACTTGATGCTGAATTCGCTAAATAGATAAGGGTTTAGGTTTTGGGGATTAGGTTTTTGGGAACGGAATCTTTCAATAATTGATTTTGGTTTTTTCTCAAATTATAATCTTCCAAATGCCGCCTCTGATTTATGAAAACGAAAATTTATTAATGATCAATCTACTCATGATCAGCTAGAAATTTAATCTTTATGAAATCATTTAATCATTACGATGCAATTGTTATAGGAGCAGGGCCTGCCGGTCTTACGGCAGGCATCTACCTGTCGCGTGCCAGGGTGAAGACTCTGATTCTGAGCGAAGGTACCGTTGGCGGACAAATGATCCTTACTCACGAAATCGCCAATTACCCGGGTGTGGAAAGCATCAGCGGGTATCAGCTTTCGACTATCATGCGGAACCAGGCAAAGAAATTCGGTTGTGATATTAAAAGTAATATTACTGTTGAATCACTGAACCTGGATGGAGAAGTTAAAGAGGCGATACTTTCGGATGGAACAAAATATACTGCCGACGCAATAATCCTCAGCCCCGGTGGCCGCTCACGCACACTTGGCGTACCAGGCGAAAATGTATTGAAAGGTCAGGGCATCTCATACTGTGCAACCTGCGACGGCGATTTTTTCACCGATAAGGAAATCATGGTTGTCGGAGGAGGAAATTCAGCACTTGAAGAAGCTGTTTCGCTTACAAAATATGCAAGCAAAGTAACCATCGTACATCAGTTTGATCATTTCCAGGCGTTTGAATTTGCGATTGAAGAAGCCCGTAACCATCCGAAAATTAACTTTTTGATGGAAACTTCGATAACAGCATTTCATGGCAATGAAAAGATCGAAGGTGTTGAGATTACTGATCTGAAAAGCGGTTTGAAACAGAATTATCCTATCGATGGCGTTTTTATCTTCATCGGTTATGTTCCGAATACTGAATTCCTTGAAGGCAAACTGGAGCTTAACAAATGGAAAGAAATTATAGTGGATGCCGACATGCAAACCAGCATTAAAGGTGTATTTGCTGCCGGCGATTCAATAGTTAAAAAGTACAGACAGGTTACAACAGCTGTAGCCGACGGAACAATAGCTGCGCTTGCAGCGTCAAAATACATACACGAACATCATCAAAATATACAAGTCCAACACACAATATAATGACGATAACCGTAATAGTTACCTTCCTGCTTTTTGCCGGATTCCTCACTTACATGTACTTCACGTACAAGAAGATAAAAAATACTCCTGAAGAGGAAACTCATTCAGCAATTCAGCAACTCAGCGACGCGAATTTCCAGGCTCAGGTCAAAAACGGTGTCATATTGGTCGATTTTTGGGCTTCGTGGTGCATGCCATGTAAAATGATGGCTCCTGTTCTTAATGAAACCGCCGAAGGACTTGGGAATACTGCAAAAATCGCTAAACTTGATGTGGATGCTAACCGCGAATCATCAGCAAAATATGGCGTGAGGAGTATTCCGACTTTGATTTTGTTTAAAAACGGGAAAGAAGTGAATCGTTTTGTAGGCGTAAAAACCAAGGACTTTCTTCTGAAGGAAATCAGTAAAGTAGTCTGATTTCCAATTAGAGTTATAAATGCATTTGAATTAAACAAAACATAGAAATATACCGATGAATGAATCTTGTGAAAACGATACCAGGCCTAAGAATTTTAAAGAACTGATCCGGTCTGCCTATTTCTGGAAACCGGCTGCCGGAGTTATAATTGGTGGAATTGGTGGATTTTTGTATTACTATTTTATTGGATGTGCTTCCGGAACGTGCGCAATTACAAGTAATCCTGTATCTAGTGTGCTTTTTGGCGGAGTAATGGGTTTATTTATTACCAACCGACCATGTAAAACATGTTAAAAAAATCGATATCTTTGAATTGATAATTTTGTTATGGAAATTAAAGAAATAAATACCAGGTATAGTGAGTTGGCTGAATCCGACTGCTGCCTTTCCTGCGGTGGAGCAATCAATTATGCTGAACCAAAAATAGGTGAAGTTTGTGTTGATTTGGGAAGTGGCCGTGGAACGGATGTTTTACGAATGGCTGAATCGGTTGGCAAAATCGGATTTGTGTATGGTATCGATATTTCGGATGGAATGTTGGAAAAAGCCAGGCGCAATGCAGAAAAATTTGGAGTAACCAATGTCAGTTTTGTTCGCAGTGAACTTGAAAAACTTGAGCTTCCTGATAAAGTGGCCGACCTGGTAATATCAAATTGTACACTTAACCATGCTACTGATAAACAGGCAGTCTGGAATGAAATTTTCCGCATCCTGAAAAAAGGCGGACGTTTCGTCATCAGCGATATTTATGCCACAGCCCCGATTGCGGCTGAATACCGCAACGATCCTGCAGCTGTTGCCGAATGTTGGGCAGGTTCTGTAACCCGCGCCGAATACATGCAACATCTCGAAAATGCCGGTTTTGCTTCTGTCGAAATACTCGAAGAATCTGCACCTTATGTCAAGGGGAATGCCGAAGTGTGCAGTTTTACCATTGCCGGGAAAAAAGCTGCAGGTTGTGGATGCTCATGCGGGAATTGAAATGTAATTAACGATTATAAAGAAATATTAATAAAACACTAAAATAGAAATCATGAAAAGTTTAGTTAAAAAGAAAGTTGAA
Organism: uncultured Lentimicrobiaceae bacterium; assembly: GCA_964583325.1. GTDB lineage: Bacteria > Bacteroidota > Bacteroidia > Bacteroidales > UBA4417 > UBA4417. The sequence continues at coordinate 2,920 of CAZOXJ010000357.1, forward strand.
GTTCAAAAAGTTAACACCAAAAAAGTAGCTCAGTGCTGCGCCAAAACGTCAAAAACCGTTGTTGGTTGTCACGATTAACAAATTGTGATTTAATCAGTTGCAAGTATTTATTTGCATGTTTTTCAGAAGTAACCTACAATAAGCTGAGCATTTAATGATTTATTCCAAACACAATATTTTCTCAAAGATCAAAGAGTCGGATAACTATTTTAT
>CAZOXJ010000358.1:0-3069 GCA_964583325.1 uncultured Lentimicrobiaceae bacterium
TGTTGGTAGAAAATAAGTTATAAAAAAGACGTAGTCCCGTCAGGGACGATATGTTTTTTTACCGGACAAAAGAGGTTTTGATTATTCATTTTAGCGCCTGGATTAAAATTTATTGTTTTCCTTACATTTTTATTAGCAGATGAGCAGCGGGTCATCGAAATTTTCTTACAAATCAGGCTGCACCGCCATTGTGTCAATTTTGTGTCGCGCTTTTTTAATCTGCCAAAAACCAAACTTGAATGTTCCGGGCCAATACAAACTTATTTAGTATTACCGCTTTTATTATTACCACTGCTTAGTATCTCCAGCATACCAGCTATTTTTTTACGGTATTCAAGCATATCCTGCGGATTTTTCGAATACGTTTTTTCATCCGTATAAATGCTTTTAGGAATTTCAAGAAGTTTGCCGGCTTCCTTTGCCAGTGGAAGGGAGGGATTTTTTGCTACTGCTTTTTCGAGTAAAGAGAAGTATTCAAAATCCTCAATTCCATCGCGTATGAATTCGAGCCGAATGGAAGGCACCGGCCTCCCGATATAGCTTTTGGTATCGGTATTCGGGTTTCGGTTGTTTGGATAATAAAGCCTTCCGTCGCCGTTTCCCCATATAGTTTGCTTTCCAAGAGGCCAGCCATAACCAGTTACATACGACATTGCCTCTTCCCATGGATTCTGAAGATAACCTGCCGGCGATGCAGCATCAGAATTCCAATACGTGGTTGACCATATCAAAATTCCTTTCAGCTGATGTTGCCACGAAGCCCATAGCCACATTCGCATGTTTACGGCATCATGATCGATGAATTCCGAAATCCATGGCGATTTTGGCCAGCAGCAGAGGTACGACCAGTGCTCAAGTCCTTTTTCGTTCATCTTTTTTATTTTCTCGTGGCTGAGCTTATGCCAAATGGTGCAACTAATATCGGTTACATCCGAAATGTCCTGGTCAGCAACATGTTCGGTTAGGAAAGTTGTAATTTTGGGAGCGTATTTCTTTATTAATGCGTTGGTTTCCTTTACAAAAGGATAATCGGACTCGCCCGGTTCATCGAACCAGTAAACATACTCTTTTCCAAGCCATCCGTTCTTTTCGAGGTTGTCCTGCATTTGAGCAAGGTATTTCTCCATCAGTTTGTTGTATTCGCTGGTTCCCTGTTCAAATCCTTCGAAAACACCCGATTCGCGGCTGTAATAGGTGCCACCGCCCAAACCTTTGAGGCTGAGGCTGTAACCGGTAAACCCAAACTCGTCGAAATACTTTTTACCAGCCTTGTTAAAATCGCTGAAATCGAGACTGATATCAATTTTATTCAAATCAGTTTCAAAGTCTCCTTCCGGAAATTCATTCTGCCCCGATTCGTCTATAAGTTGTAATTCATCGAACCAAACGGTCCCGGTATCTTCGCCGGCTTTGGTTCGGTTCGAAGGAAATAATTTTATTTTGATGTATTTTACTTCGGGGTCAAATTTATCAAGCACAAGTGAATAGGCTTTCCATTCGGTTTCCCCGGTAAATATTTCGAAACGATTTTCGAATACAATAAGTTCTTTTTCAGTGTTATAGCATTCGATACCGGCAATAAATTGCTGTTTATCCTTAACTGATTTTGAATGAAAAACCAATTTCAGGGAAGATGGGTTTTTGATGGGTATAAAGTCTTTGGTACTCCCTTCGGTATTTTTTGTTAACGAATTGTCAACCAGTTTATACGAATAGCTACCGCTGTATTTCTCGCGGCTGTCGAAAAGTCCGCCCTGCCAGGCTACACCTGAAATATTTTCCTTCACAGGAGTATAAAGAAACGGGTCGTAAGGCGAAATTTTATAGTCGCGGAAACTTTCCATATAATAGTCGAATACTTTCTGTTTGTCGGCCATATCGGTCAGATTTTCGTATTCGGCAATGTCGTTCATGCTCATCCCAAAGCCCGAACGCATGGCAGGCGATTTTGGCAGCGAAAAGTTCCAAACGTGGAGTTTAACAGATAAATCAAGTGACCAGATTCCTGAACTAAGGTTGATTTTTCCTGAATAATCTCCGGCTAAAGCATTTTCAGGAACTTTTATTGTTATCCAAAAAGGCTGGTTTTCAGAAGGTATTAATGTTTCGGGATCATTAACCAATGGCAGCGGGTCGGGCCACCATCCGGTAAATCCATACGAGTCGGTAGGTTTGGTAACTTTTACATATTCCACCTTTCTGATGGTAATATTCGCTTTTTCAATTGTATTTCCTTTGCTGTCACTTAGTTCATCCAGTTTAATCCTGAAATTTTCGAGCCTTAGTTTTGGATTAACAACTACGATAAACGATTCGTATTCATTTTGAGCCGACCATACCTGTATGCCCGATGACTGCTGTGATGGTACCGGCATGTCGCGCATTACTTTATATGCCCCTTCGGCCCACCACACTGTACAATGTGCATCTGCTGAAACAGAATATCCGAATCCGTTCGTGCTTTTATGGTAAGGATCAACCTGCGTAGTTTCCTGTGCCTGCGAACTCATTGCAAATATAATGAACAGGATATTGATAATTCGTTTAGCCATTTGTACTTTTTGTTTGAGTAGTGATTTTAATTTTCCGGATTTTAAAATATATCCGTCTGAAGACCTGATGTTAATTATTTGCAACATTTAGGTACAGGCTCCATACTAAGATATCTGCCTTATATTTTGACTCTTACCAGACTTTAATTCTGCTCTTTCCTATGAAAATACTTTCAACGGGGCCGGGAACCGGAGTTGTTGCATTACGCACCTGGTTGAGGTAATCTGTGTTAAAAACAATGGGTTTTCCGTCCATATCCTCAAATTTCTGCCTGGGCATTTTAGCTACACCTAATGTTTCGGTGCTGATCAGCTGTGTGGCAGGCAATTGTTCAGGCTTGTTGAAACTGATTTCCAGGTAAACGTTTTCGCCTTCTTCAACCAAATTAAATTGAATCTTTTCATCCGGGTTGAGAACATAACAGGTGTCGAAAGGTCCTGGTTTTGCCAGGTTGAAATACATATTTCCACTCACCCACATAGGTAATTGGACACCTTTAAAACTTATCATTCCGTT
>CAZOXJ010000359.1:0-3068 GCA_964583325.1 uncultured Lentimicrobiaceae bacterium
TTTTCCCAATTTTCGTAGGCTTCTAAAATGTTGAGATTATCGGTTGAAGGGGAAATTGTTTCTAACTTTTTAAGTCCGGCAAATGCAGTTTCAAAATCCTTATAAATTCCGGCTCCTATTCCTGCTCCACGGGCAGCACCCTGCGCCCCGTCAGTATTATAAAGTTCGATGGTAGCACCGGAAATATCAGCTAAAGTCTGTGAAAAGACAGGACTTAGGAACATATTGGCTTTCCCTGCACGGATCACCTTTATTTCGACACCCATTTTCTCCATCACTTTTATTCCGTAATACAGCGCAAAAGCAATTCCTTCCTGGACGGCTCTGAACATGTGTGCTTTACCATGAATATTAAAATTCAGGTTATGAATGCTGCAACCTGCTTCCCTGTTTTCGAGAACGCGTTCGGCACCATTCCCAAAAGGAAGGATAAGTAACCCGTCCGATCCTGGTCGAATTGAAGCTGCCAGTTCATTCATCTGCTCATAGCTCATGCTTTCACCGGCCATTTTCTTAATCCACGAGTTCAGAATTCCCGTACCGTTTACACAAAGCAGGATTCCGTTACGGAGTTCGTTTTCGGAGTTGTTTACATGCACAAAAGTATTTACCCGCGACAAAGGATCATACTGTACCAGATTGCTTACTCCATATACAACACCTGATGTGCCGGCCGTTGCAGCAATTTCACCGGGATTAAGAACATTAAGCGAAAATGCATTGTTTGGTTGATCACCAGCACGATAGCTGACCAGCGTACCTGATCTTAATCCTGTATTTGCAGCAGCCTGATCGGTAACCTTGCCTTGGTGCCCAAAAGTGGGGACTATGTCGGCAAGGATTTTTTTATTGAAACCATAGTATTTCAGCACACTTTCTGCAGGCCGGCGAAGCTTGAAATCCCAGAAAATACCTTCCGACAGACCCGATTCAGTTGTACAAATATCACCCGTAAGTTTAGCAGCAATAAAGTCACCGGGAAGCATTACTTTATAAATCCGGTTATAAATATCGGGTTCATTTTCTTTCACCCATTTAAGTTTGGAAGCAGTAAAATTGCCCGGTGAGTTAAGCAGATGTGAAAGGCATTTTTCCGGACCAATCTCTTTAAATGCAGTATTTCCATATTCCACAGCCCGGCTGTCGCACCAGATAATCGCATTCCGTAATACATTCATATCCTTATCCACGCAAACCAGGCCATGCATCTGGTACGAAATACCAATCGCTTCAATTTCTTCAGGATTGATCATCGCTTTCCATAATGAAGCCGCAATAGCCAGGCGTGTATGTTTCCACCATAGTTCAGGGTCCTGCTCAGCCCAGCCGGCTTTTGGAGCAAGTATTTCCATTTCTGTTTCGGGAGAACTGGCGCTGGCTGTGCATTCGCCGGTGGCTGCATTCAGTATGGATGCTTTTATTGATGATGTCCCGATATCAAGGCCTAATAAATACATAAGCAGAGTTCATAAAGTTATTGAAATACAAATGTATATCATCGCGGAGATGATAAATTGTACTTTTATGAAAATAAAATGTATTATTACGCCAATTGAAGGAGGTGTTAGATTTTAGGGGTTGGGGATTAGGGGCTTAAAAAGAAGCAAGATCCAAATTCCAAGAACCAAATTCCAAAAACCAAATACCAAGAACCAAATATCAAAAACCAAATTCCAAGGCCTTAATCGTAAACCGTAAATCGTAAACCGCAAATTGGAAATCCAATTCCCAGTGCTTCAGCCCCCTAAACCCAAAAACCTAAACCCCAAAGCCTAACCACAAAGCCTTACCTACGCCAATTTATTCTGCTTGCGGTAATTCAACGGGCTTACACCAAACTTCTTTTTAAAGGCTTTCGAAAAATAGAACCAATCGGAAATTCCAACTCGTCCGGAAACATCATAAATAGCTGAATCTGTTTCAATCAGCAGTTTGGAAGCAAACTGTATGCGCATATCGAGCAAGTAGTCGTTAGGCGATAACCCGGTAGCTTCTTTAAAAACACGTTGAAAATTGCGAATTGACATAAAAGTCAGCTCAGCCAGTTGATGGATATAAATATTGTTATGAAAATTATTCTCAATATAATCAATTGCTTTCCCAATCCTGACCAGCGATTTCGCTTTCGGAATGCTGATTTGCGAGTATTTACGCGAAAGAAAAATAATGATTTCTTCCAGCTTATTCTTCAGAAACAGCTCATAACCAGGCTCTTTTTGCGAAGCTTCATGCAACATACTATTAAGAATGTATTCTGATTTTGCCAGGTCAACCCTGTTGAGGTGCAACATATTACGAAAATGCATACGGTTTCGGTAGCGGGGTTCGAGGATAAAAAGTGCGCTGTAGCCGTCAATTGTTTTTACATCAGCCGACACCAGGTCATTGCTTTTAACCGGATCATACATCACATTAATGATTTCCGCTTTCCCGGCGTTTTTGAAATAATGATTCTGAAAACCCTGAAGGATAAAAATATCGCCTTCGCTCACATCGTATTCATTGTCGCTGATTACCTGCGTGCCTTTGCCCTTGGTAATAAAAACTATTTCGATAAAATCGTGATGGTGTTCAACCTCTGTAAGGTCATTGTCGTGCGAAATATTTTTCATGCGGTTTACCTTGCAAACATTGATAGCAAGCGTATGATCCTTAAAGTAATTATCGCCTTTGGCCAATTGCATTTTGGGAGTATTTGGCTCAAAAATACAAAATTATCAGATAAAGAAATTTATGCTTAAAAGTTGCGAAAAAGAAAAAACTATTAATTGACAAACTTATACTTAAAAATTCACCGCAAAAGATTCATTTTTAACGCAAAAAAAAACACCTGTAAATTTACATTTACAAGTGGTTCATTATTGTGTTCGTGCCCAGAACAGGACTCGAACCTGCACAGCCGTAAGGCCACTGGTCCCTGAAACCAGCGTGTCTACCAATTTCACCATCTGGGCAGATGGAAAATATGTTTGTGTGATGAGTGCCCAGGACAAGACTCGAACTTGCACATCCTTAAGGACACCAGCCCCTCAAGCTGGCGTGTCTACCAATTTCACCACCTGGGCAAT
>CAZOXJ010000360.1:0-3063 GCA_964583325.1 uncultured Lentimicrobiaceae bacterium
ATATGGAAGGGAGAAAAATATAAGGAAGTTGGGGGTGGGGGGAGTGAATAGTGAATAGTGAAAAGTGAAAAGCGAATAGTGAGTAAGAAGTCGGAAGTCAGAAGTCGGAAGCATGGCAAATCACCCTATTTTGCTTTCTTTTCAGAGAGGCAAGCATTGCTGATACTCTATGATTGCAGAGAGGCAAGCATTGCATCTTTGCGGAATCACTCTTCACTTTCTTGCACCTCACCCCCGTCCCCTCTCCTCGAAAAAAGGAGAGGGGTGACTACACCCCGAAAATTTTTACAAATCGACTCATCTCTTCGCACCTCTAGTAAAGAGCGCCACCATGATTTATCTTGGTTTCCGTTGCACTTCAACTTCCGCTTTGCTACAGCTCCTTATTAAAAAAAGGCTGCCAGCGAACCGACAGCCTTTTTAGCTTAGAATAAAAATCCGGATTATCTCGAAATCAATACGCGCATGGTTTGTGTATTGCCTTCGCCCATAACCCTTACAAAATAGATACCTGATGGTAGGTCGGCTACTTTCAGCGATATTTCATTCTGACTTGAAACCGGGTTTTCGATAACACGTACTGTTTTTCCGATGGTATTCATCAGTTCGATACGGCTGATTTTTGAAATTTCGTTCGATTTAATATAAATGCGATCGGTAGCCGGGTTAGGATAAATAACTATCGAATTTACTTTGGGCTCTTTTACACTAACCGTGCTGAGTTCGGTTGTGAAAGTTGACGCTTGGGCAAAAGTATTAACGCCAAGGTTATTTTCGAGTGTATCGATTTTCAGAAAATACTGCTGGCTGTATTTCAGAGCAGGATCCGGAGTAACAGTAATGACGGTTTTAGCTGCATTGATTGTAGCGGTAAATCCGGCATTAACGCCCGAGGCATTGTTTTCTTTCAATGACAGTACCGAAGCCAGGTTGCTGCTTGTAATCGGACTTCCATCCTTCATGCGAACCGGCTGGTGGTAAGTAATTGTCATAGGAGCGGTTACATTTACATTCGATGCTCCGTCAGCAGGTGTCATCGAAACAATCATGGAACCGGTTTCGATTGAATAGTTCGAATTCAGAATTTCCTTGTTTGATGCCTGAACAAAAATAGCAACTACCAGGTCATCCATTTCTTCAACATTTGTCGAGGACATATCCACAGTGTGCTTCATATTATATGGCTCATTTGCTGTAAGCGAAACCATTGTACCCGATGCATCAGGAACCATTTTCATCATTACATTGTGAAATGAGGTTTCTCCGTTGGTAGCAACATTCTGTGTGGTTTTTCTTTCCAAAACGGCAATATGAACAGTTACACCGCTGTAATTGGCATATGGCAGTATGTTGCAATCAATGATTACATTATTACCCTGAATTTCGTGCGACGACTGAATTTCGAGGTACGTCATGGTTGCTTTTGAAGTATTGAAAGCATTGTTAACGGCTGTTGAATTGGTACCGCAAACTTTACCATCCACATAAAGATCGGGAACTGCATTCACACCGTAATAGCTTCTGCGTACGCCACCTTCAGCAGTATAATATGGGTCACCGCTGCCAGGCCAGTTCATCTGGTATTTGATCAGGGTAATTTCTTCGCCATGAGCTGCAATAAAAGGATTGAAAGTGGAATTGTTGAAACTGGCACATGGAGCGCATGTAGAGCTGGTAAACTCTTCATACATAGGTCTGCGGAAAACAAGCTGATCGGGTATAGAAATACTCTTGATCATGAAATCATTATCAGGATTATCATCCGGGGTAGCGCTTCCGTTTAGTTCCGAAACCCATACTTTCAGGTTGTAAACACCTGGTACACCAATAATTGAATCGGTACAGGTATAAGCATATTCAGCCCCTGTCGCAACATTCAATCCTGTGTAGGCAGTAGTATGAACATCGCCATCATTCAGCGACCAGTTTACTTTTACTGAGTTGATGGTAGTTTCGCCGACATTCACAAATTTCCCGCTTACAGCCTGGTTGCCTACAAACATAATAGGCACTCCAATGCTTGCCATTCCGGCATCGTTGGTTAGCGGATCGAGCAATGTAATATCATCGAAGAACCAGTCTTTAAAGTTAGCACTGCTTCCGGTTACCACCAGGCAGAACTGGAATGCACCCGAACCCACATCTGTATTATTAACCAGAATAGTTACCGTTTCGGCCGGGATATCCGTTGTGGCAGCTTTCGACCACACTTCATGCCATGCTCCGCTTGAAGAAGCGCGCGTAGCAACACTCAAGGTAAAAGCAGTTGTATTACCATCAACATGATCGAACATGTGTTTAAACTGAATGATAGCCTGCGAAAGACCAGTTGTGTTGGTAGCTGGAGAAATAAAACGCATCGTTCCGTTAAAAGCAGGCACACTTTTAACCCGGCCTTCGGGTATAACACCACCGGCATTATTAGTTTCCGAAATTGCCCAGTTGCTTTGGTTGCCAAAAACCATCCAACCTGTTGGAGGCATTGTTCCGGCACTGAAATCCTGCTGTAGCAGAACCTGTGAATACAGCCCTGCCGAAGCCAGCAGAACTACTAATAAGAGTAAGGTTTTTTTCATGTTTAGTGTATTGGTTTGATTTTGGGGTTACGTACTAAATGACAGTAATTTATAATGTGCAAAGATAAAAAAAAAGCCTGTTGGCTAAACAGGCTTTAAAAAAATGTTAGTTAAATTTAGCGTTGAATAGTAACTTTCTGTGTGTAATTAAGATTCTTGCCTTCCAATACAAGGAAATACATACCTTCAGCAAATTTCCCAACATTAATAGAATGATTGAGTTTGCCGGAAGTACTGATAGTCTGGTTATAAACAACAGTTCCCAGCGAATTCATGAGTTTCAGCGTTAGTATATCTGATGTTCCGGTATTCACGGATACATTCACGTTGGAAGAAGCCGGATTCGGAAATACACTTACTGGCTGAGCAGTTTCTTTTTCATCAACGCCAACACAGGATGTACATACAATATCCATGTATTCAGTCCATGCGCCTAAACCACAATCATTGGTACCTCTAACCCTGAGGCTTGCAGTTCCATACCAGT
>CAZOXJ010000361.1:0-3055 GCA_964583325.1 uncultured Lentimicrobiaceae bacterium
TAATTCTCTATTTATGTAAATTAATTCTCTGCCAAACTTTTGTGATTCCAATATTCCAATTTCTTCTAATTCGGCCGACGCTATGGCAAGTGCGGAAATAAATTGTTGCTCAACTGTCTGTCAGCATAAATGTAAGTAAAGATTTCAAATATCTTTCGCTAAGATTCTATGACTACTAGTTTTGACTAAATATTCTCCATTATTAATATATGGATTACATTCACTGGATTGACTACGTGCATCCTTAACAAAGATTTTATTACTGTTAGGTGATATTACCAAAGAGTCTATACAACTCAATATAGCAGATTGAACATACAAGTATAAAGAAATTGTATCATTTGTATTATTGCTAATTTCTTTGGTAGTATTCCACCATTTATCACAACTTGTTGAAAAGATTATCGCTGTGCTTTCCAAGAATAAATAGATTAGTCGTCTCATGTTTCTGGTTTTTAGTTTTAAAATTGGTTTTATTATATGTTACCTAACTTCTGTGTAGGCTGTCTAAATAATACACGAAACACAGAATAAACCCTGATTGTTTTGTTGAAATAAATTGGCTTATCATTCAAATACTTGAGGTCTGTGTCATAATGAGCCATAACTTTTAAATATCGCGAAGTAGCAATTCAAGATTAGTACGTGGTACATTTAGTCCCATATTCTTTTTATATGTCCCCAAAATACAAATTTTGGTACAAATAAGAACTTGTGTAATATTATTTTCTGAATAAAGTGTGTAGCCCTTTGTGTTTTGCCAAATACTTCTATCTCAGTATATACCCGATTTTTATATCAAGATTTAACCAGGGATAAAATTCATTAGCCGAATTATAATTCGAATCAGTTCCCGGATCATCAGGATTCGCACTGGAATCAGCGTTTACATATCCCAATCCTCCACCTCCCAGAAGTTCCAAAGTGATTTTACTTTTTTTGTATTTATCCCAATAAAACAAAACTCCCAGATTGCCGGTAAGCGAACCTCTGTATCTTAAAACTTCGTATGTTCCCATGTCGGAATTGGTGAAAATGTTTTTCATCTCCACAGTAGCAAAAAAGCCACTTTCGGGGATTTCATTCTTGTTTAAATATTTTCGTATTTCGGTTGTGAATTTTAATCCATTAATATTTTCCACATCAACTGAAAACTTATTTTTTTGCTCAACATGAAAAATGTAACCAATTTCCTGCGAGACACTTAAGCTTGTTTTTAGCTTTTTTTCAATACCAATTCCAATACCCATGCTTTCGGCAGAAATGTCACCAACCAAAGAGGAAACTGGAAATTTTATGGTATAATTTCTTTCAGTGTTTGATTTATCCTGTGCATTGCCTGCAAGAAACAATACTATTAATAATTGCGCGAGGAATACTTTTTTCATAGGGCTTCATTAAGAAAGTACGATTACAAATTTGAATAATAGACTACTTCTGCATGCAACCTAATAATCTATTTTACATGTAGTTGTGAAATCTTTTGTAAATAATTGCAATACTTAAAACCGGTAAACAATACTTATTTTATTGAAAACAAGTCCTACATCGATGGATGTCCGTTTTTGCCCGGTATTGGATATTCCGGAATTATATATTCGGATGGCATTTGCTGAGTGTTCGCGTGCTGAATATGCGAAGGGAATTGAAATCAATGCCAAAACAACTCCAGCGCCGGCCATTCCCCATGCTGGTTCGCCGCCTGCAAGTAATTGCCCAATGGGATAACCAATGCAGAAACCTCCGGTATAACTAAAAATTGCAGCTCCCACACTATTCGAATTGGCTTTCTTCATTTCAATCCAGGCCTCAGGATTATTCTTCAGTGTTTCTGATAAATGTTTCTGATTCAGTGCTTTTCCATTCATAGAATACCTGTTATCAAATATGGAAATGGTATCGTGTACCTCCTGGCTTCGGGATTTAAATACAATTGTCAAGAGTATAATAGCAATAAAAATTCCTTTTTTCAAGTGAGTGAGTTTTTAGAGGAGAGAATCATTAAATTCAAAAGAATACGAATTGTAAACCTGACAAATGTATTAAAATTGTAATGACCGGCAAGACCGGATTTTGTTTATAATAATCCGGCCAAACTAAGCAGGTCGTCCAGTTCCTTATCCGAAATACTATCCTTATCGCCTTTATCGTAGATGGAAAGCAGGAAAACAGACCCTGCCACAATCTTAAAACATGTAATCACACGGCTGCCGCCACTTTTGCCTTTGCCCTTTGACGTTATGGCCATACGAATTTTATAACAATCTTTGCCAAGTGGCTGCCCTTGCTTGGGTTCTTCCTTTAACGAATCCACCAAAGCCTTAAAATCCACTTTAACCGAAGGGTATTTTTTGGAAAGCCTTTTCAGTTCCTTTTCGAAAAAATCAGTGGTGTAAACATTAAAGCTCATTGTACAACTGGTCAGCAGTTTTTAACTTTACCTCGCCTTTCAAATGTTGCTCTACCTGTTCCAGTGAGTTTTTAGTTCCATCTACAAACTCTTGTTGATTTTTGCTCAACTTAACCTCCCCAGGCACTTTAACAAAACCAAGGCTTTTTACCAGTTCCATGAAGAACGGGTATTTTTTGTCAGGGATATTTAAAACTACTTGCTTCATAATCCTTTTATTTTGTGGCAAACGCCTGTTGTGTTTTAAAATTTTGAATGTAAGTGTCAATTACATTATACAACACCGATTTAGTATTGGTATCCATTTTCTGGATACTTTTTATCCTGTCAATGGTATCCTGGTCATAAGCCGAATACTCACCTTCTCCTAACAGGAAATCAACAGTAACCCCAAATGCTTTAGCCATTTTTAATGCCATTTCAAGAGATGGAGAGTTTTCATTGCGTTCATATTTTCCGATTATCTCCCTTGAAGCTCCGATTTGTTCTGCAAGGTCGCCTTGCGACCAACCTTTCTCTTTCCTGAGTAATGATATTTTGCTTCCGATGTTTAACATGTTACTCTAATAAGTAAGTATTTACAATGATTTTGCAAAAATACGAGAACTATGTTACATATAAAAGTAAATTTCGACATTTGGTTCA
>CAZOXJ010000362.1:0-1141 GCA_964583325.1 uncultured Lentimicrobiaceae bacterium
AAACCGTCAACCGCACTAATTGTCAGAAATCAGGAAATCTTATTCTTCAAAATTTGTTTTCAGCACATCAAAATAATATTTAGCCAAACTCTTCAAACCCTTCAAACCTGAAACCTGAAACCTGAAACTCTTCAAACTCTTCAAACTTGAAACATGAAACGTAAAACGTGACACTTTCCAATTTCAAACCTGAAACATGAAACCTGAAACTTGAAACTCTTCAAACCCTTCATACCCGAAATTAAGTTTTGACAAGTTACAGAAAATTAGTCAGTTATACATGTAATTCAGAATCTATAAAAATTACTTATGCGTAATCCAATCCGACGATTTCTTACCTATATTTACACCTGATTCCAACCTGTGCTGATTCGATCGCAATCCTGACCGAAACCTGGTTTCAAAATTCAAGTCAGTTTTGAATGGAAGTAAATTTCCGTTTTCATCCCCTGCCCTTTTGAAATAACTTATTTTGCATATCCTGATTCTGATTTCAGGATAAAACCAGTATCTAAACTGCTTATACTATGCAAAAACTACACTGCAAGAATAAGGGATACTACCTCTGGCTTGTTTACGCTTCATCGTTTGTTTTTGTATTTCTGGTGCTACCATTTTCAGCAAAATCACAGGGATGGGGATTTACGTTTCAGTTAAGCCAGTCAGGTCCTTGTTCAGGCACCATTCCTACCATACCTACATTCACGGTTCCGAGTGTATTCCCCAATCAGGGTCAGTGCGATGCGTTGAGGCAAACCATACTCGACATTAAAGTAAGCGCTCCGCAATACAATGATCAAGGGGACTATATCGGCGACTGCAACGTTTTTTATACCTGCACTCCTTGCACAGGTTCGGATATTGTTACAACCTCGAGCCTTTACAACCCGGGAAGCGTTTCCATCGACGGACTTACGCAAGGCACCGCTTTTTTCTCGCCTCACGAAAGCGAAGCCCTTCAAAACTGGCTCAATGACTATACACAGAAAATGACCGCCATGGGATGGCAGGTTAACGGAGGCAAACCCATTACATTTCAGGATATTCCGCTTACGGATGACAATGATTTCAATAAATATTACATCGACCAGGTGGTTCGCTACGAAAAGCCTGAACAGGGTGGCGTTGTTTATCTGAAAGA
>CAZOXJ010000362.1:1241-3053 GCA_964583325.1 uncultured Lentimicrobiaceae bacterium
TTTTCACCTGTTAACCCCGATAAAGGACTCGATGGGGTGTATGTCGGTAATGCTGAGCCGGAACCTTTCTGGACTACCGATCAGATGACTGAGCTTGCAAAAGCAGCCGTTGGCATTCCCCTTATGTTTCTGGAAGGAGCTTACGCCTATGCCGCTATTCCCATAGTAAATCTTGCGTTTGAAGACTATAAGGCTGGCGTTCAGCTATACAAGCTTATAAACGGCGAAAACGTAACTGTTCCCACCACCGGACAGATATTTGTTAACACAGGCAAAAATTCGCTTCTGGATGTTACCACCAAAGTAATTGACGAATACGGAATCGGAAAAATTGTAGGAAAAACCATGGGTACAGGCGCTGCCTCGCTGTATGGTTTCTCGCCGGGAGTAGCCGGAAGTGCGGCAACCGGATGGGGAATTTACAATGCGGGTCCCTGAAAAAATGTGCCATACGTAATAAAACCTGTATGCAACTATCACTGAAAATACTTTCATTTTTACTGCTGCCATTACTGCCTTTTTCGGGTTCGGGAATGTCGTCCGATACCGTTCGCATTGAAGTACTGCTGAATGATCAGCTGCTTGCTGAAAGCGGGATAAAAGGAAAATTCATTCAATCGTTCGATATCACCGCCGAACGCCATATTCTGCTTTCGACCAACGAAAAACTTTACCTGTTGGGATGGGGCGGATTGCTTCCGATCGAAAAAAACATTCCCTGTCAGCTCAGTTCATTTTCATTTACTCCCGATGGGTTCCTGATGGCAACCCGAAACAGCGAACTTGTAATTGCTGATTCGTCGGGAATTTTCCGAAAACTCTACAGCCTGCCTGAACCCGGTATGCAGCTCGCCGCCGGAAAGCAGGTAATGTATGTTTACAGCAGCAACCAAAGTAAAACAAAACATATTCTTTATGCCGTTGCCAGGGGTGGCAAGTTTGCAAAACTCTTCGATGTACCCTCCCCTATTGCATCAGTAGCTGAAATGGGAAATACGGTTCTGTTTGCTTCCGGCAACGCAGTATTTCAGTTTACACCTGCGACTAAAATGCTCAAAGCCCTGGTTACCGCTCCCGGAAACCGCACTATCAAATCCATTGCCGTTGATACGCTGAACAGGAGGATATTCTTTTCAACTGACAGTGCCGTGTATTCGGTTAAGAATGATCAGCCGGCTGTTATCACTGATAACCTGGGAGGCACGATCCGCTATTTCAAAAACGCCTTGCTTGTCTTTAATCCTGAACGGAAACTTCTTGTCCGGTTGGCAGGTATCGAAAAAATATTGGCAGCCTTACCCATGAAAGCACCTGCAAAGGTTGAAACTGCGGCTAAACCACCTGCTGAAATACTTACAAATACCACCATAACCGACCTGGTAAAAAACAATCTTTCCGACGAACTCATTATAAGTATCATAAATCGTTCACAGGTTAATTTCAACCTGGGCGTCGACGCCATGATCGAATTATCGGAGAATCATGTTTCATCCGCCGTGATTATGGCCATGAAACAAGCAATGAAAAAACAATCCTTAAAAACGCCATAAGCAAAAATGCTGCAATAACATCCCCAATCAAAATTAAAGATGCGAATGAAATTTATACAACTCAGGCAAATAAACATAGCGTCCCTACGGGACTTCGGTCAATTGGGGACTTATATTTCTACCCACATTCAGTCCCGCTGGGACTGTCCCGTAGATTATTTGCGCGAGCAAATAGCTGTTGGTAGAAAGCGAAATACAAGTTAGCAAAAAGTCCCGTAGGGACGATATGTATAATTAAAGGAATGTTCATTAGCTAAATTAA
>CAZOXJ010000363.1:0-3046 GCA_964583325.1 uncultured Lentimicrobiaceae bacterium
TATTGATTTTACACCTTATTTTTCGGGTGTAGTTTTGCGTCATAACCTTAAAATTTAAACTAAAATGAAACACTTTACTCTACTTTTAATGGTCCTTTTCGCATCATTTTTAGCAACTGCACAGGACGGAACTTCAGTCAATAACGATCAGATCGGGACTCTCTTCGGCAAAAATAAAGATGCAAAACTGGGTTGGTTTGTTGGTCTCGACAACGGGTACACTCAATTCGGTTCGCGCGATGTACATATGAGCGGATTAAATGCCGGGCTTATTGTAAACCACAACTTTTCAATAGGTTTTTCGGGATCAGGCTGGACAAACCGTAATTCAATGTACTACTGCAATGTAACTGATTCCACCGGTGCATATCTCGAAGGCGGCTTTGGCCGGTTTATACTTGAGTACACGCTAAATCCGCAATCGGCAGTTCATTTAACTTTCCCGCTTATGATAGGCGGAGGTGGAGCCAGTTATATTAACGATGCAGATTATTGGGAGTGGAATGAGGACGAATGGGATACTTACCATAAAAACCTGGATACCGATATTTTCTTTTCGGTTGAACCCGGAATACGTGCCGAAGTAAATGTATTCAAATTTATGCGTTTTAATGCTGGTGTAAGTTACAGGTATGTAAGCGGACTTGAACTTATAAACACTTCCGGCACTATGATGAATAATTTGTCCTTTATGGCGGGACTGAAATTTGGCAAATTTTGAGAGTCAGTCTAAAATTTAAGGTAGCAGTTTTAAGTGACTATTTACTTGTATAACTGTCAAATTGAGCGGAGTCGAAATTCACTTGTATAACTCGGGAACGAAAAATAATAGCAGGTCCATGCGGGCTTCGTTGCTTCATTTCATTCGCAATGACGGCTCAGCCTGACAGAACAACAATCTGAAATTAATTAAAAAAGTTTGATACGAAACCATGTATAATAATACAAATAGTACTATAAATTCTCTCCAAAGTAACTTTAAATGAAAACCTTTTCCAGCATCCTGCTCCTCAGCATACTTCTGTTGGTATCCACTAAACTCAGTTCGAATAACTTTCTGGTTAATGGCAGAGGGCATCTTCGGACTGAGTTTCGCACAACTACTCCGTTTTCAAAAATCGATAGCCGGATTAAAGCCAATATCAAAATTATTAAGAGCAAAATCAGGAATATCAGTATAACTGCGCAGGAAAACATAGTGCCATTGATCGATCTGACTGAACGCAACGGGATACTGGTAATTTCGACAGGTGGTTATGAATTCACCAGCGACAGCACTATCAATATTACAATTTATGTCCCCGTTATTGATGAAATCTGTCTTTCGGGCTCAGGGACTATCTATTCGGAATGTCCTGCAGGAAGCATCAAAATACCAGGAAATGGTGTTATTTCCTGCATTGGCAATACCACGCAGGTATCAATAGAAATTTCGGGCAATGGGGAAACAAATCTCCAGGCCATGAAACTTAAAAACTGCTTGGTGAATATCACCGGAAACGGAATTGTACATATTAATGCTTCAAACAAACTGGAGATTTTAATTCCTGGCGAGGGCACTGTTTATTATTCCGGAAATCCTGAAATCCGGTCCTCAATTACCGGCGACGGTCAGGTAATTGCAAAAAAATAGTTTAGCCGGGCAGAAGTTGGAAGCTGAATGAAGGAAGTCGGGAGTCAGAAGGAAGAAGTATCCTGAATTGAAGTTCAATTTTCAATACTCTCCTTCTCGCCCCTCGCCTTTTCGCCTCTCGCCAGTCGTCCACCGAGCGAAGTAGAAGTACCCATCGCCTTGTCGCCCATCAATATCGCTTCACTCTCACTAAACCCCTGAGGTATCATGGGTGTAAAAACAGTGATCCCCTTAAACCTTATAAACTGCCGGTTGTTATATATTCTAAACTTTTACACCTGAACAATACAATTTGGTATGAAACACTTATATGCATTTTTAATAATACTCCTCTTCATAAGCAGCTCATGTTCACAACTGAATTCAGAAATGAACAGTAAGATAGGGGAATTATCCTACAGGGTGGACTCGCTTTCGGCAAAAGTTGAAGAATTAACAACACTGACCGGGCTACAGGACGAAGAGCTTATGTGGATACAGAATGAACTGGCGGAATTGAAAAAGACAAAAGAAGTAAAAACTGCCACGCCTTTAGCTGCACCCATGTCAAAAACCGCTGCAAAAGAAGCAGATGACACACAATGCCAGGCCATCACCAATTCGGGTAAGAGATGCAGCCGCACCGCGTTGAAAGGCTCAGACTATTGCTGGCAACACAAAGAAACCTACGAACCCGATTTGCCTGCAAAAAAATAATCGGGAAGCAAATTTACACCCGAAAATGTACCGGGATTTTATTCTTATTCGTGCGAAATCAAACGCTATACTTATTGTAACAGAAAGGGGACCGAAATGGTAAAGACTTCACTAATGCTTATTCTATTAACGCTGCTACCTGGTAACGAATCGTTTAAAGCATTGGTAATCGGGGTTACCAGCGGCGATGCGGTTGTGGTAAAACTCGATGACAAATCGCAGTTGCGCGTTCGCCTCGATGGCATCGATTGCCCCGAGTTAAAGCAAGAGTATGGCGACAGCGCCAAAATGGCAACCGTTGCACTGTGTTTTAACAAACGTGTACGTATCGAAAAAACGGGCGTCGATTCCTATGGCCGCACACTTGCTTTTATTTATGCCGACGATTTATGTATTAACAAGGAACTTCTGCGTCTCGGTCTTGCCTGGCATTATGCTGATTATAATTCGGATCCCGAACTGGCCCAGCTTGAACAGGATGCCCGCAAAAACAAAGTCGGTTTATGGAGCCAGCCAAACCCCGAAGCGCCCTGGGATTTCAGGCATAAGAAATAGGGCAAAGGCGGAAACAGGTTGCCATAAAGTGCCGGCGGGTTTACATCCATAAAAAGAAAAACAAATTTCAAAATAAATCAGTTGGTTGAAGCTAACGGTATTTTTAAAGGGCAGATCGGACTGAATGATATTAAAATATTTGTCGCTGCGGTGAAAGAAATT
>CAZOXJ010000364.1:0-3039 GCA_964583325.1 uncultured Lentimicrobiaceae bacterium
ATGTACCTGTTGATTGGTCTTTGGGGTTCGGGTCCGAAAGAATATTCAGCCATGAAACTTACCCTGATGCTTATGGCAGGATCAGCTCTTTTATTCGTCGCAATACTGGGAATTTACTTTTATTCAGCACCTGCAGGAAGTCAACTTACTTTTAACCTGCTGGAAATTGCCAAGAATACTATCCCAATAGATATGCAACGTTTCCTTTTCCCATTTGCATTTATTGGATTTGGAGTTCTGGGGGCGTTATTTCCTTTCCACACCTGGTCACCTGATGGTCATGCCTCTGCCCCTACTGCCGTTTCGATGTTGCACGCAGGTGTTCTTATGAAACTTGGAGGTTACGGTGTTTTTCGCGTTGCCATTTACCTGATGCCGGAAGCTGCTCACGAACAAGCCTGGATATTCCTTATTTTAACCGGTATCAGCGTTGTTTACGGTGCATTCGGAGCTGTAGTTCAGAAAGACCTTAAATATATCAATGCGTATTCTTCTGTTAGTCACTGCGGATTAGTACTTTTCGCCATATTGATGATGAACCAGACAGCTATGAACGGAGCCGTTATTCAGATGATCTCTCACGGTTTGATGACAGCCCTTTTCTTTGCCCTTATCGGCATGATTTACGGACGTACACATACACGTTTGATAAATGAAATGGGTGGTCTTATGAAAGTCATGCCTTTCCTTGGCGTTGTTTATGTTATTGCTGGTTTAGCTTCTTTAGGTCTGCCAGGCTTAAGCGGTTTTGTTGCTGAAATGACAATCTTTGTCGGTTCATTCCAACATACCGATACCTTCCACAGGGTGTTAACAATAGTTGCAGCTTCTTCAATCGTTATCACCGCGGTTTACATTTTAAGAGTTGTCGGAACCTTGCTTTTCGGACCTATAAAGAACGATCACTTCCTGCACCTGAAAGATGCTATGTGGTTCGAAAGACTCTCAACATTAACTCTCCTTCTTGCTATAGCAGCTATCGGTATGGCACCGCTTTGGTTGTCGGATATGATCAACTTCAGCTTAGGACCTATTGTTGAAAAAATTAACGGGGTTGCAGCCGTAGCAGGAATTTTTTAATCCATTGTATTAATCATCACTTTAAGTACTCAATATGAGCATCTACGATTTCATGACAATGCGGCACGAATTAATACTGACAGTTTTAGTATTATTAGTTCTCATTATCGATCTGAACCTTAAACAGAGCCAGAAACACCGGATCATACCGATTGCCATTACACTGTTTTTCATTCATACGGTGGTAGGCTTTCTGCCAGCACAAACGGGAGTACTCTTCGGCGGAATGTATCATACCGATGGTTTGACCATTTTGATGAAAAATATCCTGAATGTTGGTGTACTGATTATCTTATTTCAAAGCTCTACCTGGCTTAAGAAAGAAGAAAACGGTGAGAAAATCAGCGAGTTCTTTATCCTTTTGCTATCGACACTCGTTGGTATGAACTTTATGATTTCATCAGGTGATTTCCTTATGCTATATCTTGGCCTCGAGCTTGCAACCATCCCAATGGCAGCGCTGGCAGCTTACACGCATCATCAAACACGTTCTGCCGAAGCAGGTATCAAGCTGATTTTATCATCGGCACTCTCATCAGGGATATTGCTTTTCGGTTTATCGATGATTTACGGCACAACAGGTTCCATCTATTTCGATGCTGTTGGTGCAGTTTATTCGGATACACCCCTGCAGGTTCTCGCTTTCATTTTCTTCTTTACAGGAATGGCATTTAAAATATCACTGGTGCCTTTCCACCTCTGGACGGCCGATGTTTATGAAGGTTCACCTGTTAATGTAACATCGTACTTTTCTGTTATTTCAAAAGGAGCATCTGCATTTATCCTGATTATGGTCATGTACACTGTTTTCCATTCCATCGCTTACCTGTGGAAGGATATAGTTTATCTTATAGCTGTAATGACAATGACTATAGGTAACCTTTTCGCGCTAAGGCAGAAAAACATGAAACGATTCCTGGCATTCTCGAGTATTGCCCAGGCTGGTTTTATACTCCTCGGTATTATAGGTGGGAATAAAATAGGTATGACTGCAACTGTTTACTTTGTTTTGGTTTATATTTTCTCCAACCTGGGTGCTTTCGGTGTTATTTCAGCTATTTCAGCTAAAACCGGAAAAGAGAACATGGATGACTATGACGGTCTTTATGCAACGAATCCGAAGTTATCATTGTTAATGATGCTCAGCGTATTCTCACTTGCTGGGATTCCCCCGGTTGCCGGATTCTTTGGTAAATTTTTCCTCTTTACATCAGCTGCATCCGGTGGGTATTACTGGTTGGTTTTTATTGCCGTTCTTAATGCAACCATTTCATTGTATTATTATTTACTGGTTGTTAAGGCCATGTTTATCAATAAAAGTGATACCCCGATTGCATTTTTCAAAAGCGACTTAATGACAAAAATCGGGTTGTTTGCATGTGCAATCGGTATCTTTGTTATCGGATTCTGGAGCCAGATTTACGAAATTATTGATGCAGTAACTTTTGCCATTGTAAATTAAATGTTGGATGTGAGATTTCGGATGTGGAATGTGAGATTTTGGATGTGAGTGCATCTTCCCATAATCGTAAATCATAACTCGTAAATCGCAAATTAATTAATCGTTAGGAATAAAACAGTATCAAACCTGATCTTATGCCACTAAAAGCAAAACATATAGTTGAAGAAATTAACGGTATTCGTTGCACTGTTGTCGAAAAAGGAGCTTCTCCTGCCCGCATTGAGTTTCTGAAAGGGCTTCTGGAATTCAACAAATTCGAGGTTCAGGTTGCCGAAGATAAGAAGGAAACAGAGGACGCTCCTACCCTTTTCACTATCGGAGTAACTGACCTGGTTTTTAGTCCGGTTATCGCGGTTTACGAATTGGGGTTAAAAACTCCTGATGGCAAAAAAGTTTCACCAGCATATTGGGATCAGAAATCAACAGATAGTATTGATGAATACTGGGAGTTTAAAGAAAACTAAGAAATTTAAAGTCAGCTAATTGCTGACTTTTTT
>CAZOXJ010000365.1:0-3013 GCA_964583325.1 uncultured Lentimicrobiaceae bacterium
ACTTTTTCATGCTTAAAGTATTCCACAGCTTCAACCTTTTCTGCGTCAGTTGCTTTGTAAACATTTAGAATATTAAGCAGGTGCATTTTCATATGGCCTTTTTGAATCCCTTTGGTTACAAGTGATTTAACAGCAGAATAATTATTTGCCAGACCAGCAGCCGAAGCTATCATCATCAATTGAGCGGCATTGGGGTCACCCAGAAGCTGCAGCGAAAGTTTTGCCAGTGGATGCAGATGTGTCAGTCCGCCAACCGTTCCGAGCGCCATAGGTACTTCGAGGATAAAACGGAAGGTGTTGCCCGAAATCTCAACCCGCGAAAGGCTGCTGTAATCACCGTTACGCGATGCATAAGCATGTCCGCAGGCTTCCACAGCCCTGAAATCGTTTCCGGTTGCCAGAACTACAGCGTCAATTCCATTGTAAATGCCTTTGTTGTGCGTGGTAGCACGGTATCTGTCGACTTGTGCGATGCGCACGCCGGTTTCGAAACGGCTTACAAATTCCCTATCCGTATAATGATCGTCGTAATGATGGGCATCATCTTTAATCTCACCCTCAACCCATGTACGAACCAGGCAGTTGGGAGTATAATTTGATAGGATTGACATGATAACATGCAGGCTGAAGATAGAGAATTCAGCTTTTGACGCAGCATAATCGCGTAAAGTATCGGCAAATTCCTCGAGGCATGAATTGATAAAATTGGCGCCCATGGAGTCGCGCGTATCAAATGTTGCTTTCACCTGGTAATACTCAGCGATTTTATCCGTCATATCCACCAGTTCGATATCGAGTATTCCGCCGCCCCGTTTCATCATATTGGCGGTGATGCGTTCGGTATTGGCAAACATCAGGCTGCGGATTTCAGCGAAATGGATTTTGAGTAAGTCGAAACCACCATTCCATGTAAAATGAACCTGTCCTATTTTTTCGAGACCTAAAATTTCGCTGTGAAAGCCTCCCCTTTCGGCCCAGAATTTTGCCGCTCCCGATGCTGCTGCCACCACCGAACTTTCTTCGATAACCATCGGCAACATATACATTTTACCGTTAATCAGGAAGTTAGGGGCAACGCCATACGGGACAAAATAATTGCCCAGGGTATTTTCGCTGAATTCGTCGTATAATTTCTGAACCAAAGGTTCGCGGTGCCAGGAAGCGTGTAAAGTATTGCTGAATAATGCCGGGTCAGTGGTATGTGATGAAACCAGGTTGATTTTCTGATCCTTATCCAAACGCGAAAACCCGGTGGTAATACTATTATTTTTCATTATAAAAATTTGAATGGCAAAGTTAGTGAAACACTACTGTGTAATAACTTATTTGCATTCAAATTAACAGGTCCGGGAGTATATTGTTTACTTTTTTTGAAGATATTTAAAACACACTCATGCATAAATAAAGAGATTTTTCGGGATACTGACAGTAGTTTTGTTTGAAATCCAGTTGCTGAATCATCTGTATAAAAAAATCACCGCACATCTGAAAAATTCAATAGCTTTGTCAGAGTATCATCAAAAGCCTTTCTATGCGCTACTTTTCAGCCGACTGTATAATTCCCGTTTCAGGCGAACCCTGTTACGACAGTGTACTTGTTACTACTGACGAAGGTGCGATAGAAGGCATTTACAACAAAAATGAATTACAAAATCAAATCACTGAGAGCCAACATTTTAATGGAATTTTATGTCCGGGTTTTGTAAATACACATTGTCACCTGGAGCTTTCCTGGGCCAAAGGCTTGATTTCTGAAGGCGAAGGACTGGATTATTTTATATGGCAGCTCGAAAAATACAGGAAATCTGTTTCAGAATCGTTCCTTCTCAAATCAATTGAAAATGAGGCTTATCAGATGGCACAATCAGGGGTTGTTGCTACTGCTGACATTGCCAACGGGAATTACACTTCGGGCTATAAACGAAAAAGCAGGGAATATTTTCACACTTTCGTTGAAGTGTTCGGTTCAAATCCGGCATCTGCAAAAGTGATTTTCGAGAAAGCGGAACTCATAAAATGGCAATTTGAAAACAATCATGGAAATGGGAAAGCATCTTTTGCTCCACATGCTACATATTCACTGTCAGCGGAATTATTTAGTTTGGTTGCGGCCGCCGGTGATGGAAACCTCCTGAGCATTCACCACCAGGAGAACAACGATGAAAACTTATTTTTTAAAGATGGCAGTGGCCCGATAGCCAGCCGACGAAAAGCATTTAACCCTGATCTGCCTGATTTCCCGGGAACAGGTAAGCGTCCGATGGAAAGCGTTGCCAGCCATTTCAAACGCACTCAAAAAATATTACTTGTCCATAATACAGTAGCCGAACAGCAGGATATTGATTTTGTTGAAAATTATTTCAGCGATGCCTATTGGTGTTTTTGCCCTAATGCTAATTTATATATTGAAAAGAAACTGCCGGATATTAATCTTTTCCGATCAAACAGCAGTAAAATCACATTAGGAACGGATAGCCTTGCTTCGAATCACCAACTGAGTATTCTCGAAGAAATGAAAACAATTCAGCAGTATTTCCCTGAAATCCCATTACCCGAACTTGTGAACTGGGCAACACTAAACGGAGCCACATTTTTAGGATTGGAAAAAACACTTGGGAGTTTTGAAAAAGGGAAAAAGCCCGGTGTTGTCCTTATTGAAAATGCAGATTTACAAACACTTAAACTTAGTCCGAACAGCACTTCACAATTGATAATCCCCGCCGGCTTATGAAAGTATATTTAAATAAAACTGAAATAAGCATTTTTAAAGGAGCCCGGATAAGCGAACTTGTGCTGGCATATTCGCAACGCAGCTATAAAATGTTGAAGTCGGGAAAACTCTGTGTTTACGACCGCTTCGGCAACCTTACCGAAACGGATGGGCCGGTTTACGAAGGACAGGTGTTTTTTTTAAAACGGGCGGAATAATAAAGCTGAAATTGCTTTCTCTCAAATTAACTAATAGTTAAATTCATTTCAATGACCTGTACTATATTGAGGAATCTTATCTTTG
>CAZOXJ010000366.1:0-3013 GCA_964583325.1 uncultured Lentimicrobiaceae bacterium
TTTCATATTGCATTTATCGATTGCAGTGACATGTATGGAAGTCCCGAAGCAATGCAAGTGTGGGAAAAGTTTTATCAACATCTTACTGAAACGTATAATTTCTCTAAAAAACCAGTTCTGGAAGGTGTTAGCCGCGGCGGATTGTATATTTACAACTGGGCAAAAAGGAACCCGGAAAAAGTGGGATTCATTTATGCCGAAGCTCCGGTGCTTGATATAAAGAGCTGGCCCGGGGGTAAAGGGAAAGGGCGTGGAAGCGCCGCCGACTGGGAAAAATGCCTTTTGGCCTATAATTTCAACGAACAACAGGCGCTCAGTTTTAATGATAATCCAATTGATAATATAGAAAGCCTGGCAGCCTATAAAGTACCTGCAGTTCATGTAGTCTGCTCAAGCGACAGCATTGTTCCATATGCCGAAAACACAGCTATCCTGGCAGAAAGATTCCAGAAATCAGGCGGTAAAATAAGGGTGGAAGAAATGAGGGACAACATTCGTCTGGAAGGTCATCATTTCAATATCACTGATCCTGCTTACTTTGCTGATCTCATTTACGAAAATTGCGTTCCTGTAGTTGAAATACTGCCTTCTTCATCGTTCATCGAAATAAACGGCAAGCTTTCCAATACGTTCGCAAAAATACACGATAAAAAGGAGTTAACTGTTGCATTTTTAGGAGGTTCCATCACTTACAATCCGGGTTGGAGAAACAAAGTTTGCCAATATCTGCAGGAAACCTATCCACTGACATCCTTCCGGTTTATTCCCGCTGGGGTGCCTTCGTTGGGGAGTCTGCCACATGCTTTCAGGCTTCAGACTGAGGTTCTGGATAAAGGCAACATTGATTTACTTTTTGTTGAATCAGCTGTTAACGATCGTGCAAACGGCACCGATTCAACAACACAACTTCGGTCGTTGGAAGGCATTATCCGTCATGCTCTTAAAGCTAATCCTTCGATGAATATCATTCTCCTGGCTTTCGCCGATGAAGATAAAAACCATGATTTTGAACAGAATCAGGAACCATTCGAAGTAAAAACACACCGGCAACTGGCTGCATATTACGGTTTACCATTTATAAACCTTGCAAAAGAAGTTTTTGACAGGATTAAGCACGGCGAATTTACATGGAAGGATGATTTTAAAGATTTGCACCCTTCACCCTATGGACAGAATATTTATTATCAATCAGTCAAAACGTTGCTACAACAATCGGATAAGGACTACAAAGCCGGAATAGTGAACACAATTCTTCCAGAACCTCTTGATGAAAGTGTTTACGAAAAAGGCATCTATGTTGATATTCATCAGGCAACTGACTTACGGGGATTTACTGTTGCCGAAAACTGGGAACCAACCGATCAGCGAGAAACCCGGGCTGGATTTGTAAACATTCCGGTTTTGGAAACAACTCAAATAGGAAGTTCTTTTACGTTTTCCTTTACCGGAAATGCAGTTGGAATCGCAATTCTCTCCGGCCCTGATGCAGGCATCATCGAATACCGGGTTGATAATGGAAGACCTGAAACACTTGATCTTCAAACTCAATGGAGTAACTATCTGCATCTGCCCTGGTATCTCATACTGGCTGACGGATTGAAAGAAGGCAAGCATGTTTTGAATGTTAAAATAGTACAGGATAACGAAAATATAACCCGAAATGCCTGCAGAATAGTGCATTTTCTGGTAAACTGAAAACTCCGAAAAAAATATTACTAAACAAAAAACAATGTATCATGAACCGTAAACTGATCTTATTATTTGTATTCAGCTTGTTTATAATGGCTGGAAACCTGCCGGCTCAAAATGACAAAAATACTGCAGTGGTGGCTAAAGATGATCCCATGGCAGTGGAATTGACTAAAAAGCTTTCTGAAACGGAAGGCTATAGCTGGCCCAAAGATCCAAAAGTAATGGAAAACCTGAAAAAGTGGCAAGGCTACAAATTCGGCTTACTGATCCATATGGGATTGTATTCGGAACTAGGCATTGTGGAGTCGTGGGCTTTGTGCCCCGAAGAGTGGGTTAGCCGCGATGGATACGACGATTATTACAAATTCGCCAACGACTACAGGAACACCATCACAAAATTTAATCCTGTTAATTTCGATCCTGAAAAATGGGCAAAAATGTTCAAAAATTCCGGTGCGAAGTATATGATTTATTCGTCGAAGCATCATGATGGTTTTTGTTTGTATGATACAAAGTACACTGATTTTAAAGTAACTGACAAAGCTTGTCCGTTCTCGGTTAATCCCAAAGCCAATGTGTTAAAAGAAGTACTTGACGCCACCCGGAAAGAAGGATTAGTAACCGGGGTATATTTTTCAAAACCCGACTGGACAAGCCCGTATTTCTGGTGGCCATACTATCCGCCAAAGGATCGGAATCCGACCTATGATATCACCAAACATCCTGACCGGTGGAGAAAATTTGTGGAATACACACAAAATCAACTTGATGAATTAACGTCAGATTATGGCAAGGTTGATATTCTGTGGCTCGATGGCTGTTGGGTTATGCCTAAATCGTCAATAACCGAAAAAGTTGCTGAATTTTGTACCTATCCGCATGATATGGATATCAACATGAAACTGATCGCCGAAAAAGCCCGTGCCAAACAGCCGGGTATGTTGGTTGTCGATCGTTGGGTACAAAGTGATTATGAAGATTATTTAACTCCCGAACAAAAGACTCCTGAAAAAGCATTACAGGTTCCATGGGAAAGCTGCATTACCATGGGTGGTGCCTGGGGTTGGGTAAAAAATGATAACTACAAATCATCGAAAGAGCTGGTACAGCTGCTGGTAAATATTGTTGCCAAAGGCGGAAACCTGCTTCTCGGTGTTGGCCCCAACGGAAAAGGCGACTTCGAACCTAAAGTATATGAAAACTTAACTTTACTGGGTAAATGGCTTGAAATAAATGGCGAAGCCATATACGAAACCAACCCTGTGGAACCCTTCCTTGAAGGCAAAGTTGCCTATACCGCAAAAGGGGATAATGCGGTGTA
>CAZOXJ010000367.1:0-3007 GCA_964583325.1 uncultured Lentimicrobiaceae bacterium
GTAGAAAGCAAATTAATACACATAAAAAGTCCCGTAGGGACGATATGTTATTTTAACCGGTCACCAATGATTAAAAATAAAAATTCGGCGCAAATTGCCTGACCTCCTAGAACAATGTGGCTCGTTTTCTGTTTTATAGCTCTGTAAAATAAAATTCCAGAATGATATTACATTTCTCATCAAAGGCTATTAACCTTTAACAAATACCCGGAAGAATATGATTAAAGTGTTATACTTTTGCACTCCTGTATTGGATGCCGGGTTTTCTCCTGTACTATTTTTTAATAACTTATTCTGTTTTCAGGATGCAAACAATTGATAATTTTTATTTTCATTTTTTTCAACCGCAATACCGTATTGCGACTGCTTTTCTGATTGCAGTCTTATTCAATATGTATGCAATTCCAGTCATAATAAAGATATCGAAAGTTAAAAAGCTGTTTGATGTTCCTGATGAAAGGAAAAATCATTCTGTTTCGGTGCCTACCCTCGGAGGACTGGGGATGTATGCAACCATTGCTGCTGTAAGCCTTACGTTTATTAATACCTGCGGCATGGATGGCGGCGGAATTGCAAGCAGTCTTACCTCTTTACCTCCGATTATTGCCGGCTTTACGATCATCTTTTTCATTGGTATGAAAGATGATCTGCTCAATATACCTGCATGGAAAAAACTTCTGGTTGAAATTATTGCATTATTCATACTTACCATAATCGGCGATGTACGACTCGACAGTATGCAAGGCATGTTTTATATCAGGGAAATAAGCTACGCTCAAAGCATACTCCTATCAGTATTTGCCGGAATTGTGATCATTAATGCATTTAACCTAATTGATGGAATTGATGGACTGGCTGCTTCAATTGCTATGCTGGGAAGTACTGTTTTTGGCTGTTACTTTATAGCGGTAGAAGATTGGGAATATGCTGTGCTTTCATTTATTATCCTGGGCGCATTAATTCCTTTCTTTTTTTACAACGCTTTTGGTACGACAAATAAGATATTTATGGGCGATACCGGATCCCTCCTGCTTGGATTTGCAATCACTGTTTTGATTTTCAGGTTCAACGAGTTGAATGCCCTATCGTATATAAAGCCACATTTTACAGCAGGACCGGCATTTTCATTTGCAGTAGTAATCATTCCGATGTTCGATACTCTGAGGGTTTTTACCATCCGTATCCTTCGCCGAAACAGTCCATTTAAAGCGGATCGCCGGCATCTTCATCACATACTTCTTGACTTGGGATTTACGCATCTTCAGTCAACATTTTTCCTTATTGCCATTAACCTGGCCTTCGTTGCTTTTGCATATTTCTTCAATTACCTGGGCAATTCAATGCTGATGTTTATCATGATAACTGTTTCAATACTGCTTTCATTTCTTGCCATTACACTACGTCGACGGAAATCATTGCAGAACAAGATCCAATCAACGTCCGGAGAATAAAGCAATAGTTGAAAATCACCTGCTTTTTTTTACCTTTACTGTCTCA
The DNA here is from genome assembly GCA_964583325.1 of uncultured Lentimicrobiaceae bacterium. GTDB lineage: Bacteria > Bacteroidota > Bacteroidia > Bacteroidales > UBA4417 > UBA4417. The sequence goes on from CAZOXJ010000367.1 coordinate 1,498, forward strand.
AATGCTTTTCCATTAGCACCTGGTGAAGAAATTGAAGTAGATTTTCAGTTTCAGTTAAAGCGTTTTAACAGGCAGCTAAAAACAGGGAATCCCGCAATTAATCATCCGGTATGACTAAAACATTACTTCGATTCATTATTTTCTTACTTACGGCTATTCCCCTTTTGGTTTACGGTCAATACATCCCGCTTGATAATGTATACTACGACAGGATAATGCAAAAATACCAGTCGCAGAACAAAACGATACTTTCATCCATGAAACCTCTCCTTTTGCAGGAAATGGACAGTGTTGCTGAAATTTCGGACGCGCTTTACAGTGTGCCGGGTGATTCGAAAAACAAAAACACCTTTGTTTATCGCAAACTGTTTACAGAGAACCTTTTCCGCTACAAAACAAAGGATTTCAGTATCACTGCCGATCCTGTCTTTAATTTTGGCTTAGGCTACGAGTTTAAAGAGCCGAAAAGCACCTGGATCAATACAAGAGGTCTATCGGTCACAGGACTGCTGGGAAATTCATTTTCGTTTAACACCGAGATATACGAAACACAGGCCGTTTTTGCGTCGTGGCCCGATTCGGCTATACGTACCCTGGGAGTAGTCCCTGGACAGGGCTGGTACAAACCCTTTAAGGAAAATGGTATCGATTTTTTTAACAGCACAGGCTATATCAGCTACAGTCCTATTCAATATCTCAATATGACTATGGGGTATGGCAAAAATTTTATTGGCGAAGGATACCGTTCGATGCTTTTATCCGATGCGTCCTTCAATTATCCTTATCTGAAGTTAACCGGTAATTTCAAAAAAGTAAAATATACCGTTCTTTATAACCAATTCATTGATCGCAGTGGTTCCTTATCGCCTGACTTTGGATACGACCGCAAATGGTCAACAATGCATTACCTCGAGGTGCTTCTCTGGGGGCGGCTTAACCTGGGACTTTTTGATGCTATTGTATGGGAAAATGCAGATTCAACAGGTCATCGCGGATTTGATGTTCAATACCTGAATCCGGTAATTCTTTTACGACCGGTTGAAGAATCCTTTGGCTCACCGGATAATGCCCTGGTAGGTGCCACTTTCAGCTTCAGGATAAACAGGCATTATACTGTTTACGGCCAGCTGATTCTTGATGAGTTTAAGCTTGAACATGTTAAAGCTAACGATGGCTGGTGGGCTAACAAGTATGGGTACCAGTTAGGAATCTCGGGATGGAATCTAATGGATATCCCTGCTTTAAACGCACGGCTCGAATACAACCAGGCAAGACCATATACCTATTCTCACAGTTCGACAATTGAAAGCTACGGTCACTTCAACCAGCCGCTGGCACACCCTATGGGTGCCAATTTCAGGGAACTTGTTGCAATGGCATCATACACCAGAGGTAACTGGATGGCAAATCTGAAAATGAATTTCGCCATGTATGGAGTTGATACGGCTGGAAAGGATTTCGGTAAAAATATTTTTATTCCTTATGCTAACAGGGTAAGTGAATACGGAAA
>CAZOXJ010000368.1:0-1062 GCA_964583325.1 uncultured Lentimicrobiaceae bacterium
ACCTATAATTTCCCCCTTTTCAGGAAAGCGTTTAAAAATCTCTCTTTTGCTGTAATCGGAAGTTTAATTGCTTCAACAGCCTACTTCGCCGTAAGTCCTATTTCAACAGCACATTCCGAATTGCTGGCCCGCACCAGTCCGACTATTTATGATGTAATAATTGCTCTGTTTGGAGGATTAGCCGGCATTGTAGCCATAAGCAGCAAGCATAAAGGCAATGTAATTCCGGGAGTTGCAATTGCCACGGCTCTAATGCCTCCGCTTTGCACGGCTGGTTACGGACTGGCAACCGGGCAGTTCAACTATTTCTTTGGTGCTTTTTATCTCTTCACCATCAACACTGTTTTTATTGCAATTTCTTCGGTGGTAATTTCGCAGATTTTAAAATTCCCGATCAGGACATTGGTCGACAGCCAGCAAAAGAAAAAAGTTAATCAACTGATATCCGTTATCATTACATTGGTTTTACTTCCAAGCATATATTTCGGGTACAACCTGGTAAAACAGGAGAAATTTATCGAAAACGCCAATAAGTATATCAATTCTATAAGTATTGTGGATGGGCATTATTTATTGAAAAATGAAGTCAGGCCAATTAAAAAAGAAATTGTGCTGTTTTATGCCGGCACTTCGTTAAGCGAAGAACAGAAAGAAAGGATAAGAGGAAAAGCAAAGTTTTTTTCACTAAATGAAGTGTCCATTGAATTTCCGCAGGGGCTATCAACTGATGAGATTAGCAAGAAGAATACCGAAGGCGAAAATATAAAAGCTGAGATTAACCGCCTTTTATTATTGGTGAAAGATAAAGAGAAACAGATAGATAGCCTCGATACAGTAAAATATCGCGGGAAGGAGATCCTTGGAGAGATCAAAAACCTGTACCCTCAGATAACAAACTGTGCCTATTCCGAATCGTATGTATTTAACAGTAATGCCTCCGTTACTGATACGGTAGCAATTATAGTATTCAGCACGCAAGCAAAAGGTTCTGATTTGATAATGAGCGATAAGTCGAAAATTGAAAACTGGCTGCAGGCCCGGCTGAATTCCGAAAAGATAAAG
>CAZOXJ010000368.1:1162-2995 GCA_964583325.1 uncultured Lentimicrobiaceae bacterium
TACTTATATAGAACAGTTCCATATTATCTATTTTAAACTAATTTATTCATCTATTGTTATTTCAATAACAAAAAGAAATTAATTTTGCAGAAATTTACAACCCATGAATTTATCACACATCGAACACATCGGAATAGCTGTTAAAAGCTTGAATGACAGCATACCATACTGGGAAAAAGTATTCGGGCTCAAGTGCTACGCCGTTGAAGAAGTAAGCGACCAACGAGTAAAGACCGCATTCTTTATGGTTGGTCAAACCAAGATCGAATTACTCGAAAGCACCGATCCGGAAGGGCCAATCGGCAAATTCATCGAGAAAAAAGGTGAAGGAATTCATCATATTGCTTTCGCAGTAAAAGACATCGAAAGCGCGTTAGCCGAAACCGAAGCCAATGGTATTCAACTTATCGACAAGCAACCGCGAAATGGTGCCGAAGGCATGAGCATTGGTTTTCTTCATCCGAAATCAACTTTCGGGGTGTTGACTGAGCTTTGCGAAAATAAAAATAAATAAGCCCTGTATGCCCGGTGCTTAATGTGCAATGCCCTTTGCACAAAGCACTATGCAGTATGAAAAATAAAATTAGAAAAACAAACAATGGCAATCGAGGATAAAATCAAGCAACTGCTTGATAAACGAGAGCTTGCAAAACTGGGTGGTGGCCAGAAACGCATTGACTCACAACACAAAAAAGGAAAACTCACCGCCCGCGAACGCATCGACCTATTACTCGATGAAGGCAGTTTCGAAGAATTCGATATGTTTGTTTCGCATCGTTGCACTGATTTTGGCATCGAAAACGAAAAGTACCTCTCGGATGGAGTAGTTACCGGCTATGGAACTATTGATGGCCGCCTGGTATATGTTTTCTCCCAGGATTTCACTGTTTTCGGCGGATCGCTTAGCGAGATGTATGCCAAGAAAATATGCAAGGTTATGGACCAGGCAATGAAAGTAGGCGCTCCGGTAATCGGCATCAATGATTCGGGTGGAGCCCGCATACAGGAAGGCGTTCAGAGTCTGGCCGGTTATGCCGAAATTTTCCAGCGTAACATTATGGCTTCGGGCGTAATACCTCAGTTATCAGCTATTTTTGGTCCATGCGCTGGTGGCGCTGTTTACAGTCCGGCGCTTACCGATTTTATCATTATGTCGAAAACAAACAGTTACATGTTTGTTACCGGCCCAAAGGTGGTAAAAACCGTTACCGGTGAAGTTGTAACGGATGAGGAACTTGGCGGTGCTATGGTACACGGTTCCAAATCGGGTGTTTCGCACTTCGTTGCCGAAGACGAACAGGAAGGCATTCTGCTTTTACGTAAACTTCTCAGCTACCTGCCACAAAACAACCTCGAAGATCCTCCTTTAGTTCCCTGTATTGATCCTATCGACAGGCTCGAAGAAACGCTTAATCATATTGTTCCCGAAAACCCGAACAAACCGTATGATATAAAAGATGTAATCCATCTAATTGCTGACAATAACGAATTTCTGGAAGTAGCCCGGCATTTTGCCCCGAATATTGTAACCGGTTTTGCCCGGTTCAATGGCATGTCGGTTGGTATTGTTGCCAATCAACCCAGCTACCTTGCAGGTGTACTCGATATTAATGCATCGCGCAAAGCGGCCCGTTTTGTAAGGTTCTGCGATGCTTTCAATGTTCCTATCCTCACCCTGGTTGATGTTCCTGGCTTCCTTCCGGGAACGGCTCAGGAATATGGCGGAATTATTATTCACGGAGCAAAATTGCTGTTCGCTTACGGCGAAGCAACCGTACCAAAAGTAACCGTTATACTTCGCAAAGCTTATGGCGGAGCTTATGATGTAATGAG
>CAZOXJ010000369.1:0-2976 GCA_964583325.1 uncultured Lentimicrobiaceae bacterium
ATTTATTATCCAGCCATTTCTTAAACGCGGTAACCTTATCAATACTTACAAAAACATCTTCCGTTGGTAAAGGTGCGAGTTCCAGTTTCAGGTGGCTTTTCGGATAAATATGTACGTTGGCAATGGATTCGATTTTCACCAAATATTTGCGGTTAATACGGAAAAAATCTTTCGGATTGAGTTGTTGTGTCAGTTCTTCGAGGCTGTCGTCGACCGGGTATTCCGATTTGTTTTTCAACACCATAAAGGAAATTCCTTCAGTTGAGTAAAAATAAGCGATTTCGGGGATGGTAAAAGTTTTAATCTTTTGGCCGACAGTTATAGAGAACCTTTCCTTGTATGTAGGATTTTGCCGGGTAATAAGGCTGTATATGGATGAAAGATCAACCATTTGCTGGGCTGGTGTCACCAGGTCTTTGTATTTCCGGATGGCATTATTGAGTTCTTCCTGAACTATTGGCTTCAGCAGGTAATCGATACTTTTAAGCTTGAAAGCCCGGATAGCATATTCATCAAAAGCGGTAGTAAAAATTATTGGTGAGTTCACCTGCACCTTATCGAAGATCACGAAACTGAGGTCGTCTTCCAGGTGAATATCCAAAAAGATCAGGTCAGGATGCGGGTTGTTGCGGAACCATTCAACTGATTCCTCAACCGACTCAAGTTTGGCAACAACCTGAATCTGCGGATGTGCGGAAACAATCATGTTTTCGAGCCTGCGGGCGGCCAGCTGTTCATCTTCAATAATCACTACTCTCATGGATTATAATTTTAATGTTTGTTAATGATGTCGGTAAATAGTGAAGCATTTACGGTTTGCCGGTCAGCAAACGGAAGATTTTTATATTTCTGAATCATTTTCACCATTTCGGTTTGAATGATTGGTTTTAGCAGGAAATCGATTTTTTTGAGTGCAAAAGCACGAGTCGAAAGCTCATCGGTAGCTGTTGTAAAAACGATGGGACAGGTTATTGAAATGCTGTCGAAAATCGCGAAACTCAGGTTGTCCTCCAGGTGAATATCCAGAAAAATAAGGTCAGGAACGGGATTGTTGCGGAACCATTCGATGGAATCGGTAACCGATTCGAGCTTTGCCACAATCTGAATGTCCGGATCAAATTCGAGAATCATATTCTCCAGCCTTCGTGCGGCAAACTGTTCATCTTCAATTATTACTATTTGCATGGTACTGGTATTTTAATTGTTACACTTTCGGGAAATTCGATTCATCTTGACAGTCTATTAACTATTCTCCTATTTTCTATTCCCCCATTAACTATTCTGTTCACAAATCAAAGGTATGCGTGCTATGAAATGAGTTTTTGTTTTTTCAAATTCAGGTGCTGTATTGTTGAGTAAAAGGTAGCGGTTCTGTATATTTTTAAGCCCAACACCGGTTGATGCCATATGTGCTTCCCTTTCCTGCAGGTTATTAATGATATTCAGGTAATGGTTTTCGTCAATAAAAACATCAATTACCAGGGGCGATTTTTTCGACATCGAGTTGTGCTTTATCGCATTCTCAATCAGCAATTGCATTGCCAGCGGAATAACCAGGCAGTTGCGGAGTTCATCCGGGATAGTTATGTTTACCGTTATCTTACCCATAAACCGGATATTCAGCAGAAAAATGTAGGCATCGAGGAAATCGAGCTCGGTGGTTAGTTTCACAAGTTCGTTATCCTTGTTTTCGAGCACGTAACGATATACTTTCGAGAGATGTTCGGTGAATTTTTCGGCCAGCTCAGGCTCGAGGCGGATAAGGGAGGTAAGCACATTCAGACTGTTAAACAGGAAATGCGGGTTCACCTGCTGTTTGAGTACATCAAACTGCGACTGGAGGTTTTCTTTCTGTAGTTTAAGCAGTTGGGTGTTGGCTTCGGTAAGTTCCTGCGTACGTTCAGCGATGGTATCTTCAAGCATATGGTTAATCTCTTCGAGTCGGTTATGCGCATAGAGCAGTTCTTTTTCGGCACGCACACGTTCGGTAATGTCTTTGGCGGTTCCTACTACAGCAATTTTTCCGTCAAATTCAGTAAGGTTGGTCGAAAGGATTACAGGCACACGCGTAACTCCATCTTTATGGAGCAAAGTGTATTCATAACTCCACGAGCCTTTTTCACCATTTTTCCGGTCCTGATGCCTGGTAACCATAAATTCCATCCCTTCTGGAGGCATTACACTATAAAAGCTTTTTCCGGTCATTTCTTCAACCGTATATCCCAGTATATCAACAATGGCTTCGTTTACGAAAACGAATTTCTCATCCTGCACCACAAAAAGTCCTTCCTGCAGGCTCTGTATCATCCTGCGGAAACGATCCTCGCTTTTGCGCAAAGCATCTTCCATTTCCTCACGTTCCGAAATATCGCGGATAATGATAAAAGCCGCAGGTTCGTCATTGTAGTTTGATGTGCGGGCATTCAGTTCCACAGTAATTATTTTTCCATCTTTACGTATAAAGTGGCTGCGGTACAGCGATGTAAAGTCTTCGCCGGCCATGCGCCGTTTATGAAGATCGATCATCACCTGGCGGTCCTCTTCTACCACAAAATCAAGGAAAGGTTTGTCGATAAGTTCATCTTTATCATATTTCATCATGTCGATCATCGACTGATTCATAAATTTTAGCTTGCCTTGCTGGGTGATTACAATACCATCAGTAGCTTTTTCGATAACAGTACGGTATTTTTCTTCGCTGAGCTGCAACTGTTCCTGCATGCGGCGATTCTCCGTGAGGTCGTGGGCGGTTAAATAGCTCACAATTTGTCCATTCAGCTCCAACACGGATGAGAAAGTGTCGCACTCCCTCACGGTACCATCTTTTGCCAGGAAATGAAAAATTCCATTTATCGTTGACCAATCGCCTGTTTTCCGCCTTTGGCTTATTTCGCTGCCCCGCTGGCGGTCTTCAGGCACTACAAGGCTGATTGCAGGCATGTTGTAAACTTCATCGGCAGTGTATCCCAGCATTTT
>CAZOXJ010000370.1:0-1583 GCA_964583325.1 uncultured Lentimicrobiaceae bacterium
AAATACCTTACCCCTGAAAACAGGGTGGTTCTGACTTATTTACCGAAACCAACCGAAAAAAACTAAAGGAGGAACCAACGTATGAAAAATAAAATCATTTCAATTTTTGCAGCCCTGATTATCTCACTTCCTCTGGCTGCCCAGGTTAAAAAGGCTAAAACAGCTAAACCCGCCGAAACGCCCGTAGTTAAAGAAGTGCTCGATCGGAGTATCCGTCCTGTTGGAGCTGAGGCTCCGGTGATTAAAATCGGCGATTATCAGTCGTTCGAACTTCCAAACGGATTAAAAGTATTTGTTGTCGAAAACCACAAAATCCCCCGCCTCGCCTATTCGCTGGTACTGGATTACGATCCTGTTTTTGAAGGCGAAATGGCCGGATACACTTCCTTTAGCGGTCAGCTGATGCGCACCGGAACTGCTACCCGTACCAAAGATCAGATTGATGAAGCTGTGGATATGATAGGTGCTAACCTTAGTACATCAGCCGGCGGTATATATGCAAACTGCCTCACAAGGCATAACGAAACATTGTTATCGGTGATGTCGGATGTACTGCTAAACGCTGAATTCAAAGCAGAAGAACTGGAGAAAATACGCACACAGACACTTTCGGGACTGGAAGCTGATAAAAATGACCCGGGAGCCATTTCGCAGCGCGTAAACCAGGTTATTGTTTATGGCAGCAATCACCCTTACGGTGAAAATATTACTGAGGAATCAGTAAAAAAGGTTACGCTTGAGAAATGTACCGAGTTTTACAAAACATATTTCAAACCGAATATCGCTTACCTGGCTATTGTTGGTGATATCACACTCGAAGAAGCCAAACCTTTGGTTGAGAAATACTTTGGCAGCTGGAAACCAGGAGATGTGCCGAAAGCAAACTATGCTTTACCCAAAGCTCCTGCCAAAACCACCGTTGCGATGGTTGACAGGCCAAATGCAGTGCAATCAACCATTAACGTATCGTATCCTGTTGATCTGAAACCCGGTTCGCCCGACGAAATCAAAGTAAAATTCGCCAATACAATCCTTGGAGGTGGCACATTCAGACTGTTCAGCAACTTGCGCGAAAAACACAGCTGGACTTACGGCGCTTATTCAAGCATTCAATCGGATAAACTTATCGGAAAGTTTAACGCTTCCGCAGAAGTACGTAACCCTGTAACTGACAGTTCATTTACCGAAATACTAGCTGAAATGAGCCGCCTTCGTACCGAACCTGTTCCTGACGACGAGCTTAATATGGTTCGTAATTATATGATGGGAAATTTCGGTCGCTCGCTCGAAAATCCTTCAACTGTAGCCAACTTTGCTATTAACACTGCCCGCTACAACCTGCCGAAAGATTACTATTCTACTTATCTTACCAAACTGGCTTCGATAACTGCTGCTGATGTACAGCAGGTTGCCCAAAAATACATCAGGCCCGATAACTCTTACCTTCTGGTAGTTGGAAAAGCTGAGGAACTGGCACCCAAACTGAAAAAGTTTTCGAAAAGCGGTGAAATATTGTATTACGATTCCGACGGAAAAATTTATGATCCGAGCAAAAAGCTGAAACCAGCTCCTGCAGGAGTTAC
>CAZOXJ010000370.1:1683-2963 GCA_964583325.1 uncultured Lentimicrobiaceae bacterium
CGCAGTTGGGTTATACAACCGAATTACTTGGCATCGAAGAACAGAAAGATGGAAAGCAACTTTATAAAATAGTTGTAACCAAAAGTGCTGATATGAAAGATACTGATTACTACGATGTAAGCACCGGATTTAAAGTGCGTACCGAAGGCAAGGAATCAGTGTCAGAATTTGGCGATTACAAAGCTGTTGATGGTGTTTTATTCCCTCATGCATTATCGCAGATGATGGGACCACAAACCATTAATTTTACTGTTTCAGCCATTAAAATCAACGCAAAATTAAAAGATGAACTTTTCGAAATAAAATAGAAGGTTTCATTTTGATAAGAAAAAGCAGGGCTAAAAGTCCTGCTTTTTTTTTGCTTTTTAGTCGGGGTGCAACTCTAAGTCGCACCCCGACTTCTCAGGAAAATGCTATTGCTACAATCGCCACAAGGGCTAAAAGAATCCCTATTCGATTAATGGCTGAAAGTTTTTCATTAAAGAAGAAGTAACCCGAAACTACAGCAATAAATACCAGGGCAGCATTAAAAACAGGGATAAAAAGCGATATCGGCAGAATATATAATCCTTTGATAAAGAAATAGGTAGAGTACCAGTTTACGATGCCTAGAAAAATTCCGGCAGCAATATCGCGCCAGCTGATTTTCAATGTACTGCGTTTAAGTTTGTAGATTAAAAAGATAAATCCAATGACAAACGCCGTGAAAAATGTAACTGTAAGATATTGGATTTCATTGCGATCGGTATAATACACCCCGGAAAGTTTCATCAGGATATCGTTCGCGCCGGTTCCAAAGAAAATCAAAGCAGGCAGGTACAAATACTTTTTTTCAACGTTTACTTCTCCCCTACCCTTGTTGGTAAGAAAAAATGCTATCAGCGCAGCAGCAATTCCCAGCATTTTAATTATTCCGAAAGGTTCGGATAAAAGCAGGAATCCGGCCGCCACCGAAAGTACAATCGACATTTTCCCCGAAACTATCGTCATAGCAACGCCAACCCGTTGTGTTGAAACAGCGAAAACAACAAAAGTCAGGATAAAAGAAATCCCTGTTAAAACAGCCATCATAAACCATGGCTGATGAGCAAACATACTCAGGGTGGTATTTTCTCCACTTCCGAAATATCCAAAGGCTGATGCAACAATGTAATTTGTTGTCACTGCAGGCAAAATACTGATATTGAATTTATTGAAATATTTAAAAGCAAAGAATATACAACTCGAAAAGAAAAGGGCAATCAACAGGTAAAGCATAAAACAACAGTTAAGGCGGCAAA
>CAZOXJ010000371.1:0-2959 GCA_964583325.1 uncultured Lentimicrobiaceae bacterium
TTTAAAATCACAAGTTTTTTGATACCTTCCAAATCAAACTTTTCAACAAAATTATCTTTAATGTTGAGTGTAAATGGCGTATTGGCTTTATACCGAAAGGCAACTTTGAAAAACAAAGGCTCGGCCGGTGATTGTACTTGTATGTTGAAACATTCAGGATTCCATTTATAAACTATGGCAGCATTGGAAGTTTCGCAAAAACCTCCAAAAGTAAAATAACCCGATTGGCTGTAGTCATTGCTGCTGCTGCAATAGCCGTTGTCGCGCATTTTGGGATCGATGCGGGCCGTTTGCTGAAGCCAATCGCCCGGTTTTGAGTTCAGCAGGATAATTATGTTATCTTTTTTAGTTGTGTACCGGTTTGCGAGCTCAGTGCGTTCATTTTGTGCTGCCTGCAGGTCTTCGAAGTTTGATTGATACATGGCTTTATTCCCGCTTTTCTCATACTCCGCCATATATTTCTTTGCTTCGGCTATTTTCGTGTCATTCCTTTTCGTCAGCAGAAATTTTTCACGATCATAGTATTCAAGAAGGCTATTCAGGTATTCCTTCCGCGATACCTCTGTAAACATTTTTTTGCCAGGATGGGTGATGTACCATATTCTGTAAATATCCCTGCGGTTGTTGAACTCATCACCTTTATCGTCTTCGTAGTATCCGTTTCCATTATTGATTACGTCGGCAAAGTCGGAATTTGTAAAAACGAGGTATCTGAAAACGGCAATCCGGGGTCCGGCATTTTTTGTACGGTCAGCATCGAAAAACGAATTGCCTGATTCAAATTCAGATGGGATATTGAAAAAACAGGGGATAGAAGGGTTGGCTGTGATTTCAAAATCCGAAATAAATTCGCTGGAATGTACTCTTTTTCCATTAACACAAACAAACTGATAAAACCCGATTTTATATTCGTATGATTTATGTAACCAGGTGTCAAAATAATAAGCTTCGTTGAAACTGAACCAGGCTTGTGCATCCCCACCCTGAATCGTAAAATCCTTGATGCAATGGCTTTCGATGGCATTCAGGGTTTTGAGGGCAACAGTTTTTTCGGCAGGTGTAAAGTCGCTTATAAAACCTTGTAACGGGCTTTTCTTATGATCGCTCAACGTGCCCTGATCAAGAAGTAAATCCTCAGTTTCTGTGCAATTTTGCGCTTGTAAAGTCATGGAAGAAATACTGCTTATGGCTAAAATACAGAGGATGGTTTTGATCAATATGGATATGTTCATAACAGTATAATTTAGTCTTGTTTAAAAATTCCGCTTCCTCCTGCCGATGACTTTCCGCTGATAAGGCTCACTTTTGCTTCGCCACCCATACTTGCCCCTGCCGATGCTTCAACTTTCCCGGTTATATAAACGTCCTGCACGCCTTTCCTGTCAATTTCAATTCCGATGCCGGCTCCGACTTCAACGCCTATTTCGGCAGGACCTAATTTGACTTCCTCACCGATACTTTTCTCAATTTCGAGGGTACAGCTTACAAACTGGTCGGCAAAAGTTTCCTTATCCATATCCTGTTTGAGCCCGATTTTAATGATCTTAGCATCAAATTCGGTTTCCCATTTGTTGCAATTCATTTTCATTTTCAGAATTTCCCAATCCAACTCGCTGTGGTAATTGCAAACGATATCATTAAACTCTGCAAGTTTTTGGCTGCCTTTCGATTCGGAAGCAGTCAAACATTCGTACACTTGATTTTCCCCGTTAATTGCCAGCCTCGAATTGGCTTTCGACAGCGCCGAAAGCCACTGCTGTTGGTAACTAAGTTTAGTGATTTCATAATCGGCATCGGATTGCATAAACTGTTTCCAATACACCTCTTCGTTTAGTTTAAGCCGTGTCTGGTGTAAATAATCTTTCAATAATTCGTCGAAACGTGTATTGTATTGATTGAGATATTTGCTTTGAAGGGCAATCAGTGCGTTGCAGTCAATATCCCAGCCGCCGCCTTCGCGACCATCGTAGATTTTTTTCAGGTTTTGCGCTTCGGTTTCATACGCTGTTTTTGCAGCAATAATTGTTTTGATATACTGTTTCAAATCCGTTTCAGCTTTTTTGTAACGGAAATTAATACCGCCATCATTATCCAGTGCTTTCAGTTTCAAAGCGGCTTTTTTGTAAAACGGGGGCTGCTGAACATCTTCAACTTCAATATGCTGACCATCCATATGTTTTTGCGCATTAGCCATCATTAGTTGCTTTTTTGGATCTTGCAACTGGTTTTGCTCGTTGGTTTTTTGTGTAACAGCATCAAAAATATTGTTATTGAAACTCTTCCAGGTTTCTAGTGAGGCTAACTCTTCGTCTACCGATTTCGCTGTTTCAGGATGATTAAAAGCGTTCAGCCCCAGCGGATCGGGATCGGGCTTGAAGGGGAAGTTTACATCATCGCTTTTGAGTTTGTATCCCAGTTTGCGCAAGCGGTTCTCTTTTTCCAGGCTATAGTTATTTTTGACTGATTTCTTTACCATTTCTACGGCTTCTGCGCTATTGCCTTTTTTTTCTTCGATAAACGACTGTGTGAAATTTGCCTGTGGATGGTAAGCGTATATGCGAATGACTTCTTTCAGATATTTTTCGGCCAGCTGCAGGTCGCCAAGGGCAAACCAGGCCTGACCAATGTTATTCAAAATAGTGCTGTTGCCAGGAAATTTGGTATCCAGGTAATTCAACACAGGTATTGCCGTTTGCGGAATGCCACCCATCACCAGCATTGCTGCGAAATTATTCAGGTTATTGAAGTTTTCGGGGGAATTTGTGGCAACTTTATCCGCAAGATACATGGCGGTTTCAACCCGGCCCGAAGCCCATAATACTGCTGCACTGTTGCCGATAGCAGAGGCTGATTGTCCATCGGATTGCAATTGAGCGTAAATTTTTTGTCCCAGCGTTTTGGCATTTTCATTCAGGTTTTTCATCACAAAATCATCCATGGTACGCACATAAGCCGGCAA
>CAZOXJ010000372.1:0-2916 GCA_964583325.1 uncultured Lentimicrobiaceae bacterium
CCCGTTAGGGGCGAAATATTGGTAGAATATAAAAGCAATCCTAGTGAAGTGAAGTCCGCCTGAGGCGGACGATATATATCAAGCATTGTAACGTTTTCTGATTGATTTTAACGGACAACAATAATTTGAATTAATAGTTTCTATTCATTTTCTTAAAAATGAAGGCTCCAGTTAAACATCGTATCAGATTCACTGGTTTTTATAAAATTGTTCCTGGTAAGAATTGTGAAAGAAGCTATATTGTCTTTATCAGTCGAGGCTACAATTGCTTTCACTCCAGGTTGCTTTTCAGCCCAGCCGATCATACCACCCACTGCTTCTGTCATAAAACCTTTTGCCCGAAATGCTTCGTACGTTCCGTACCCGATTTCAATTTCTCCGTCATCGTTTGGTTCGCCGACAAAGCAAAGATCACCAACCATTTTATTTTCGGCTTTCGAAATCATCGTCCAAAGAGTTGAGTACAAGTAATTTTTACTTGTATCGGCAACAGCCGGCAGTATGGTTTGTTCCAGTGCTTCTTTCAACTCAGGGGAAATGGATCTTACTGTTGGGTTTAGATTTAATTCAGCCTCCAGCGAGTTGTCAATATGAATGTATTTAACGAGTTGGTTGTAGGTTAAGGGGATAATTGTCAGGCGATTGGTTTCAATTTTCATTATGCGGTTTTTAAGTTCACCAATTTGTTTTCAGGCATTTTAGAGAAATAGATTCATGGCAGGGAAATGCCGTGAATTTAAGCATAAGATTTTTGAATTATCCTGTCGAATCCGGTATAAGGCCGCAGTTCCATCAGGTCAAAATCAATTAGCCCGGCTTTTACAAGCGGCAATGTTCCCAGCACTTTAGTGGCTTCATCCTTCGAAGTACATTCAAGAATGATCACCGCATTTTCCGTTTCAGTAAAATAAATATCGCGGATAATGCCTTCCTGGAAAAGGTGGTACACCTGGTAAGATTCGTTGATCAGGGTTTCGGTTTCCTCGTTCCAGTTTACATTGGTTGTTTCTTTTTCTATTGCAAGTAGTTTCATGATTTTTCGTTTTAAGTAATTATTTTTCAAACTCTGGTTTAATCATCATTTTTTAAGAAATGTAAATCATTACAAATTAGTTTATCCGAATGAGATTCCGATTTTTAAACCATAGGTGAACAGCCAATCGGTTGGCTTTTTAATATTTCCGGTGTAGGTTGCACTGCCAAATAAATCGTTTGTTAATGCATAGCCGAGGCACAAATACAGGTTGGCATAAAATGATCCGGCCACAAACTGGTAACCCGATGTACCCATAACGCCCAATGCCCCAATATTGCCGGCTTTATCAACCCCGTTCTCGCTCACAATATTTCCGGAGGAAACGGATACCATGCCTCCGTACCAGAAATTACTTTTCTCAATGCTTTTGGAATATACTTTAAACGCAACATTTTGCTCTGATAACCAGGAGTACTGACCATGGATTTTTCGCGACGAATTGCCGGTTTGACCCAGGTAAAAGCAAAGTCCGTATTTACCATCGTTCAACCCTCTTTCATATTCCATATTCAGACGGTTATATCCGAATAACTGAATGGGATTTACGGAGAGTTTATTCAGACGTTGCTGGGCAAAAGTGTTGACTGTCATTAAGAATAAGAAACTTAAGAGAAACGTTTTCATTTTGTATCCGGCTTTAAACGATACAAAAGTAAATTCGTCATCTGCCGGATAAAACTATAAGTGGCTGAATGCCGGAAACTACAGATTGAAAGCATTTTTTATGTTAGTGAATGACTGAATAACAATTATTTATCGCTTACTGAGCATTCATTTTCTTACCACCCGGCGAAAGATTATTTCAAAAAAAAGTCCTGCTGTTAACAGGACTGGAGGTATATTGAAATGCTTTGGGGAAACATTCCCCGAAACATTATTCTGTTATTGGTAATTCATCAATTGCACTTTCGGACTGGCTTGCGTATTTGCTCACATCAAAGCGGAGATAGTCGTATTCGTTGGCAGGTAATTCGCTTATTTCTACCGGATTGCTTTCAGCGAAGTTGTTAACATCGAACCGGAGGTAGTCGAATTCATTTGCTGCAGGCAGCTCCATTTCTACAGTTTCATTATCATTAATAAAATTATCTACATCGAAGCGCAGGTAATCGAATGAGTTTAAGGGTAACTCTTCAATTGCGCTTTCGGTTGTGTATTCGTTGACATCGAAACGCAGATAACTGAATTCGGCAATTGCTTCGTTTAAAAAGGCAGGTAAAACAATTGATTTTTTCTTAGCTGAGATTCCCTTGCCTTCAGTTTTCTTAACGATATCGCCGGTTGATTTAACCACCGGATTTGAAATGCCACTTGATGCCAGGAAAATTACAAGGCTGAAAGAAATAACTGCGGTGAAGAATTTGTTTGTTTTCATTTTTTTATGTTTTTGCTCCCGGAGGATTGGTTTTTGGTTTATTAATTTTGTTTGTATTAATGACGGTAAAAGATTTAAAAAGTTACAGAACACTGAAGAATTTTTTATCAGGAGAACAATGAACTGTTACTAAAACGATACAAAGATAAGTTCACCCGGCAAAGTGGAAAAGGTTAAATCGGCGAACGCCTGAAAATGACGGATGAATGCTTTAAAAAAGTTGTTAAAGGCAAAAAGGATGAGTTAAGTACCCGGTGAAAATAGGTATAGCCATAAAAACAATGATCAAAGTGTCTGTATTTCAGTTTGTTTAAAAGTTTAAAATCCGCTCAGCATTTCTGCTGAACGGATTTTAATCCTGCTGGTATAGCATAATAAGGTATTATATGGATTACTAAAATGCCGTTTTTAATTGTTCAAGATTATTCTTTACAAAATCATTGCCTGGCATATTGCCGCATTTTCGGCATTTGAAATCGTACCAGCCGTTTAAAGCGCCACATTC
>CAZOXJ010000373.1:0-2912 GCA_964583325.1 uncultured Lentimicrobiaceae bacterium
TACACCGACTTATAAACCGGAATCAGATCGTGATGAAGATCAGCGAAATACTTTTTCGAAGCCTGGTAATCGGTTGTAAAACCCAAAAGGAATCCTCCGCCCCCTGAGCCACAGAGTTTAAGCTGAAATTTTCCTGAATCGAGTCCCCATTTCCATGCAGGCATAAAATTTTCGGGTATCATATTGGTAAAATGCTTTAGCTGGAAAGTTGAAACTTTAATAAGTGATTCGAAAAACGAACGCATATTTCCGCTCAGAATATCCGAAATACATTGATTTACCCAGGGGATATAGTCGGTTTTAAAAATATTTTCGTAGTCTTTAAAGCGCATCTGCTCCAGAAAATGATTTACGAGCGGACCGGTTTTCCCGATCTTGCCGGTATCAACCAAAAATATAACACCTTCGTTTTCGAACTTGCTGCGTGGGATTCCGGTAATGGATATATCCTCGCGCGAATGAATCAGCAAAGGGTGCTGCAGGTAACAGTTTAACGGATCAATGCCACTGCTTTGACCATGAAACAACGATTCAAGCTTCGAGAAAATTTCCCTGAGCCTGCTGATGTCTTTTCCGGTGATTGACTCGGAGGCTTCAATTTTGTTGAGGCAGTACTTATCATATATGGAAGCAACAAGCGCGCCCGAACTTCCTATGCCATAACCTTGCGGTATATTCGACTCGAAATACAATCCTTTTTCAATGTCGGAAGCCAGAATTTTAAAGTTGATACTGCAAGGCATTTCACCTTTAGCCTCGAGTTCGAGCATGAAGAGAAGAAACTCCTTCAACTGCTTGTTCGATTGCAGGGCGAACTCATAATCAGTGTATTTATCGTCGTTAATGTAGCTCAACTGCCCGGTGAAATGTGTATAAGGAATAGTTAGCCCTTTCGAATTGAAAAGGATGCTATACTCGCCAAATAACAATACTTTGCCGTAAAAAATATCCGTTTTACCCGTCATTATATTATTTTTTCAAAAACCTGCTGCGCAAAAATTGATAAGGCATTAAACTGTCTTCACAGGTCCGTTACCATATAAATCATCAATACGCATATTTTGTTCATTATTTTTTAATAAATCTTCAACAATTAATTTGTTCACTTGTTCGAATTGATCCTCAAAATAAAGCAAATGTATATTGGGGCCAGCATCCAGAGTAAAGCAAATGTCGAGTCCTTTTTCCTTACGCAACTCCTGAATCCGGCTGATAATACGAACCGTTTCCGGCAACATCAGCATAAAAGCCGAATCGGAAGTCATCATGAGGGCATGTAAAGTAAAAGCTTCGTTTTCAACAATCCGTATAAAGTTTTGTTTATCCCCTGCTTTAATTGCTTCGAGCAGATCGCTTGTATTTTTTCCGGCTTGTTTGATACGGGCTTCGGCAAAAGGATGGCCGACCATGCGGTTATGACCTTCGCTACTTGAAACAGGTTTCTCCTTTCGGTTAACCAGTATGATAGTGTCGCGCAGGGTTTTAAAAACGGGATGCACTTCAGTTAAAGGTACTGCCAGCATATCCGAAGATCCTGGGAGTGATTTTGTTAAACCCCATACCGTAAAACCGGGAAACAACGATCGGCAGGCACTTCCTGAACCCAGGCGGGCAACATAGGAAG
The DNA here is from genome assembly GCA_964583325.1 of uncultured Lentimicrobiaceae bacterium. Lineage (GTDB taxonomy): Bacteria > Bacteroidota > Bacteroidia > Bacteroidales > UBA4417 > UBA4417. Next base: position 1,625 of record CAZOXJ010000373.1, read on the forward strand.
CCTTGAACCTGAACTCACTCTCTTCGAGAAGTATGCCGCACAATTCAGCCTCCAGCGAACACAAACATAATGCAAGGGCACTGAAAGCTGATGCTGATGAAGCAATACCAGCCGAGTGAGGAAACGTATTGTGGGTTTCAAGTTTCAGGTTTACCTGTGCGAGCCAGGGAAAAATATCCGCGACCGACTGCAAAAAAGCACCCATCCGCTGTCCGAAAGCATTGTCCTGCCTGCCTTCGAACCAGAAATCAAGTGAAACGGGTCCTTCGGTTTCACGAGGGAAAGCCGTAAGTTTTGTTTCGGTATAAGCTTTTGACAAAGTCATGCTCAACGAAGGGTTCACGGGTAGTTGCCGGCCCTTTTTGCCCCAGTATTTCACCAGCGCAATATTGCTCGGCGATTGCCACGAAACACTTACGGATTGCGTTAAAGCTGATGTTAATGCCGAACCTTGGAAATCAGAATTGGTCATCTGAAAACTGAATTTGAGCGCTAAAGTACAATATCGTTGAAATTAAACCATGTTTCGAGGCTTTTACTTTTCAGGTAAGCCGGTAATAAGGATAAATCTTCGCGCCAGGTGAGCATACAGAAATCGCCGCCCCATGCCCCCAGGGATTTTACTTCACCGGGTAAATCGCTGAAAAGGGTTTTATTCAAAGGTTTTGCACCCAGCAGTTCGCTGATCAGTATTTCATGTTCCCGGATTACCTGTTCAAATTCATTAAGTGTGGCCGCACGGAGCATACGGTCAGTAAGTAAGCTTGCTGCAGCGATTAGGCTTGAATCGGGGTTGGAATTTCGTTTTTTGAAAGTTGTAATTCCTTCGGCTGAATCCTGTTTCTGACCCTGGTAAACGAAAAATATTTTATCAGAAAATGAAGGAGAAAACGAAACGATTTCAAATTGAGGATGTCCATCAATAAGTGAATAAATAAGCGGCTTATTGCTGATAGCACAGGCAATATCATAACCCGAACCTTTTGAAACCTGGAAATGCAGCTCAAAAGGATCAATCCCTGCCCAGGCGGCAATAGCGGCAATTAATGTTGAACTGCTGCCCAGCCCCCATAACAAAGGATAATTTAATGTAGAAACTACATGGCATCCGGCAGAATCTTTACAAAAAGAAGGATTTAATTTTTTCGCCGCCAGCATTAAACGCTGCGGATGAACTGCAGTTTCAGGGTTACTGCTTTCGATAATACGAAAATCACATAAATCATACTTCCCGGTGAACCAGTCGGAACCATCATTCGCAATGGATTGCCAAGATATAAATCCCTGA
>CAZOXJ010000374.1:0-1324 GCA_964583325.1 uncultured Lentimicrobiaceae bacterium
ACCGACTTAAATTGTTTTGCCTGAAAATCAACTGGTTTAATCTGCAAAATTATTCTATTTTTCTTTGACTTTAAGAGTTCCAGTGCATTTTTTTCATACGAAGGTGCAATTATTATTTCGAAGAAGAGTTTATTCACTTCTTCAGCCGTTTCCATATCAATAATACGGTTGGCTGCAACCACTCCGCCGAAGGCCGAAACCGGGTCGCCGGCAAGTGCATCGCTCCATGCTTCCTTTAATGTTTTACGGCTGGCAGCCCCGCAGGCATTGGTATGCTTAATAATGGCAAAGGATGGATCGGGAAACTCTTTTATCAGCGCAAGTGCCGCTTCGAGATCGACGAGATTATTATATGAAATTGCCTTACCGTGAAGTTGCTCAAACACCTGGCTCATGTCGCCATAAAAAACACCTTCCTGGTGCGGGTTTTCGCCATAACGAAGTACTTCGGCTTTGTTAAAACTCTGCCTGAACGCTTTGATATCAGCCTTTTGATTGAAATAACTGAAGATAGCAGTGTCGTAATGCGACGAAACATTAAAAGCCTGCGCTGCAAAATAAAACCTGTCTTCGAGGTCGCTGCTTCCGTTTTTTGTATTCAGTAAATTTATCAGATCGTTGTATTGATCGGCTGAAGGAACAATAATAACATCATTGTAGTTTTTAGCAGCAGCCCTGATCAGGGAAATTCCACCGATGTCAATTTTTTCGATTATTTCGTCATCAGCAGCCCCGGAAGCAACAGTTGCTTCGAAAGGATAGAGATCGACAATAACCAGGTCGATAGGCGGTATTTCAAATTCAGCAGCCTGTTTCAGGTCTTCCTCTTCTTCGCGGCGGTACAAAATGCCACCCAAAACTTTAGGATGCAAGGTTTTAACACGTCCGCCAAAAATGGATGGGTAGGATGTGAGGCTTTCGACAGTAATAGCTTCAATCCCCAGTCCGCGGATGAAATCGTAGGTTCCGCCTGTGGAGTAAATAGTGATGCCTAATGCGTGGAGTTTATGTACAATTTCGTCGACACGGTTCTTGTGATACACCGAAATGAGTGCAGAGCGAATGGGTTTTGCAGTATTCATGGGGGGTTCAGATTTTCAGAATGAATTTGCAATTTTATTAAATTTTAAGGCAAGTTTTTAATGTAAACGTTAAAAAGAGTCATTAATTTTCGAATGTAAGCTTTTACAACGAATAACATGGAAAATGTGTGTAATTTTACATCAGGGAATTGGGGGAAGAGGTTTTAAGAGTTTGAATTGTTTGAAGAGTTTGAAGAGTTTTGTAAACCCGAAACTCTTCAAACCCGAAACCCTTCAAACCC
>CAZOXJ010000374.1:1424-2881 GCA_964583325.1 uncultured Lentimicrobiaceae bacterium
AACTCTTGAACTTTTGAAACCAGAAACAAAAATTTTCCCATGCTATATCTCAGATTAATCCGCGAGTCGTTTACTTTTGCCATGCAGGCCATCGTAGCCAATAAGGTAAGGACGTTCCTTTCGCTTTTAGGTATTACAATCGGTATTTTTTCCGTTATTTCGGTGCTTACTGTATTCGACAGCATCGAGAATAAACTCCGTAAAAACATTGAAGAACTGGGCAGCAATGTTCTTTTTGTTCAAAAATGGCCCTGGGCGATGGGCGATGCAAATTATGCCTGGTGGGAATATATGAAACGCCCCGAAGCAAGGCTTCAGGAAATGGAAGAAATTCAGAAACGCAGCAGCCTGGCCGAAGCAACGGCTTATTATGTGGCTACTCAACGCAACATAAAGACGAATGGTGTTACCTTCGAAAATGCTGTTATCATCGGTGCATCGCACGAATATGATAAAGTAGAAGCCATTAACCTGAGCAAAGGAAGGTATTTTACTTTGGCTGAATCGCAGGGCGGACGTGCAGTTGCCGTTGTAGGAAATGAAATCATAAGTGAGCTTTTGGGTGACGTGGATGCTATTGGTAAAAACATTACTATTTTCGGGCGAAAGGTCGAGATAATTGGCGTTTTTAAAGAAGAGGGCGACAATGCTTTTGGTGGTTCCAACGATAAATGGGTAGCTGTACCGGTAAATTTTGCACGTAACTTTATCGACCTGAACAGCTATAATATTGAAGCTTCAATCCTGGTAAAAGGCAAAAAGAATATTTCCAACGAGGCGTTACGCGATGAACTTACCGGCATTATGCGATCAGTGCGGAAACTAAAACCGACGGTAAAAGATAATTTCGCTATTAACGAAACAAGTATCATAACACAGGGCTTCGACCAGGTTTTCGGAGTTGTAGCAATTGTTGGATGGATCATTGGTGGTTTTTCGCTGCTGGTAGGTGGTTTCGGCATTGCCAATATAATGTTCGTATCCGTAAAAGAACGCACAGCACAGATCGGGATACAGAAATCACTGGGTGCAAGGAATGCATTTATACTTCAGCAGTTCCTTTTCGAAGCCGTATTTTTATCCATGTTAGGCGGACTGGTAGGCTTGCTTATCATTTATACAGGAACAGTGCTGGTTACTAAATTCGGAGGAATGGAACTTGTTTTGAGCCTTAAAAATATTATCCTTGGTATGTCAGTCTCTGCTGTTATCGGGCTAATATCAGGTGTATTCCCTGCCTGGACAGCTTCGCGGCTTGATCCGGTTGAAGCTATGCGTTCCACTTTTTAATAAAGAGGTTTTCTCTTTGTTACCTGAATTTTGAAAATCCATTTCTGAAGCTGGCTGCTGAAAGCAAAATAGCGGAATGATATTATTTTGATGTGCTGGCTTACTTCCCATGTAATAAAATATTTGTATTTTAATTCTTTTCTTTTGGCTTGACCCAAAAGAAACAA
>CAZOXJ010000375.1:0-2856 GCA_964583325.1 uncultured Lentimicrobiaceae bacterium
GTAACCTGGCTGAAGGCAGCATAAAAACTGGCCTTTGATCCAAATCCGGCTTCTTTGGCAATAGCTTCAATCTTGTACTGCTGAAGATTTGGCTCTGCAAGCAGGCGTAATGTTTCTTTAATGCGGTAGCTGTTTACAAAAGTGTTGAAATTCATTCCTGTATTCTGCTGAAGTTGATGGGAGAGAATTTTTCGGTTGATTCGCAGGTGCAATGCCACATTGTCGAACCTTAATGCGGGGTTCAGGAAAGGCTTTTCCGATTCAAAATAAGCAATAAATTTCCTGTATGGCAGATTGGATTCTTCAGGCACCACTGCGGGGATAAGTTTCAACTCTGGAATCTTGCTGGTATCGGTGCCGACTGATTGCATATCGATCCTGTATTTCTCGAAAAGGGTATTGTAAGCAATATTCCGCTGTTGGTAAAGTTTGTAAATATGATACAGTTGCCAGCCAAGCACAAGCGCCGACAGCAGAACCAGGCCCAGAATAATGTAACTGGCTTTCATTTTACCTTTCATCAGAAGCATTTTATTGTTGAGTGCTTCGTTCTGACGTTCAGTCTTTTCCTTGTTGTAGGCGATTTCAAGATTGTGAACTGCAATCTGCTTATCGAGGGTAAACAGCGAATCGCTGAGGTGCTTGATCTTTTTTTGAGTAATGTAAGCGTCTTTATAATTCCCGGCTTTTTCGTACATGTATTTTGCTCCTTCGAGCAGTTGGACCTGAACAGGTTTTTCGCCTGCCTCATCAGCCAGTTGTGCCGCTTCGTGAAATGTTTGCAAGGCTTCAATGTCCTTATTCTGGGCTTCAAATACATTGCCGATTCCACTCATGGCGCGGTAAATACCGCTTTTAATATTATACTGCCGGCAAAGTGCCAGTATTTTACGGTAAATGTCCATGGCTTTTGGATACTCTTTCCGGTTGTAATAAAACATAGCCAGGTTGTACTGCACCGAAAGCGATTCATTCGACCATTGTTTCAACGACATCAGGTCACGGGCTTTGAAGAAATAATATTTTGCGCTATCGGGATTTGATTGCTGGAAAATGTTTCCAAGGCTGTTCAATGCCAGGAACCAATTCAAACTATCCTTATTTTGTTGCGTTATCGATAAAGCTTTCCTGAAATAAAGCATGGCAAGCCCTGATTCGCCCAGCGACTGGTAATTGGTGGCAATTCCGCTGTAAACAGCTCCGAGTGCCCTGCTATTATTAAGATTTTCGAAGTGTTTAGCAGCAGCGAGCATTTTTTTCTGGGCTCCTACATAATCACCCGTACGGCTTAGGAAACCGCCTTCGAGATTTAATGCCCTGGCGAATTCGAAACTCCCCGTGTCGTTTGCCATCATTGAGTAAATCTCATTCAGGTGCTTTCGGGTATCAGTATATTTCCCGTCGTTTATCGAATATTTTATGAGCCACAGTAAAGCATTTTTTCTTGAAGATTTATTCTTTTCAATAGGTGTTGCTGAAACAAACGTCTGCATGAAAAGGATGGCAGAGTCTTTGCTGTCGAGTTGCAGTAATGCTTCGGCTTTTAAATTCAGGTAAACAGTTACAAGGGTGTCTGGCAGGTCTTTTCCGCCCGTAAGGTTGTAAGCTGAATCCAGCGCGGCAATAGCTGCCTTTGGATCGGTAACTAACATCGCTTTGGCCCTTGAACTTGAAGCCAGAAATTGCTCAGTGAGCCTGTCGACCGATTTTTTACTGGTACAGAAAGTTAAAGATAGGGTCAAGGCTGTGACTCCCAGGAGCAACTTTATATTGACATGCCTCAATTTTCTGCTCATACCGATAGGTTCATTCTTTAAAATAGGACTCCCGAACATATTGATTGTGATGAACTGGATTTTCTATACAGCTGTTATCCGACATCGGATACCTTTCGTGTTACTTTTCATCCGGCTCAACAACTGCTGTTTCCTGTTTTTTTAAATAAAGGATTAAATGTTTTATTTGCCAGTATATCAATTGTTTGAATTCTCAGGAACGAAAAAACTTTAAGCTAAAAGGTAGTCCTGGACACTGGAGTTATGTCGGAATGCAATTATAGAAATATGCTTATTATTTAAATGTAGTTGCAATGGCCATTTAAATGTAGCTGGCAGAATACTAAATATGTAGCTCTAATAGCTACTCCGGATGATAAAGTGCTGTTCAAGCTTGAAACTTTCCGAGTTTGAATATTCCACTAAAAGGCACTCATGGGAAATCATCCGGTCAGACTTGCTGCAGTGCAACTTGTTTATCTGTTGAATTACATTTATTCAATTCCTTCCGGCAATTTTTTCCTCTCGTGCCGTTTACCTCCCGGATATTTGTAAATTTACCTGCCGGATCCCGACCTGAAATGCGTTTTTCGGATTTTATTCATGTATTTCAAATTCTGTCCGTACCTGATTAGTAAACACAAATACCCCGTTTTATGAAAACATTCCTGTTTCTGGCTACTTTTCTGATTTCTTCGATTCTTTTATCGGCACAAACTTCAAACCCGGATTATGACCCTGCACTTGCCGAAAAACTGGGTGGCGACGATTACGGAATGAAGAGCTATATGCTGGTAATATTGAAAACCGGCAGCAATAAAACAACCGATAAGCCATTTATCGACAGTTGTTTCAGAGGCCATATGGAAAATATCGGGCGAATGGTTGAGGCCAACAAGTTAATTGTGGCAGGGCCTTTAGGTAAAAATGAAAATTCCTACAGGGGTATTTTTATCCTGAATGTAAAAACTGTGGAAGAGGCAAATTCTTTATTGGAATCAGATCCGGCGGTTAAAGAAAATCTGCTTGCAGCTGAAATATACAAATGGTACGGTTCGGCGGCACTGCCTCAATATCTGCC
>CAZOXJ010000376.1:0-2829 GCA_964583325.1 uncultured Lentimicrobiaceae bacterium
CGCAATCTTAACCGGCAGGAAAAAGAAATTCTGGAGAAATTACAGGATGCCGATAATTTCAAACCACAGCCAGGTGCCCGCGACAAAGGCTTTTTCGATAGGATGAAAGAATATTTCCAATAAAAACGAATATGTAAATCCGGCTACCAGCATTCTGGTTTCCCGGCTTAATACAACAACCAAAAAGCAACCTTAACACTTAAAAAAGGTTGCTTTTTTTTGTAAAAAACATTTTAACCGGAAGCGATAATAACATAATTTGTAATTTTACCACCCTTACATTAAAAATAAGGTGTTTTTATCCATTTACATAGCAAGCAATGATTCTTCAAGCCAATTCAGTAACTAAAAATTTTGGCGATTTTACTGCTCTCAACAAAGTGAGTATCCATGTTCCCGAAAACAGTATTTTCGGGTTGCTTGGACCAAATGGTGCAGGAAAAACCACGCTTATCCGCATAATCAACCAGATCACCGGACCCGATGAAGGCGAAGTGATTTTTGATGGCAAACGGCTGCATCCTGATCACATTTCGATGATTGGATACCTTCCGGAAGAACGCGGACTGTATAAAAAAATGAAAGTTGGGGAACAGGCGCTTTACCTTGCCCAGCTTAAAGGACTTAGTCACCACGAAGCAAAAATCAGGTTAAAAAAATGGTTCGAGAAATTTGAGATACAGGCCTGGTGGGACAAAAAAGTGGAAGAGCTTTCGAAAGGGATGCAGCAAAAAATCCAGTTTGTTGTTACCGTGGTTCACGAACCTAAATTGCTGATATTCGATGAGCCATTCAGTGGATTCGATCCAATCAACGTGAACCTGCTGAGGGATGAAATTCTCGAATTGCGAAAAAACGGCGCAACCATTATTTTCTCCACTCATAACATGGCATCGGTCGAAGAACTTTGCGATAACATAGCTTTGATCAATAAATCAGTTAAAATACTCGATGGACCTGTAAAAGAAATAAAACGCCAATATTTCACCAATAGTTATGAGGTTCAATACCGTAATTTCAACGGAACACCTTATAATCTGCAGGAAAATGGAATTGAAGTTTTAAGTTCCACCTTCGATGATGGCGTTTGTTCCGCAACCTTCCGCTTATCAGAGGGACGAGGACCAAATGACTTACTTACAGCCTTGATTCCTCATGTGAGTATCATAACCTTCAATGAGTTGATCCCGTCAATGAACGATATTTTCATCTCCACCGTAAATTCCGTTAACGCAAATCATATCCTGGAATCCTGAAATATAAAGCTATGAACAAGATATTTCTCATTATACAACGCGAATACCTGACCAAAGTCAAGAAAAAATCATTTATTGTAATGACAATTCTGGGACCGATACTGATGGCTTCACTTTTTATTTTGCCGGTTTACCTGGCAAGCCGTCAGGACGACAGCCAGCTGATCAGCGTACTGGACGAAACCGGTTTGTTTTTCAGCAAATTCGAAAACAACGAAAACTACACATTTGTACCTGTAGTAACTGATCTGCAGCAAGCAAAAGAAACCCTGACGAAACAAGGTAATTTCCTGTTATTGCATATTCCCGCAACCCAGCTTAATATTCCTGACAACGCGATAATTTATTCGGACAAGCAGCCAACACTCAACCTCAAAGGATATATTTCGGGGGTGATGAGCCGCGAACTCGAAAAGCATAAACTTGCTGCCGAAATCAGGAAAGAAATTTTACGCAATACACCCGGTTACCAGGTTGGAAGAGATACCACTGCTGAAGATCTGATGAGCGAGACTATTTTGAAAAACATTCGAACCGATGTAAAAATAACCACTTACAAAACTGATGAAACCGGCAACGAGCAAAAAAGCTATACTGAGCTTACCATGGTTGTAGGATATGTTGGCAGCATCCTGATTTATATGTTTATTTTCCTGTTTGGCGCGCAGGTAATGCGTGGTGTGATAGAAGAAAAAACCAACCGGATTGTTGAAGTCATTGTTTCGTCGGTTAAACCTTTTCAGTTAATGATGGGCAAAGTGTTAGGCGTTGCGCTGGTTGGCCTCACACAGTTTTTGCTTTGGATTGCGTTTACATTTATTATTATAACGGCAATCCAGGCTGCCTTTCCCGACCAGTTTAAGAAAACCCCGGTAGAGCAGGCAAAAATTGCAGGGCAAAATATTGCACTTCCAAACGAAGCAGCGCCAACAGCACCAAACGCTGTTACCGCCAATACCGGAAACGAACAACTGAATGAAGTTTTTGAAGCGTTTTCGTCCATTAACCTTCCGGTTATGATTATGGCTTTCCTGTTCTATTTCCTTTTCGGATACCTTTTATATGCAGCTCTTTTTGCAGCAATCGGTTCAGCGGTGGATAACGAAACGGACACCCAGCAGTTTATGTTACCGATTACAGTTCCGCTTATACTGGCCCTGGTAGTAGCTCAAACTGTTATACAGAATCCTGAAAGTCCGCTTGCATTCTGGCTTTCGATGATACCATTAACATCGCCCGTCATTATGATGGTGCGCATACCTTTCGGAGTACCCGCATGGGAAATTGCACTTTCCGGCGGATTATTAATACTTGGTTTCCTGTTCACAACCTGGCTGGCAGCAAAAATATACCGCACCGGCATCCTGATGTATGGCAAAAAATCGAGTTACAGGGAATTGTGGAAGTGGATCCGTTATAAAGGTTAGGGTTGAAGGGTTTCTTGTTTCTTGTTTCTTGTTTCAGGTTTCAGGTTTCAGGTTTCAAATCGCAACTTAACACCAGCCACTCACCCACTCACCCACTCTCCCACTCTCCCACTCTCCCACTCTCCCACTCTCCCACTCTCCCACTC
>CAZOXJ010000377.1:0-2770 GCA_964583325.1 uncultured Lentimicrobiaceae bacterium
TCGGCTTATCAGGTGTGTCGAGCGATATGCGCGATATTGAAACCGCTGCTGCCGAAGGCAATCACAGGGCACAGGTTTCACTTGATATTTACCACTATCGTATCAAAAAATATATTGGAGCATATGCAGCTGCCATGGGCGGTGTAGATGTTGTGATATTTACCGGTGGTGTTGGCGAAAACGGCTGGGAAACCCGGCAGGAAGTTTCGCAAGGACTTGAATTTATGGGCATTGATTTTGATGTGGAGAAAAATACCAAACTCCGCGGCAAAGAAGCGATCATAAGCAAACCGGGATCAAAAGCCACGGTTATGGTGGTTCCAACCAACGAAGAACTTGTTATTGCAGAAGATACTTACGAGATTGTAACTGCTTAACATCATTTAGTTTGAAAACGCGAAAAGGCAGCCACATTGGCTGCCTTTTCGCGTTTCTGGAATACAAATAAGCTATTTATCCGCAAGGGTAAATTTAATGGGCATATTAAATTGCACCCTGACTGCTTGTCCTTTTTGTGTGCCTGGTATCCATTTTGGCATCTCACTTACAACTCTGAGAGCTTCTACATCGCAGGCTTTACCAATGCCTCTGAGAACTTTTGCATCAGCAATTTGTCCGTCCTTTTCTACAACAAAAGATATATACACGGTTCCTTGCAAGCCTTCTTTTTTAGCCGACTCGGGGTATTTTATACTTTCTACCATATATTTTATTCTGGCTTCTTCTCCGCCCGGAAATTGAGGCATGTTTTCGACCACGGTGAAGACTTCATCACCTGAAACGGGTGCTTCTATCGGTGGTGGTGGCGGCGGAGGAGGTGGTGGTGGTGCAACAGGATCATTTACTTGTTTGCAGCTGATGGCATAAATCATTACTATGCTAACTGCCAATGGTAATACCACAAAAGCCTTTATACGGGCAAATCGTGTGGATTGTTTGTAAAACATGGTTAACCTCCTTTTTATGAGTGAGTAATTGAAATTATTTCCCAGTATAATAGCCTGGGCAGCTTTGTCTTGTCCGAATAAAATCCGGGTATATGCTACAGGATCGGTACCGGATTTTATCACGGCACTGTCAGCTTCGAATTCATGTATTTCGCGCAAAGCATTTTCGAACATGGGAATAAACGGGTTAAACCAGAACAGGATCTGCAAAACCTGGGTAAGCAAAATATCTATACTATGAAACGAGCTGATATGTAACTGTTCGTGCCTGATTATCTCGTTTACATGCTGTGTGTCCTTCAGTGATAAGGGCAGATAAATAGTACGTAAAAATGAAAATGGAGGAATATCCTGACTGCTCCATGATATAAAGGAATCGTTTTTCTGAGTTTTCTCACTTTTTTTATGCAAACGGTATATACTTAACCCCCTGGTGATCAAACGCAATGCGAAAAAAGCCAGGCCTGCAACATAAACATAAACCATGTAGCTTACTATGGAAGGATTATTGACCGCAGTAGTACTTATTTCGACCGGGGCAAGCGTTATTGTTCGTAATATCCCATCATTACCGGAACTTTGAAGCAGTGTGAAAAAAGAGGCCGGGAGCGTTATAATTAGTGGAACCAGGTAGGAGAGGAGCAAGCCCGTTAGCAGGTAAAAACGGTTGAACCGGAACAACGCTTCCTTACGAAGTAATAAAATGTAAGCGCCGTAAAATATACCCAGCGATACAATGGTAGCTATGATATAGGTTATGAAAATGTCCATGGCTTCTACTTTTTATGGTTTTTAATTTGTTCCTCAACCAGCAATTTTATTTCTTCCAGTTCTTTAATGCTCAGGTTTTCGCTCTGGGCAAAAAAAGATGCCAGTGCTTTGTAGGAATTACTAAAATAATTCTGAGTGAAATTATTCAGGTATTCGCGTGAATAATCTTCTTTTTGAACCAATGGATAATACTCGTGCGTCCGGCCATACGCTTTGTGTGCAATAAATCCTTTTTGTTCGAGTATGCGTACAATGGTCGAAACAGTGTTATAAGCAGGTTTGGGTTCGGACAACCGGCTTACAATATCATTTACAAATCCTTTCTCCAGTTCCCACAGAACCTGCATGATCTGTTCCTCGGCTTTGGTTAGTTTTTTCATTGTTTTTAAAATTACAATACAAAGATACAACTAAAAACATAGTTATACAACTAAAAAATTAATCGAACGTATAAATAATTATTATCCGACTGAAAACTAGACAGATATATTTTGTAAAAATGTAAAAGATGTTTTAAGGTTGGAGAATAGTGCATTAATTTCACGTTGAACTGTAACATTAAAAATACAAACTCCGTTCGTATGTCTTTATAATTGCACACGAACGGAGTAGATGATAAAATGCCAGATTATCTATTCAAACCTGAAACTTCCTGAATATGAGCCATAATTGATGGTAGAAATGCCGTTTTGTGTGTTTCCGGTATATTTTGGCTGTCCGGGTAAAATGTACACTTTAATAATGCCTTCCTCGCCCACTTTCAGCAATCCCGCATGCACGGCTGCTTTACCCAGCCGCGAATCGTCAGTGTATATTCCGTCGGCTCCGCCCCACACTGATCCCTGATCGGTGCCTGTTACTCTAACTGTATAAACCCGGCCGTTGTTGTTACGAAGACCTACTAAATTTCCCGGATCCTTATTTATTTCAGCTACTGACAAGGTGCCGCCTGAACTTTCTTCGAATTTATAGCTCCCGGAATATGCTCCGTAATTAATGGTTGTTATACCATTATGGGTATTTCCGGTGTATTTCTGCTTGCCAGCAACCAG
>CAZOXJ010000378.1:0-2770 GCA_964583325.1 uncultured Lentimicrobiaceae bacterium
TTACCTGTTTTCTTTAAAATATTCCCACGATGGGTATTTACAGTAAATGGGCTCAGGAAAAGCTTTTCAGCAATTTGTTCCGTATGCATCCCGGCTTCAACCAGTTTAATAATTTCAAATTCACGGTCGGAGAAAACATTACCCAGGTTCAATAGCTCGTCATCAGGATACCTGAATAAGGACATGTCGTTCCCTATATAATAATGAAAGCCATGTTTTATCTTTTTGAAGCTATCAATATTAGTGTGTATTTTAAGGTAAAAAACGGTTTTATAAGGGATTGTTGTAAAATACAGATAGCCCTGAATCAGTATATTAGAGTATTCTCCGCTAGGTTTGCGCATTTGGAAATTGGTCGAAAACAGGGTGTTCCCATTTCCTGCAATGTAGACATCCTGTGCCAGTTTTATTGTTTTAGCCCGTCCCCGGTTAAGTCGTTGTAGTTCCTCCGGGTGTGTGCATTCCATAAAATGGTAAGGAGTGACTTCCATCGGATCAATTCCAATCATTTGGGTACTGCGCATACTTGTAAACAGGACCTTCATCTGGATAATGTCGGCAATATAGAAAAACTGGTTATTCTCTTCCATCAACTCCTCAATCTCTATCATCAAAGGATCATTCCGCTCAATCCCCTGGAATCCAACCGGAGTATAAGTTTCGAGAAACTTTAAAAACAGGCTGTAATCCTTGAAATGATTGAACATAAATTGATTTTGCAGGTAAAAATAAATCGGATCAATGCATAGTAAACATCAAATTTAGAGAAAAATACGGATTGCTAACGATTGATTTAAAATATGTTTGAGATTAATTTTGATCTACAACATACAACGAAAAAATATTAATAAATAACGTACTGAAATTATTTGTTCAATGACCTTTAAAACAATTTATTATGTCAGACGAAACAATTAATAATAAAGGCCCGGTATGTTCATGCGGCCGGCCTGATCTTTATGACGAATGGCTAAAACAAAGTGAAACAGAAAAACCCACTGCTTCTTCCGACGAAACGGATAAACATGTCAGCCCTGCCGATGATGACGAAAACAGCGGTCAAAAGCCGGAGAAAGCAAAGAAAAATTAAACTTAAATGGATATAGATCCTGTACGGGATTATTTAAACAAAAAATTAACAATTAAAGTTATGGCAAACGAAGTAAAAAGAACCGCCCCTAACATGGACGAAATTATTGCTGAAGCAAAAAAAGCAGGCAAACTCAAAACAGTTCCCTTAGACTGGAGCGAAGTGTATTACACAAACTGTCCGCTGGTATCGGCCAGCAATGTGGACCAGGAACTGGGCTGGACCAAGGAAATATACAAGAAGATGGATGTAAAGTACCTGTACCTGCGTGCCCGCCAGGAAAACGACTGGTACCCCCACTATATCCATAATATGGATAATATTATCCGCTTTGGCGGCTTGTTTCCTCCTGTCCATGTACAGGCCGATATCCGCCGCACAAGGCTTCTGGGAGTTACTCATGCTCCAAAAGAAGGCGGTGTGATGATAGTTCGTTCCAGGGACGATATCTACACTATGAAGGAACTGAAAGGTAAAAAAATTGGTCTTTCGAGGAGCCAGAATAAAATTAAAACCGACTGGTGGGGAATACAGGAAGAACAAGGCATCGAGCTCATGCTAAGATTGAACGGCATGACCAGGGCTGATGTTCAGATCGTTGAATTCCCTTATCCGGATGATTGGTATGACGTACCTGAAATGATGGGACCTGAAATGGAAAACCCATCAGAATTGTGGTTAAAACGAGATCATAAGCACGACCTGGCTTTCCGTCCGCTCGAAACCGCTTTGGAAAAAGGTGTAATTGATGCCATGTACAGCCAAAGCCGCGTACTTAGCGTGCTTTCCGAAACAACCGGTAAATTTAAATGCATCGAAGACCTTTCGCGTTATCCCGACTGGACCTTGCAGGTTGCTAACATTCCTGCCGCTATCACTTGCAGCGATGTAATGTACAATGAGCATCCCGAACTTGCCGTTGCATTTATGAAGGGGATGATCAAAGTAGGTCGCTGGGCTAATGAGCACAAGCATGCCGCAGCAGCCATCCTCGACAAACAGACATTCTATCGCGATGTTGAAGATACTTACGAAGGAATCAGGCTTATCGACATGGTGCCAAACCTGTCGCCTCAGAACCTGGTATCGGTTGAAATCGGTAAGGACTTTATGTTCAGCCATGGCTATATTAAAAACAACTTCGATGTTGAGAAATGGGCAGCGCCCGATATTCTTGAAAGAGCAGCGCGTGAGTTGCTCGAAGACGAATGGAAAAAGAGGACGACAGCAAAACTACCGCATACAGCGGGAACGCTTGAATCAGGAGGAAGGATCGGGTAAGCGGGAGGAAGACCCAAGTCTCAAATTCCAAGTCTCAAATTCCAAGGACTACATTATAGAGACGTTTATCTTAAAAAAAAATCCCTTGGGAAGTAAAATTTGGGATTTAGATTTTGGATCTTGGATTTTGGATCTTGGGATTTGGATCTTGGGACTTGGAATTTGGGACTTGGGTTTTTAAACAAATGCGCAGATTGATCCCGTTTTTTAATAATTATAATAACTCAAAGACCATCGTATGAATAATCTCAAAAACCGATTTGCCTTTACTGCCACAATTTTATTCCTGGCGCTATTTTTATTTATTTGTTCTATTCCACTCTCAGCCCAGGATTCCACTAAAGTTAAAAAATGGAATTTCAATACTGATGTCTATCTCATATTTCCCTATATGAAAGG
>CAZOXJ010000379.1:0-2765 GCA_964583325.1 uncultured Lentimicrobiaceae bacterium
TATATTCCGGCTGCAGGCGAAAGCGGCATTGTAACACTCACATTAACAGGTGATCCGGTTGCTCCTTGCGGGAATGATATAGATCAGATGCAGGTAACAATACATCCGTTGCCACAAGCTTTTGCCGGCCTTTCGGGAACATCGTGCCAGGGCAGCAATTTTACAATTACGGATGCCACCGCCCAGTTTCACAGCTCTGTTTCATGGGTTGAAGACGGACCAGGTAATTTGTTAAATGCCAATACACTTTCGCCAACCTATATTCCATTTCCCGGCGAAACCGGAACTGTTACCCTTACCCTTACCGCCCAGGGAACGGCAAGTTGTTCGGCCGAAACAGCAGTAAGTACACGCACACTGACGATAAATCCGCTGCCTGATGTGAATGCAGGCTCCGATGCAACAATATGTGCAGCAACCACCTTACCGGTTACCGGAATACAGCAGTTTACTTCGGCTGTACAATGGACAACTTCAGGCGATGGTACTTTTTCAAACCCGGCCCAGCTAGCTACCATTTATACTCCTGGTGCCAACGACATACTTACCGGGAATGTATTGCTTACTTTAACAGGAAATGGCAGTGGCGCCTGTTCGGCGGTTAATGATATTGATCAGCTTGCGCTAACCATCGATCCGATGCCTGCCATCAATGCCGGACCCGACGCAGCATATTGTGTAACAACGCCGGTTGCATTGAGCGGGACTTCCGCGGTGCATTATTCGTCGTTGCAATGGATAACTTCGGGAGACGGGACAATAAGTAATTCAACTATAATTTCACCTACCTATGCTCCCGGAAACATTGATTTCAATAACGGAACGGTAACGCTTACATTACGCGCTTTCGGGCAGCTCACTTGCGCTGCCGAGAGTGTGATGGATTCCAGGGTATTGAGTGTTTCGAATTATCCGGTTATCAATGCAGGTACCGATGATTATATCTGTAGTAACGTAACTCAGTTCCAGCTCAACGGTATCGGGAACAATTATAACCTGGGAAATATCCAATGGACGTTTTCGGGTGGCGATGGTTTTCTGAGCAATCCGAACATAATTAACCCGGTTTACCATGCAGGTCCTATCGATCTGAGCACCGTTAACCGTAACATTATTTTTACACTTACGGTACAGGGAACCGGAAATTGCAGCAGTGTAATTATCAGTGATCAGGTTGAACTGAAGATAGATCCCACGCCGGTAAGTAATTCAGGCCCTGATGATGAAACCTGCGGACGAAATGCCTATCAGCTGAGTGCAACCGCACAGTTTCAGTCAATAATCAACTGGACGACTTCGGGCGACGGAACCTTCAGTAACCCCGGGATTCTGAATCCTACCTATACTCCCGGACCTGGGGATGTTGGAAATACAGTGGTACTTACTCTCGACCTCGCAGGGTGTAAAAGTATTACGGGTGCTGACTTTTTATGGCTGACCGTTCATCCCGATCCGGGCGCCACCATTACGGGAACAACGGCCGTTTGCGAAGGCAGCACAACGGATATACAAATTGCATTTACAGGTACTCCACCCTGGAACATTACCTATACCAACGGGACCAGCCCGGTTACGGTCAGCAATATTTTATCATCGCCATACACATTCAGCGTTACTCCGGCCATTACAACCAACTGGTGGATAACAGCTTCCAGCGATGCATTTTGTACAGCACCCGCCGATTCGCTCAAAGGGCTGGTTACTGTTACCGTGTTTCCTTTGCCTGATAAATATACAGCCACCGTGAGCAATAACGGGGTATTCTGCGAAGGAACAGCAGGAGTTTCCATCGGTTTGAATAATTCGCAGCCGGGCATGAATTATGAGCTGTGGCAAAATGGCCTGAATACCGGGAACGTGAAACCAGGAACAGGCAATCCGATCGATTTCGGTATCATAAATATTCCGGGCCAGTATTATGTCCGCGCAATAAATCCGGCAGGCAATTGCATCGCCATGATGAATGATACGCTGAATGTGATCATGAATCCTATACCGGTCACTGATTTTATTTCTTCAACCCCATGCCTGGGCGATACAACTGTTTTTACGGTAAGTGGTCAGTATATCAGTTCGACTTCGTTCTGGCACTGGACATTTGGTGATGGTACTTTCGCAACTTACAATGCGCCTTCAAGTCCAAAACATCTTTACCCTGCACCAGGCATCTATAATGTAATACTGAGCGTTGGCGACACCAATAATTGCCTTTACTCGGTGACACATCCGGTTGAAGTTCGTCCGCATCCTACAGCATTTTTCAGTTTCAATACCCCGAACTGTCTTGGTTCGCCCGCTGTTTTCACTGATTTAAGCACAACGCCAGATGCGCAGGGATATATTAATCAATGGATATGGAATTTTGGCGATGGCTCACCATCCGATACCATCGATTTCCCTGCGAGCCCGAATGTAATTCATGACTATTTGCACGAAGGAACCTATGAAGTAACGCTTACCATAATGAATTCAAGGAACTGTGGGGATACGTATTCCGCGATGATCACGGTTTCGAAACGTCCGCTTGCTGATTTTACATTTGTCACCGGTTGTGAAGATGAAATTGCTGTTTTTACCGATATCTCAAATGTTAACGGAGGCGGTCAGATAGCTGCCTGGAACTGGAATTTCGGAGATCCGGGATCAGGGGTAAGTAATTTCTCAGCCTTACAGAATCCTGTCCATAATTATTCAGCCTCAGGCAATTATACGATTACACTGATCATAGATAATATGAACGGTTGTTCTGATACCCTTCAGAAAAC
>CAZOXJ010000380.1:0-2759 GCA_964583325.1 uncultured Lentimicrobiaceae bacterium
GAAAGTATAGTTGTTTGTCACTACATCCATAGTTAATCCCATTGAAGCCCTCTCATTACCACAAAACCGGAATCGGAGAGTCACCCCTCCTTGAGAGGGGCCGGGGGTGAGGTGTTGCAAATCTCACACCACCGCCTCGCTCTAAAGGCACACAATAGCACTTTCATTTGTAAGTCGCGCGCGAACTGTGGCGTTTTTAGGTTTATTCCGGATATGACCAACAGTTCATGTAAAATAATTGCGCAAATTATTTGTAATATTGCCTTGCTTTTCTAAAGGTAATGTTCGGTATCACTAATAAGGAATTGAATGCGCACCATACTTTTACATCTTCATCCTGCCAGGGTAAGCTCAGCTTCAATCGATTTCAGTCGTACTTTCGGGCTCGGAGGCATGGCTGCCTTGTTAATTGTTATTCAACTTATTACCGGTGTTTTGCTTCGTTTTTATTATACCCCGGTGCCGGCTGAAGCATACAATTCAGTTGTTTTTCTTAAAACGCAGGTTCTGTTCGGACAGTTTATCCGCAACCTGCATTACTGGAGCGGGGTTTTCCTGCTGCTGGTAGCTTTTCTGCATTTTCTGAGGGTTTTCCTTACGGGTGCTTACAGGGATGTACGAAAAGTCAACTGGCTTTTCGGATTGTTTTTGCTGGTATTGATTGTTTTGCTGAATTTTACCGGATACCTGCTGCCCTGGGACCAGCTGGCTTACTGGGCAATTACGGTGAGTACCAACATTATTGGGTATCTTCCGCTCGTTGGTGAAAGCCTCCGGATAGCCATTATTGGTGGTAATGAATTGAATGCTGGTACTTTACAAACATTTTTTGCTTTTCATACTGCTGTTTTGCCACTGCTTTTACTGATACTGGTTTTTTATCATTTCTGGCGCGTACGCAAAGCAGGAGGTGTTTTGATCCCCGAAACGGATGAAAAAGCGGAAATGGTGCCTGTAATGCCAACCCTGGTTTTTAAGGAATTTATTGTTGCGCTTGTGCTGATAGCAGTTCTGTTCACTTTCTCTGCTTTATTCAACGCACCTTTACTCGAAAAAGCCAATCCTGCATACAGCCTAAATCCCACAAAAGCTCCCTGGTATTTTGCCGGTGTCCAGGAACTGTTAATGCATTTTCATCCTTTTTTCGCCGCTTTTATAATCCCGTTGAGCGTTATGGCTTTTTTGGCATGGATACCATTCCTGAACTATGATGAGGCTCCGAACGGTCAATGGTTTATTTCCGGAAACGGAAGAAAATCGGCTGAGGCTACTGCCAAATTTGCTGCCATAGTTACCCTTTCGGGAATTCTTTTCAACGAATATGTGCTTAAATTCGAAATACTGCTGGCGCCAATACCCGCATTTATAAGTAACGGTTTCCTTCCGCTATTTATCCTGCTTGGTTTTATGGCAGGTTATTACAGCTATTATCTCAAAAAGTTCAGTCTTTCCAAACCTGAACTGGTACAAGCCGTTTTCGTATTTGTAATCATGGCATTTATAGTGCTCACGGTGGTGGGTATATTTTTCAGAGGGAAAGATATGGCGCTCACTTTTCCGTGGAATATTTAATTGTACCTGTAATGAATAAGGATCAGAAAATAAGTAAAACAGTAAAAAAAGAACCTGCAAAGACAGATCCTGTGAGCAGGCGCGATTTTTTTAACCAGGCATGGAAATGGCTTGGCATATTGGCTGCACTGGAAGTACTAGGAATGTTTGCCGGTTTTATATTTTCATCGAAACCTAAAAGCAACGCAGCACCCAAACAATTGCTCGAAGCGGGACCGGCTGATTCATTCGCCCTGAATTCAGTGAGTGCTTTTATGGGAGGCAGGTTTTACCTTGCCCGTCAGGCCGACGGCGGCTTTATTGCACTTTCGCTTCGATGCACCCACCTTGGCTGTTCCATTGCCTGGGAAGAAGACCAAAAGCGCTTTATTTGTCCATGCCACTCTTCTGCATTTGATATCAGTGGCGAAGTGCTCAACCCTCCGGCTGCCAGGGCTCTCGATTATTACCCTGTGATAATCGATAACGGAATAGTGAAAGTCGATATCGGAACCCTTGTCGGGCGCAGTTCATTCAGAAAAGACCAACTTCAATACGCATGATAACCATGACCCATAACGCCTGGAAAACTACCGGACTTATCGCTACCGTGGTAATTGTGCTTGCCATTCCGCTTTCGCTGATTTTAAACCGGAACGCGGGAGAATATACCGAACCTGCTCCTACTTTCACCGGCGGTGCTGCCTGTATCGAATGCCATCAGAAAGAATACCGCCTCTGGAAAGGTTCCGACCACGACAGCGCTATGGCTGTAGCTTCGGATACTTCGGTGGTGGGTGATTTTAATAATGCCGAATTTACATTTAATGGTGTAACATCAAAATTTTACAAACGTGCCGGTAAATTTTATGTGTTTACCGAAGGCCCCGGCGGCGAAATGAAAGAATTTCTGATTTCGCATACTTTTGGAATCCGTCCACTGCAGCAATACCTTGTTCCGTTCGAAAACGGTAAATACCAATGCCTGCCGATCGCCTGGAATACGATAAAACTGGAATGGTTTCATATGGCCGGAATGGTTTATAAACCTGAAGATCTGAAACCCGATAACTGGCTGTACTGGACAAACCAGGCGCAGAACTGGAACAGCATGTGTGCCGAATGCCATTCGACTAACCTGCAAAAAAACTTCGACCTCGAAACCAAATCGTACAATACCACCTGGGTTGATATTAATGTAAACTGCG
>CAZOXJ010000381.1:0-2758 GCA_964583325.1 uncultured Lentimicrobiaceae bacterium
TTTTTCAAAAACCGCAGGGACGGGAAACTGGAATGGATCAATTACACTCCGTATGAAAACCGTCTGATCGGTTCCTTTATCATTCTGGATCAGCCGGACAGAGCGCACGAACTGATTGATTTTTTCCTTAAAGATCAGCATCCACAAGGCTGGAACCATTGGGCTGAAGTAGTTTGGAAAAACAACCGTTTCCCCGGATTTATCGGAGATATGCCACACACCTGGGTTGGCAGCGATTTTATAAATGCCATCCGCTCCATGTTTGTGTATGAAAATGAGTATGATCAATCACTTGTGTTAGCTTCGGCACTTTACCAGGATTGGATTGATGCTCCCCATGGAATGTCTATAGAAAAACTGCCAACTTATTACGGTGAAATTTCATTCTCAATTAAAAAGGAAAGCAGTAACTATCAATTCTCTGTTTCCGGCGATGTAAAGCTTCCGGCCAACGGCATAAAAATCAAAAACTTTAACGGGTCAAAGCTTCCGGTAAAAGTGACAGTGAACGGAACAGAGATAAAAGAGTTTAATGAAAAAGAGATTTCTGTTAAGGTGATTCCGGCAGAAGTGGTTATTTATTACTAAATTCAATTAATAAAATTCAAGATGGAAGAAGAAATTACGGTGGACAGAAGCACAAAGGCAGAGGACAAAATTCGTTTTTCACAGTTGGCTGCCTATGGAGCCGGTGGTATAATTCCTATCGCCCTTTTCAACGTAGCGGGTATACTTGTAGGCTTGATGGGTAATATCAGCCTGGGTTTGAGCGCTTTCTGGCTGGGAGCAATTCTGATTGTTCCCCGTTTGTGGGATGCGCTGTCCGATCCTATCATTGGTCATCTTTCGGATAATACCCGTACTCGCTGGGGCCGGCGCCGTCCTTACCTGCTTTTAGGTGGAATAGCCGTCGCGGTTTCGTTTGTTGTAATCTGGTGGATTCCAAAAGGGGAACTGGTACATAGCTGGTTCCCGACTGATTCGGGCTTCCAGGCTTTTCAGCTTGTCTATATTCTTATTTCCTTACTGATCTTTTTCACGGCCGTAAATATATTCGAGATTCCTCACGGAGCTTTGGGTATGGAAATGACAACCGATTATCATGAACGAACCCGTCTATTCAGTGCCAAGAGCTTTGTTGGCAACCTTTTTGCCATGAGTACTCCATGGCTGTTTGCACTTGCAAGTATGGAAATCTTTAAAGGGCCGGGAGGCAACGAAATGGATGGCATGCGCTATGTTTCAATACTTATCGCGGCTGTCCTTATTCCGCTTTCATTCTGGTGGTTTTTAAAATTACGCGAACCCGGATTTAAAAAAGTTGAGTCGCAGGAAAAAACACCTTTCTGGACCGACATGAAGCGCACTGCCAACAACAGGAATTTCATCATGCTTACGCTTACCATTTTCACCCTGGCAATGGGTTTCAATTTTGTGAGCCTGCTGGGTTCATACATTCCTATATTTTATATTTATGGTGGCGATAAAGTTGCAGGAGCTACACTTCTGGGGATTAATGGCACGGTTTGGGCTATAACCGGAGTGCTTGCCGTTTTCCCACTCAACTGGATAAGTCCGAGACTGGGTAAGCGAAAAACTCTCACTATTGCTATTATACTGATGGTTTTGGCACAAGCTTCAAAAATTGTTTGCTACAATCCTACTTATCCTTATCTGGTTCTTATTCCAACTGTATTGCTTTCAGCAGGTATGTTGTTTTTCTTCACCCTCGGATCTTCTATGGTTGGCGATATCTGCGATGAAGATGAACTGAAAACCGGCCACCGCTCCGAAGGAAGTTTCTATTCCGTTTTCTGGTGGTTTATAAAAATGGGAACCGCTCTTGCCAGCCTGATCGCAGGCGCATTGATCGTTTTTACCCTTTTTGATGAAACACAGGTTACAAAAGTTGATAGCCTGCAGGGGAATATCAGGGAAATAAGGAGTGATATCAAAGACTGGCAGGGCGATCAGGGATTGTCCGGGACAAATACAACTTTACTTCAGCAAACAAAAAAACAGGTTACAGAAGCAATCGATGACTCAAAACTATATGTAAAAGTCCTGGAAAAAGAATCGGTAAAAAAGCAGGACGAAACCTATCAGAAAGTTGCGGAATATAAAAGTCAGCGAAAAAACAAGTTGTCGGAGGTAATCTTATCTACAAAATCAACGATAAGTGAACTGGAAATCCTGCAGGTGCAACTAGGAAATATCGATACTCAATCGCCTGACTCATTGACCAAAACAATCATGAACACAGCTATCCCTTTAATACTTCAACCAAAATTGGAGAAAGCAAGATTGAATTCCTTTGAGCTTCGGGCACACCTCGAAGGCAAATCGCTGGAATCGGATAAAAGCAGGGAACATTACGCTCAAATTATTCAAAACAGCATTGGTGTAGATAAAAAACTGGTAAAGATAACTACAGATATGCCTTTAGATCAACTGGATAAAGAGTTAAGTACCCTCGAAACCGATACTGTTCAGCTAACGATTCAATCACCCTATACACTATTAATGATGCGGATTGTTGAGATTGGACTGCCGATGCTATTGAGTATTTTCTCGATTTTCTTTGTTCTGAAATACTCACTTACCGAGAAACGCTCGCACGAAATCAAAGACCTGCTAAAGAAAAGGAATGCGAATCATGCAAATGTAGAGATTAATGCTAAAAGGCCACACTGGGAGGATTCATAAATGTTCCTTGCGCCGGGATTTAGGTACCTGGCACTGAAACTTGAAACTTGAA
>CAZOXJ010000382.1:0-2750 GCA_964583325.1 uncultured Lentimicrobiaceae bacterium
CGGGGAAGGTAATTCCCGGTAAGGGTGAAATAAGTGGTATCAGTTGAACAAGGTATGTTGGTAGTAAAATCGGTGACCGGAGTCGGGTTCATCACTACATTGATAACCCCGTTCATCATGGCAATACAATTACCAAGCGGATTAGTACCCCTTATCGAATATTGCCCCGGTGTGCTGAAAATACCAAATACTAAAGCCGATCCCGTTCCTGATTTTATGAGGCCAGAAGCTAATCCATTTTGCAATAATTCATAATTCATTCCCAATTCCGAATTATTCAGGCCAATCAGAACGCCTGTATCGCCTTCGCAGTAGTTGCCGCCATTCGACCCGGTAATCCAGAACGGATCAGGAATTGCATTTACGCTTATAGTTGCTAATCCGAAAACCGAATCAGCGGGGACATTACAGAAAGCATCATTAGCAGCCAAAATCCACCAGTTAGCTGTAACCGGCGGTGATACATTGAAAATATAGGGCGAAGCACTGATATTATTAACTGTAACCGGACCTCCTGATCCGTTGGTATAGGTTACACTCCACGGAGGCGTACCTGTTAAATCTATAGTGATAGGTGTTGAAGCACCTTCGCATATGAGTTCTGAACCCGAAATAGTAACACTTGGATCCGGATGTACAGTAAGCCACATAAAATCGCCTCCGATCTGGTTTTTACATCCTTGTAGCTGTAATGTGAGCACAACGGTATTACCAACATCATTTGGTCCGGGGGTATAAGTTGGTGTAAAAGTATTTGTATTACTGAAAGCCCCGTCACCGGAAGTAGTCCAGTTCATAGTCGATTGAAATTGTCCTGTTGCCGCAAGCTGGTAAGGGCGCTGTCCGCAGGTAGCATCATCAGGTCCTGCATTACTTATAGGAGTAGGGTCAATCTTTAACTCTATTTCATCATTAATAAATACTCCGCTGCAACTTCCGTTTCCCTGCAATGTAAGAGTGAAAAATACCGAGCGGTTTGGCGTGCTCAGATCAATAGGTCCTGCAAAATATACAGGATTCATCACATTTGGATTGCTTAAAGTTCCGTCACCTCCTGTAAAAGTCCATTGAATATTTGCTCCATTGTAATTGTTCCCAACCCCGTTCAATTGAAATTGAGTAACATCGCTACAAATATAATCATCGGTACCTGCGTTTATTACAGGATAAGGTGCAACATTAAATATACGGGTATCTGTAACCGTTTTCGAAGCACAGGCAAGTCGTCCTTGTGCCCAGAGTGTTAATGTTACTATTCCGTTATTAAAGTCAATATTTCCTGGCATATAGGTAGGTGCAATAGTGGATGGACTGTTAAATTGCCCGTCGCCTGAAGTATTCCATATAAAGGAAGTATAATTAATAGCTGATGTTCCTGTAAGCAAAATAGGCGTCTGCACGCAATGCGATTCATCCGGTCCCGCATTTATTGCAGGCATTGGATCAATGGTTAAAGTTAACTGATCCACATCATTTAAAGCTGAGCAGGATCCTGTTCCGTTTCCGGTAATGGTAATTACCACCGATCCGGCAACAATATCTGCCGGACCTGCCGTATAAGTTGTGCCTGTTTGTGTTGCATTTGCAAAAATGCCGTCACCGGAAGTTGTCCATAATACCGACGAACAAAACTGCTGAACTGCATTTAACGTCAATACGTCTGAAGCACAAATAGTTGCATCGGATCCGGCGCTTACAACCGGGAGAGGGTTTATCGAAATTGTTCTTGAATCTGTTGATGATTCTGCCGCACACGAATTGGTTCCCATCATTGTCATGGTGAGTGTGATGTTTCCCGTTTCGCCCGGTCCTGGTACATAGGTTGGTGAAATTGTAGTAGGATTGAGCAATGATCCTGTTCCGTTTTCGGTCCACGATATTGTTGAATAGTGAACTCCCGATGCTCCGGTTACCGGATAGTTAAATCCCTGGCACGAAGCTTCATCAGGGCCTGCAAGAGCAATCGGAAGAGGGTGAACGGTAAGCTGTATGGCATCACTAACATCAGCACACGGTGAATTTGCATGCCCATGCAAAGTAAGGGTGATGATGCCACTTTCATTAGCTTCAGGAATATAGGTAGGAGTCAGAGTATTGATATTGTTCAGTAATCCTAGTCCGTCATGCGTCCAGTTAATGGTGTTATAATACTGTGCAGCGGTACCTGAAACCGTAAAAGGAGCATTCTGGCATACCTGTCCGTTAGCGCCTGCTTCAACTGTAACCTGTCGGGTGATATACAATGTCATGCTCGACGAAGAGTTCAGACAAGGGGGTGTTGCAATGGATGTTACGGTTAGAATCACACTTCCGGCTGCAATATCAGCAGCACTTGGAGTATAAACAGGATTCAGGATGCTGGAATTGCTGAAATTCCCGCTTCCGGTCCTTGTCCAGGCAAGCGCTGTATATCCGGATGCAATGGCTTCTGAAAGTGTATATGTTTCGCCTTCGCAGATGGTTTCATCAGCGCCGGCATAAGCTCCAGCTGCTTCGCTGATGGTAAGGCTTATCTGATCGGATGCATTACCACAAGGTGTATTGGCATATGCAGTTAATGTGAGTGTAATTGTTCCTGTTTCACCAGCACCTGGTATATATGTCGGTGAAATTGTATTTGCATTATTCAATAGTCCCGTTCCGTTATGTGTCCATAACATAGTAGATTGAAACTGAACTACTGCTGTACCTACTGTAAAAGTTGAATTCTGACAAACCTGCCCGTTCGGACCGGCTTCCGCAGTTACCTG
>CAZOXJ010000383.1:0-2750 GCA_964583325.1 uncultured Lentimicrobiaceae bacterium
TGAAAAAACACCCTGATAATTAAAAATATTCCGAACCCAACCAATAATATTCCAACAAAGTGATTTACTCTTACCAGGATATTTGCTTTCAGATGAGCTTTGATTTTGCTTGCAATAAAAACTTTTAACACATCGGAACCGAAAACAGTTGCAAGCGTGCCAATGAAAAATATCATAATACCATGTTTATCATCACCATATGTTGCGCTTACCCCTACCATAGCCGAAATCCAGAAGAACCAAACAAACGGGTTCATGATATTCAGGAAAAAGCCTTTGAGAATATATGTCAACGGGCCGGCTACACGCACTTCAACGGCTTTGTTGTTTTCGTCGATATGAATTTTATGATAAAAAGTATATAATCCGAAGCCAATCAGTATCAATCCTCCTACTATTCCTGCAATGATATAATTATTCCGTTGGTTTATCAGCTGAAGAGCACCCATAAAAGCCAGGTAAACAACAAACACATCACTTAGAAAAATACCAAATGCCAGGAATATTGCTGATTTAACTCCCCTGTGGATGCTGGTTTGCAGCAAAGTAAACAATGCCGGGCCAAGCAGCGCCGACAATGTTAATCCGAGAATGATACCTTGCAGTAAGGGATGCATTTTGGGGGTTGGGTTTTTGGGGTTGGGGGTTAGGGAACAGTGAGAAACTTAAAATTGGGTAATGGAACAATTTGTAAGAGGTAACGGGAAAGATTGTATTTAATTTTATGAGTTCTGATTATAAAAATTATTTTCGGTTGGAAAGAAATTCAATCCAGCTATCGAGTTTGGCGTTTTTAAGCACACGCGGAAATTTATGTTGTCCGCCTTCCTTACCATGCATTTTCATCCATTCATAGAAAACAGAAGGTTCCATAACTTCCGCTTTAACTTCGCGAATGGCATGAAGTCGCTCGGTACGATAATCGTCATTCAGGATTTTGAGGTTATCATCAAGGATCTGTGCTGCTGTTTCGGCATCGAGAGGTGAATCGCAACCGAGGTACCAATGGTGGGCGAACATGCCTTTTTCGTGTTTTACACCGGCCACAGTAAATTCGCGTATGGTGATATTTAGTTTCTGCGAAAGCATTTCGACGGCGTGGTTCAGGTTTTCCTGCGATATATGCTCACCGCAAAGGCTCAGGAATTGCTTTGTTCGTCCTGTGATCACAATTTCGCTCAGCGCTTTGGATGTAAACCGTATAGTATCCCCGATAAGGTAACGCCAGGCTCCGGCACAGGTGGTTATCAGCAATCCATAGTCTTTATCCTCTTCAACCTCATTTATATTCAGAACGGCAGCATCAGGTTTAAGGTTGCCGTCTTCGTCAAAATTTGTTTCATTGAAAGGAACAAATTCATAAAAAATCCCATTGTTGAGCACAAGCTGCATGGCATTGGAATTCGGGCGGCTCTGGTATGCTATAAAACCTTCGGAAGCCAGATATGTTTCCATATAGGTAAGCGGCCGGGCGAGTAATTTTTCAAAACCCTTCAGATAGGGCGCAAACGATACACCGCCATGAACATAAACGCTCAGGTTTGGCCACATATCGTGAATTGTATTGAGGTTGTATGTTTCAATAATTTTTTCGAGCAGGATCTGAAGCCAAGCAGGAACACCGCATATTACACCTATATCCCATTCGGGTGCTTTTTTAACAATTTCATCCAGTTTGGTCGTCCAGTTGGTTTCTTTCGAAATACGCTTGCCCGGTTTGTAAAAATGCTGAAACCAGAACGGAATGTTTCCGGTTGTGATGCCCGAAAGATCGCCTTCGTAATACGTTCCGTTAAACTGAAGCTGTGTGCTTCCGCCCAGCATAAGTATTCCTTTTGAATAAAATTCGGGGGAAAAATCGTATTTCGCCAGCGACCAAATCTGCCGTATGCTTGTTTTCTGTATGGCGCGGAGCATATCGGGTGTTACCGGAAGATATTTGCTTGCAGCTCCCGAAGTACCCGAACTCAGGGCAAAATACTTTATCTGCCCGGGCCAGCTTACATAAGCTTCGCCGTTTAAAGTGCGGTACCACCAACGGCGGTGCATACTGTCGTAATCGAAAAGAGGAACCCTTTGCCTGAACAAATTCAGTGGGTTTCGCTGCCTGAGTATCTCCTGAAAACCATACTCCTCACCAAAAGAAGTTAACTGAGCCTGCCGTAGCAGCTTCCTGAGTGTGCGGATCTGTAGTTTGTAAGCATCTTCCTTTTTAAGATTTTCGATTGGGATTTTACTCCTGAACTCAATAGCACTCTTTATAATTGATCCAAGTATGGGCATATCTTATGCAAATTAATAATTGCAGGGGCTAAATTAGAAATAATTTCTAAATTCGTGCATACCATTCCATACCCTCTTAACGTATTTTAACCCAAATTTAGCAATAGCGTAACCGATAAACCAACTAACCCAAATAGCTCGGCTTCGTCCCCTGTTGCGAAATTTGGGTTTAAGCTGCCATAATCTGTGAACAGCCGGCTTTCAACGATTTCGGGATACATATTATTTGACGCTTTAGCAGTTGCCTGACTTTCCATGGAAGTTCGCAGCGTTTTTTTTATACCACATACCACTTTATGGCCATAATCCCAAATGCCGACTTCAACAGGCATTATTGATTGTAACTGTCGAATACAAGTAACTTATAAACCAATTTCGGTTTTCAGGATCATCGGCATGTGAGAATGATTATTGAATTAAAATAAAATAAGCGGCTGAAAGGAGCCGCTTAATGGGAATGACAGTAA
>CAZOXJ010000384.1:0-2748 GCA_964583325.1 uncultured Lentimicrobiaceae bacterium
GCATAAAGAAACCGTTCGATTTGCCATTCTTGTTCAGAATAGTAATGGCATATTTTACCTTTTGAACCAATTTGTTATTGGGTTTTATTTCTACCGAAATTTCCTCGTTACGAACCACGGCTTTGGCATCTTTAAGCAATGGTTTCGGAATATCTTCAACGCGGTATTTTACATCATCGGCAAATGAAATAGCATTTAATCCGAGGCTGAGGATAAGTATACAGGCTGGAATGAAGTATTTTGTCGTCATTTTGTGTAGATCAGGAGTTAAAAATTTAAAAAGTTGAAATCAGTGAACCAATATCAGATTTTTTTTAAGACGATAGGCTCAGCACTTTTATTAACGATCTGGTTATAAAATTCGCGCAGGTCGGCATACTCGGTTTGAACAAATAAACTTTTATTAATGCTTATTTTGTAGATGATTGTTATTTTTCCTTCGGTAACTGTTGATTTACACGAAAACACGGCAGTGTTGCCCGGCAATCTCATGTTTGTATTTTCGGGCAGGTTTACCACGGTATATCCTTGCGGGAAAGTATAGTTTACAATTATGGTTTTATCGCGCATATATCCAAAATCGATTGGGTATTTCCGGTCGGTGGTTTTAAAGGGATTTTCTTTCATTTGCTCGAACAGCAGAGGTGTGATGTACAATTCGCCATCGATTTCGCTGACATTATTGGAAAGTACAACATCAAACTCTTCATTTATAGGTTTGTAGAGGCTATCGAGGTTGTCAATTTTATAGGACACAATTTTGAGCCCTTTTTTCCCTTCTTTATAGCCGGTGAGGTATTCATCTTCGCTGTTAAAGTTTTCGTAATCGTTACGTAATTCAAGCGCTGCATAGTCGCCTTTCAAATACCCGATTTTCCCTTTAAGGCTGTAATCCTCCTCAAGGTTAAGGGTATAAACCACCATTTGTTTATCTTTTTTTGAAGCATCGAGCGAAATCCAGGCAGTCCGCTTTTTATCCATGAACTGGCCTTGCCCGTTTAAAGCGCGCATGGGCAGCAAATAGTATGGACAGTTTTTTTCAGTTGCATCAAGAAGTATTGTGTCTTTTTCGGTAAAAACAGCTGCAATAACATAATTCAGTTTATTAATACTTGGATGGTATTCCGAAAGCCGGCCGTTGGTCCTGGTGCTTAAAACTACCGGGCCTGCATCAAGACCGAGTTTTCGTAGTAATTGCACAAGTGCAAGGTTAATCTCAGCCGAATTGCCTTTACCTTCTTTAAATGCATTATCCAGATAAGTCTTCTCTGCAAGTAGCCGACTTGTTTTGTCCCAGCTGATTTGTTTTGTGTAATCATAAGCTGCCTTTATAG
The DNA here is from genome assembly GCA_964583325.1 of uncultured Lentimicrobiaceae bacterium. Classification (GTDB taxonomy): domain Bacteria; phylum Bacteroidota; class Bacteroidia; order Bacteroidales; family UBA4417; genus UBA4417. The sequence continues at coordinate 1,335 of CAZOXJ010000384.1, forward strand.
TTTCATTTTGATTGAGCGATTTCGAAATAATGTCTTTTGCAACGCCTGTCAGGTACGAATCGTTGTCCAACGCAGAACCAAAATGACTAAATAAGAAGGCTGCATAATCCCATTGTTCAACATGCTCTTTCTGAAAAAGTAAGTCGCGAACACTTTCCCATGTTTTTGCATATGAGCGGGTTAATTCATTATTTAAACTTTGAACATAGTTTCCATTACCAGTGTAAGTTCGGGTGGTACTTGGCAATTTTACTTCCTCAAGATCAAATTCCAACCTTGTCCTGTAGTTTTTTGACGAAGTCATGAAAGGTTCTGACTTAAAAGCCGGTGCATTACTTACAACCCATCGGGCACTTGTATTTACATCGAGTGGAATGTAACCGAAGTAATTTTTATTGAACTTCATATAATTACTCGGCTCAATAATAAGTTCACTATAAACCACCGGTATTTCCTGCTGAAAATCCCATTCGACCGGAATCCCATCGTAGATAAACTGGATGTCAATTATAGATCCTACTTTCACATTAGGCATTGCAATGCGCATTTCGTAATAATTTTCGAAAATCCTGGTTCTGAAGATAGATTCATTCTTGAGTTTGGTTTCAACAATTTCTCCATTTTCAAGATTGTAGGTAATACCCCGGATTTCGGTTTTTAAATTGAGATTGAAGGACTGGTTAGCATATACATATCCCTCTTTTTTCAAAATTTTGATTCTCAAAGTACGGGTCATCTGGAAGCGGCTTTCGCTAAAAAAACCATAGTCGCACAGCACAACAGCTGGTGCACTGGTGTCGGGTTTAAAAACATTCTCGATCAGATCGGTTTTATTGATCTGTCCGAATTTAATAGGAGCTTTTTGCGCAATGGCAATTCCGAAGAATCCCAGGAGAAACGCGAGGAGAAAAATGTGATTTTTCATTGAACGACAAGGCATTAAAGATGTATAAATTAAAATTAACCATCAGGCAAAACAGATTTTCGGCAATTCAATTTTGCAATTGAGCCGACGGCAAGATTCAACAGAGTATGAATATTCAAAATGCCCGGGACCAATAATGCCATTCCTGTTCAAAAGAGTAATTGCACATTTTGCTTTTTGAACTAGTTTGGTTTTGGGTTTTATTTCTACCGGAATTTCCGCGTTTCGAACCACTGCTTTGGCATATTTAAGCAGTGGTTTCGGAATATCTTCTACGCGGTATTTTACATCATCGGCAAATGAAATGGCATTTGATGCGGGGCTGAGGATAAGCATACAGGCTTGAATGAAGTATTTTATCGTCATTTTCTGTAGATCAGAAGTATGAAATCTAAAATTTGAAATCAGTTAATCAATATCAGATTTTTTTTAAGACGATAGGCTCAGCGCTCTTATTCACGATCTGGTTATAAAATTCGCGCAAATCGG
>CAZOXJ010000385.1:0-2746 GCA_964583325.1 uncultured Lentimicrobiaceae bacterium
GGAGCCGAACTATATTCGTCGCAGTCGACGTATTCCGAGAGCAACAATGCTGTTCAGGTATCAGCGATGCGGACCTCTTTCCAGGTTTTTGCAGGGTACAGGTTTAACGCGCCGAAGTTCCTTAAGCACGAAACTGATGTAGTTAAAAATATGGCTCCTGCTCCCATACAGAAGATTATTGAATAGGTGTTACTAAATGGTCAAAATTATGAGCAAGCTAAAAAGGTTAATTCTCACATCTGTAATAATTCTTATATCGTTATTTACAGTTAGCTATCCTTCGATTGCTTTTGCACAGCAGGAACCGGAAGTTTCGGATCAGCAAGCGGATACATTGTTTAACAAGCCGGTTGTAAAATACCTGTTAAAAAACCCATCGTCCTGGATTCAGAATAACATCAACAAACTTAATTCTTCTGCAATTATTCATCCGCCCAGCCTCGATACGGCAGATATTATCAGCAAACTGAGCAGGATCAATAATTCAAATGGAATGATAAGCCGGAACCTCCGGTACAATTCGCTTTTACTCCGTATACGACATATAAGTGACCTAAGGAATGAACTTATGGCCGAAATAATTGATCTGCAGCGACTACAGAAAAAAGTAGTGCAATACAACAACTACCTGCTGAAAGAAGTATCCAACACCATGGTGATTCAAAAAGAGATCGATTACTTTTATACCTATGCCGATTCCACTATTATAGCCATTTATAAGCCGGAAATTGAATTGCTTGATTCTACTATCAAACAAACAAACTATGACTTTACCAGCCGGCTTATGACCCTTGTAAGGATTGAAGACTCGATAAACAATACAGGATTGCGCCTGCAGCAATCGAACAGGTATGCACAGTCACTTTTGCATACTATTGATGCCAACTATATGAAAGCTTCTTTGCCACCTATATGGAAGGCAGGCATTGCTGATTACCCTCATACATTCGTTGAAACTATCAGGGAAACTATCAGGCAAACATACGAAGGCATAATGTTTTTTCTTAAGCATAATGTTACCCGCCTGATATTATATAGGATACTGCTTTTCATCATCGCTTTATTGCCCGTGCATTATTTCCGGAAAAATAAAACGCATAAATTAACAGGTATACATTCGCAGAAATACCTTCAGAAATACCCTACACTAGCCTCTGTTATTATGGGGCTTGCCGTGGCTCCCCTTATTTTTACGCACGCACCTTATGCCTTCCTCGACCTGATATTTATTTCGCTTACCATTTGTGTAAGTATTATTTACATGAAAGAGCATGAGTACATCTCACGAGGATCTTTTTATATTATCCTTGGTACTCTGATTATCCTGACACTAGTGAATTTCTTTACATCACCCACTTTTGCCGGCAGAATTATTTATAGCTTATCTATTCTTATTTTAATACCAATGAACCAGATTCGGCGCGATCGGGCTGCCCATGCAACCGAAAAGCGGAACCTTGGTCTGATTGTATATTTTCTGCTCATTATACAACTTAGCTTAGGCTGGGTCTTGATTCTTTTGGGTTATTATCCGCAGGGCAGGCAACTCTTCCTGGGAGCAATAGATGCATTTGTGCTCGCGCTGATACTATCGGTTACCGTGTTTACTTTTATTGATTACCTGCGGATTGTAACTTTTATGGTCAATAAGAGGAGCAAATCATTCCAGATTGATCATGAAATAATTGAGAAAAAACTGAAACGGATTATTGTTACCCTGGCAGTAATATATTTTATTATTTCCTACCTGAAAAACCTGAATTTATTTGATGAAATAACTGACTGGCTTAAGAATTGGATTTATGAACCCAGGGAGTTGGGAGACTACGTATTTACTTTCGGCAGCGTACTTTTATTTATCGGTGTTGCATATGGAGCAATATACCTGGCAAACCTTATCAACCTGGCCATTGAAACCGAAGATTATAAAAAGCAATTCAAACAAAGAACAGCATTAGGAAGTATCAAGCTTATAGTACGTTTCATAATTATAACTACAGGATTTATTATTGGAATAATTGCTTCAGGTATTCCTTTAACACAACTCACTGTTTTGATGGGCGCATTAGGAGTTGGTATCGGTTTCGGGTTGCAGAATATATTTAACAACCTGGTTTCGGGTTTGATTATAGCTATCGAAAAACCAATTTCGGTTGGCGATATGGTTGAACTTGGTACTGATACCGGCTGGATAAAGGAAATAGGAATCCGCGCCAGCAATATGCAAACATTCGAAGGGGCTGAAATAATAGTTCCAAATGGAGAACTTATATCGAACCGTTTAACGAACTGGACCTTGTCGAACAAACGCCGGCGCCTGGAAATCATCATCGGTGTAGCCTACAAATCGAACCCGCACCAGGTTAAAGAGTTATTAATGAATATACTGCAAAAACACCCTGAAATCCTGAAATTGCCTGAGCCGGATATTTATTTTACTTCATTGGGAGATAGCTCTCTTAATTTCATGCTCAACTTCTGGATTTCCGATTTTGTGGAAGGAAAACGGATCCGCAGCGAAGTATTTTTCAGCATCTTTGATGTATTGAAGGAAAACGGCATCGAAATTCCTTTCCCGCAAAGGGATTTGCATTTACGGTCGGTGGATCAGGATATTACTATAGTAGCGAATAATCCGAAGGAAAAGAGTTAGTTCAGCAAACGCGGAAATCGCGTGAGGAGTTATCTGCAAAGCTGCCTTTGATTTGTTAACGGATTTCGTGGTAAGGGAAATTGGTTTTTGCCT
>CAZOXJ010000386.1:0-2746 GCA_964583325.1 uncultured Lentimicrobiaceae bacterium
CCATCAGTATCCACCACAGATTTACGATGCGCCGCTGAGAGTTTTTCATGGTGAAATCAGAGGTGGAAAACTGACTTCGGTCAATACCTTCGGTGACAGCCGTCTTCATTGTTTTTAATAAGGAAGCATATTCCTGCTGAGGTTCTATTGGATTACCGCAGCTTCCGCAAAAGCGGGTATCGGGCTTTAACTGGTTTCCACATTTAGTGCAAAAGTTCATAGTACATTTTTTGTACGGTTCTGAATTTTATGGATTGTATATATACTTAAATTTCAACAATTTTTCGTGCAGTAAACGTAGCTGACTGAAGCACTTTTCCTTTGTATGAATTGTTCCAGTTTCCCTCCAGGTTATTACCTTTAAAAGTGGCATTTATCGTATAGGTTCCCTCCTGGGAAACAACTGTGCAGGTAAATCCATTACTTCGGCATACCAGGGTTGTTCCAGCATTACTCTTATCTTTCAATGGGGTAAGAAATTTGGGTATGAATGCTGTATTGCTAAGGTTATAAACAAAATAACTTAATCCGCTGGTAACATAATAGTCCTCCATTCCTTTTGTTTTTCCAATTTCGAATTTTACTATCGGCCCTCCCTGGGCACCTCCTTTGATCCATGCAACATCTTCAATAAAAATTTTAACACTGTGCCGTACAATACCTTCCTGTATTTCCATCATTTCCCCGGAAATAGCTGGATCAATCTGAGCCAGAGCTGCTTCAATCATATTTGCTTCGTTGACCTGCATGATATAAGTCCCCTGATAAATACCAAAAATATTATCATCAGCACCCATATACTCATCCGATTCTATTAAAATACCCCCGAATTCAACCTGTGCAACCATTTTCTCGCCTTTTGCCAGTTTTATGCCTTTTTCCTCAAATTTACCGTTTGTGGCCTGCACCTTAATTTTGTCAGCTTCCCTGTTATTTTTATCTTTAATTAAAAGAATCACTTCTCCGTTGTATTTTATTTCTGTCGGGTATTCCTGATCCGTCCTGTGTTTGATTTCCCCTATTAAAATACCTTTATCCAGTGATTTTATCTCAACCGAAAGTTTAGGTATGTATAATTTTATCACATTGGCACCCGCTTCGATGATATTCGGGAAAAGAATCCGTGCCTGCGATTTTACGCATTCCAAATCTACAAAGGGATCGCAGATTTTAGGTATCAGATCGGCAAAATAATAATGGTCGGTACATTGCTTGCTGCCGGCAAAATAGTAACCATTATCGGTGTCGTTGTATGTCATGGTCTCAAGCACCGGTGAGGTGTATGCAATGTCGGGGTGCGTAATCTGTTTTTTAGCCTCACCGTATTTATCCAAGCCCGAAATGGTTTCATTGGTTACAAAATTCTCATTTGTAAAAACAGCCAGGGCGTGGGCAATATCAGATGCTTTTGCGCTGTTTCTGAATTCCTGAACCAAGGCGGGATTAGCTGAGCCTTTGGCAAAACCTGTAAATTCGGAGGAATTGTCCCTGTGGATAATATCAATTAACTCTTCATAGGGGTCAGGGTTACCGAACCAAGTGTTATTTCCCCACAAAGGCGATGGGTGTGCATCGTTGCGCACATGAGGAGGGCATCCATTGTCGGCTATCATATGAAGCGTTTCGCCAAGGGCACGCCAGGCGTTGGCCATGTATTCGTTTCGCTTATCTTTTTTGGATTCCCTAAGTGCCATCTGCATCCATATTTTCCCGTGTTCCCAGGTGTACTTGTGATCCTGAACCCCTTCCGAAATATCACCGGGTTTGCCCAGAGCCCATTCCACCCCGTCAATTCGTGGATTGGTTAGGACATACTTTTGCAGTGTTCCCATGATTTTAGCATTAGTAATATCAGTAAGGTAGCGGTCGCCGGCAGACCTGGTAGGATCGTAAAAATGCCTGAGCGAAGCCGGTACTTCCGGCACGTCGGCAGAATAGCCGCCGGTGACTATCCATTTTTTAGGTGTCATCTCGGCCGGACCTTCGGATGACAAATTGGTTCCAAAACCCAATCCTGCTGCTGTAACATCCATATCGCCGAAGAGCCCGTCTTTTGTAATGGTAGTGCCTTTTAATGTTGTACCTGCCTCAAAGAAAAAAGTATATTTTTTAAACTCGTTCTGGGAAAAGTCGCCCTTGTTGTTCCTTTTCAGAAATGCATCCACCATCATAGAATTCAGGTCGGGATGTACTTTTTTGTTGCCGTAACTGGTAAATAGAACAATAATCATGGAGCTAATCAGCACCAGCAGTGGAAAGTGAAATTCTTTGATCGTTTTCATAGTATACAGGTTTTAGAACCGCATTAATTTCCATTTGCCATCTTCGCCCAGGCAGAACTCGGCTGTAAACGTACCATGGGCTGAACTGAATTCATATACAGCAAACCGAGAAGTGCCATAAAGGAATTTCCTTGTTTTAAAATCCTGACCAAAAGCTGCCATATGAGGTTGTAGTTCTCCGAAAAATTCACGTTTCTGCTCCAGGGTTGTTGGCGATAAAATCTGAGCCAGTTTTACAGTATCAGCATTTAGAAAAATGGTTTCTACTGCCGTAGCAGAACTATCAATTTTGGCCTGGTCATATTTTTCTTCCTCGTAAAGCGCCGACAGATCGGCATAGGTTTCGGTCGGTTCGAAGGTTCCGAAAAAATAAACAGCGGCAGCGGCAGCGGCAAGCAAGGTTATTGCACTTACAGCGAAAACAAGGATTTTTTTTCCTTTCTTCTTTTTTGGTGGTTTTACGG
>CAZOXJ010000387.1:0-2739 GCA_964583325.1 uncultured Lentimicrobiaceae bacterium
ATAAAATATGTATCCAACTTTTTTTCAAAGTCATTGTTATAGTATGTCGTGATTTTACCAGTTAGATTAGTTTTAGTAAAAATACTCTGTTTGTATTCAATGTAATTCAGTTGCGTTCCTGCCACATTGAATGATTCCTGCAATATTAACTTAAAAAGATAATAATTATGGAAGATGAATCAAATCCGAATCAATCTATAAAATCAAAGATTGAGGACGCCTTATCAAAAATCACCGGAACAGGTGAAAATCAAGGATCAGAAGAAACTCCGGAAGGGGATGAAAATCAATCAATTGAAGGTAAAAGAAAAGGGCCACCCAGGAATTCAAGACTTACCATATTAACGGCATTCTTCAACGGTTTAGGCGTGGGATTGCTGCTCGGTCTGCTTCTTGGACTGGCGATATCGCCTGTTGTAAGCGCAATTATAGGAACATTGTCTTCGCTATTGCTGGTTCTGCTGGGTTTGAATGAAAATTATATGAATGCCGCGAAAAGCATACGGGTTGGTTCTTTTGGACTGTTCTGTGTGATCGGTATTTTAACGGGTATTTATATCCGCAGCAATAATGCCCTGGCTCCTTCGCTTTCGAGTTTGTACAAGCAATACAAAGCGATTGGTTTTTCCGATAAGGAAGCGCATGATTTTATTGCTTACCAGGAGTTTGATATTACACCTTCGAACTGGGTACGTAAAGCAGCAAATGAAACATCAGCAGAAGTTGGGCAGGATGGCCCTGAAATGGCTGAATCGCAGTCGCCTGAAATTATGCAAATGGCTGTGGGCGAAAACATTCAGGCAAAGAAACGTAACAATGTATTGTATTCCTCCGAAGTGGATGCAGGTAAATGTTATATCCTTGAATCGTCGAGCGACAAAATGCCTTTTTCGGAGATTAAAACCAATTTTATTGTTGCCGGCGGTACCTGGAAAGAACTGGCAAATGACCTTGATCCCCGGTTACCGGAAAACGTAAGAGCCACTGCTTTGCTGATGCTCCGGGATATTTTTTGTGCTTCCGAAAGTGGCGGCACAATTAAAGTAGAATGTAAAAACCTGAAAGGTATAAATGAACAGTCGTCGCTTGAGGATGTCAGAAAGACACTGCTTTCGTCCGGTGAAATCTGGAGTAAAATAGTTACGAATGTTGATAAGAAAGTGAATGCTGCATATCAGAAACAATTGTATTTATCACTTACTAAAATCCTGTGCCATGACTAAAAGATTACTTTTAATAAGTGCCCTGATATATGTATCGGTAATAAGTTCAGCGCAGTTTGATCCGAAATTCGCACAGAAATCATTGGTTAAAGTGATGGTAACTGCCAATGGAAAAGCCGGGGTTTGCTCAGGTTTTGTATGGAAGAAAGGGGAATGGATAGTAACGTCGCTGCATGCCATGAAACCGGGCGGTGAAATCCAGGTTCAGTACCTCGACCAATTCTGGCGGTCAGCTACCATCAAAAAAGTGAATGTTGAAGCAGATCTTGTTCTGCTAGAGATAAGCGGTGGCGGAGTTCCTGCGGGAGTAACGGCACTTCAGGCTTATTCGTCGAAAACATTGAATTTCGGGGAGGAAATTGTGGCAATCGGATACAACAGTGGTTCGAAAGGAAGTTCAACCCGCTCAATGAAAAAGGGATTTGTTAGCCCTGAAACCCTGCATGCCCTCGTGCCTGCTTCGGACAGGAAGAAAATTGAAACAAGTGGTTTGCCTGACATTCATCTTGAGATAATTTATCTCGACGGAAGTCTGCTTCCGGGTTATTCCGGTTCTCCGGCATTTGACAAAAACGGTGCATTGGTAGGTATCGGCGATGGCGGACTCGAAGGCGGGGCATCAAATGTTAGCTGGATTATTCCGGCTAAATTTCTCAGCGATCTCGAAAATTCACCTTTAACATCCTTGCCTCCAAACTTCGCAAAAATTGCACAACATTTTTCTGCCGAAGTTGAAGTTGCCGTTACTACTGATAATCCTTCGGATATTGAGGATGTTTTTGCACAGGAATACAAATCGTACGACGGGGGTGATTTTTTATTTTACTATACCAAAACCCGCACCCTCGAAGAGATGTACGGCAGTTCCTATGACCCGGGAAATATCGATAAAATAATCAATGAATTTCAGCAGAGCAGGCTCTATCTTGATTATGATGTGATGAGTTATGACATTTACGAAGATGCCAACAATGGCATTGTGGTAGCCATTCCCGAAGGGCAGCTGTTTGCATATGATGAAACTTACCGCATTTTTTATACTGATATGACCGGTTTCCCGCAAGGATATTATTTCTCGCTGCGGTTCGAAGGAATTAAAGGCGATTTCCGATATCAGACTATCGAACAAACAGCCATTGAATTAGTGAATAACATCAGCATAAGCCAGGGTGGAGTAACCGGCGGATTTACACCTGAAATGGATTATACATACACCACCCGTATCGATAACAACAGCAGTATTGCTTACATCGGACTTGTGGGGAACAACCCATATCCGAATGTGGATAATATTATGGTAATGAAAGTGCTGTATATTACACTTTTGCAAGACGAGGATAAAGCATTTTATTCCATTGCCGAACTTATTGTACCTGTTGAAGCCTTCACATACGCCTTGAACAGCGGAATTGATTGTGTCAATAACTATAGCCTGTCGCCTGATTATTGCGATTATTTCGAATCATATTCCAAAATAATGTGTGGCGCTCACCTGACGACATTTGCTAATAAACAA
>CAZOXJ010000388.1:0-2738 GCA_964583325.1 uncultured Lentimicrobiaceae bacterium
TGGGAAATAACAGAAAACCAAATTAAACCGGTTTATTAATCCCGTTTTAATTCGGTTTAAGTCGGTTTGTAAGTCAGGGAAGCAAGTTTTACTATCTCGATTTCTTCATAGCTGCCTGAACGGTATCAGCCAGCAGTGCAAATATTTCTTCGTTTGTACCTACAGCATTAACAACCACATGTTTGTTTTGTTTTTTGTACAACTCCATTACCGGTGCTGTTTTGTTTTCGTATTCTTCGAGTCGGTGGATGATAAGTTCGGTAGTTATATCGTAAGGACGCGCTTTATCAGAGCGTCCGCGTTTATCGAGCCGTTTGATAAGTTCAATTGTTGGAACAGTAAGTTCAACCACATAAGAAACGCCCATTCCCATTCGACGCAACAAGCCATCGAGTATATACGATTGCAGAATTGTTCGTGGAAATCCTTTAAATACAAACCCATTAACATGGTTATGCATTTTCATTTCACTCTCAATCAACCTGATAACAATTTCATCCGAAACCAGGTCTCCTTTTTCGAGCGTTTCCTTTACCCTCTTTCCGAGTTCGGTGCCGGCTTTTATTTCTTTGCGCAACAGCGAACCGGTTGAGATATAATACAGGTTAAATTTTTTGGCAAGCATATTACCCTGCGTACCTTTTCCGGCTCCGGGAGGTCCGGAAACAACAAGGTTAAACCACTCTTTCTGAAGTGTAAGTTCGATAGCGTGACTCAGTTTATCGAAAATTTCAGGAATCGGCCCCACTCCCTGAATCGGGACATAAAGGTTCTTTTCCTGGTAATAACCGATAACGGGTGAAGTTTTGTTTTTATACTCCTGCAGCCTGAATTTTATAACATCTTCGGTATCGTCCACACGGCCCGAAACTTTTCCACGCTCGATAAGCCTGCGGGTAAGTTCTTCGTCAGGAACTTCGAGACTAAGCATACACGAAAGCGAAGTATTCAGTTTCAGAAGCAGCCCGTCGAGAATATATGCCTGCACCAAAGTCCGCGGGAAACCGTCAAAAAGAATTCCTTTTTTATCCGAACTGGTGATAATCTTCTTTTCGATAAGTTCAACCATTATCTCATCCGAAACCAAACCACCAAGTCCGATCAGGTCCTTCACCTTCATACCAAGTGCCGTTTCTTCCGCTATTTCCTGTCTCAGCAGATCGCCGGTGGAAATGTAGGCAAGATTATACTTCTCAATCAGCATTTGCGACTGAGTCCCTTTTCCGGCTCCCGGAGGTCCGAAGAGTGCAATATTGAGCATATCAGGTAGTTTTTAAAAATCCTCTTAACAAGGATTCTGCTTTATGAAAAAATGATTATTGTTGTGTGAAAGGCAATATTAAGAAAAAATATTATCCTTCAATAATTTTATATATGTCTGCCGAATTGCGACCTAGCCCATCATAATCCAGCCCGTAGCCTACCACAAATTCATTCGGGATGCTGAAACACAGGTAATCAACCGGAAATTTCGAACTGAATGGTTCGGGTTTCAACAGACATGTTGCCACTTTAACTTCTTCCGGTTCCATAACTTCTAGAGTAGCGAGAAAACTGGCAAGAGTAAGGCCGGTATCAACAATGTCCTCAATTACAACAATGGTGCGGCCTTTAATATCCAGATCGAGTCCGATAATCTGCTGCACTACACCCGAACTTTGCGTTCCCTGGTACGACGACAGTTTAACAAAAGCTATTTCACAATCGATGGTAACCTGTTTAAGCAGATCAGAAGCAAAAATAAACGCGCCATTCAAAACAACCACGAACAGAGGCTTTTTACCGTTAAGTTCGGTATTTATACGTTGGGCAAGTTCAGTAACTTTAGCTTGAATATCGTTGTTAAGTATATATTTTTCGAAGCTTTTATCCTTCAGTTTCCAGATTTCGGGCATAATTAAACAGTTTGAGTTTTAATCCGGACAAAATTACTGTTTAAGCGGGATATTTCCATTAAAAAGATGTTCATTCCCTGCATTTTTTATAAATCAAGCTATTCAGAGTGTAGTTTTTATAGCATAAATGATTTTTATATTTTGCCTACTTTTGTGGAAAAATAATTCATATGACTCCAATAGTAAGTATTATAATGGGAAGCACCAGCGATTTGCCGGTGATGGAAGAAGCGGCAAAAGTGCTTAACGAACTACATATCCCTTTCGAAATGAATGCCTTATCGGCACACCGCACTCCTGAGAAAGTGGAAGAATTTGCCCGGAATGCTCACAGCCGTGGCATAAAAGTTATTATTGCCGGTGCCGGTATGGCAGCTCATCTTCCGGGTGTTATTGCTGCTTTTACAGCTTTGCCTGTAATTGGTGTTCCTGTAAAATCGTCGTTCGACGGAATGGATTCACTGCTTGCCATTGTGCAGATGCCTCCCGGCATTCCGGTTGCTACCGTTGCCGTTAATGGTGCCCGCAATGCAGGAATTTTGGCTGCACAAATGATTTCGCTGGGCGATGCTGAACTATTTAAAAAACTGGTAGCTTTTAAGGAAGAGCTCAAAAAGAAAATGATTCAGGCCAATGAAGAACTGGCTAAAATAAAGTATGATTTTAAAGTATAAATACACTTGTAATCAAAAGACAACAATTTCTTAAAGCCTGAATATGAACCTATTCAGGCTTTTTTCGTGCAATAGTAATTCCATCGCGAAGTGGCAGAAGCATATTTTCGACACCTTTGTGTTGCTGCACATAATTATTGAATTTCACAATCCCAGCCGTTTCGCGGTC
>CAZOXJ010000389.1:0-2728 GCA_964583325.1 uncultured Lentimicrobiaceae bacterium
ACAAACTACCGGTCGAGCCACTCCTTAAATTCCTGCACCCGCTCGCGGGCAACGATAATATTTTCATCGTTAATCCCTTCAATTTTCAAACGCATACGACTGTTAGTCCACGCCAGTATATTTGTACATGCCTGAATAGAAACGATGTATTTTCTGCTGATACGAAAATACAAAGCAGGATCGAGTAGTGTTTCGAGCTGGTCGATGGAGTAATCGATACAATAATCCCGGTTTGAATTGGTATGCAGATAAGTTGCTTTTTCGAGACTATAATAAGCGAGAATTTCCTCCACCGGTATGCTTTTTATCTTGTCGCCAACCTTTACCATAAAACGTGCTTTGTAGGTTTTGGCCGAAACGGTATTGCCCAGCATCAACATTTTTTCGAGAGCAAGTGAGGGTGAAAAGAGTTTTGATTTTTCAATCGCTTTACTAAGCCGCTCTTCTTCAACAGGTTTCAGAAGGTAATCAATTCCATTCGTTTTAAAAGCTTCGATGGCATAATGATCGTAGGCAGTTGTAAAAATTATCGGGCAGCTGACTGCAACCTGCTTGAAAATTTCGAAACTCAAGCCATCAGCAAGCTGAACATCCGAAAAAATCAAACCAATATCCCCGTGAGCTTCCAGGTATGGAACTGCCTCGCGTACCGACTCTATTTTGGCAACCACCGCCATTTCGGGCGCAACTTTCTGTATAAGCCTTTCCAGGTAACCGGCTGCACGGGTTTCATCTTCGAGGATTATTACTTTCATTTTGGTGATGCTTTTAAAACAGGCACACGAACCAGGAATTTACCATCTTCTTTTTTCACTTCTACCAGGCTATCAGTAAAATAACTGTATTGCTGGATAATATTTTTCAATCCTGTATTTTTCGAATCCTCTCCCACTTTTTTCGTGCGCAGCGTATTTTCCACTTCAATATAAAACTCATTACGACGTATCAGGATTTGCAACGGAAAAGCTTCTGAAACTTCGTTATGCTTCACAGCGTTCTCAACAAGCATTTGCAGAGTCATGGGTACAATCAGATCGTCGGGCTCAGCGGTCAGTTCAACTTTCAGTTCAAGTTTATCTTCAAACCTGGTTTTGAGCAGGTAAATATAGGAGTGCATGAATTCAAGTTCATCCGACAAGGAAACCAGTTCCTTATCCCGGCTATCGAGCACATACCTGAACAGTTCGCTGAGCTGGTTAATAAATTTTACGGCCATTGCCTGATCGGCATACACCAGGTCGCTGAGTACATTAAAACTATTGAAAAGGAAATGTGGATTGATCTGGTTTCGAAGTGATTCGTATTTGTACGACATCATTTCAACTTTTAACTTTTCTTCTCTTTCAATCGACTTTTTCCAGGCTCTGAAAAAACCTATTGCCGTGAAAACAAGCGAAATATTAAATGATATTATTAAAGTAAAAATACCTGACCTGGCAATAGCAAACCATCCGCCTGAAATTACAGAACCATATTTGATATAATACATCAGGTTATTAACCAATGTATAAGCTACCAACGAATAAATTACCAGAAAAAATATCCCGGTTATTGAACGCAGGACTGGTTTTTCAACCCATTTTATCTTACTATCTATCAGATGATTAACAAGTACAGCTCCTGACCACTGAGTAATAAAAATACTAAATGCCCACAATGTGCTGTAAAGAAACCCCTGGATACTGTGAATATATTGGTTCATGAAAATTGCAACTATAAGCAGGCCGGCACCCAGATTGATCAGGATGTATTGCACAATGCTGAACGGTTTAATCAATTCCATTATATATTTCATATCTGTTTATTTGGGTTAAAATTAACTAATTGAACAATGCATCTGCCATTATTTATACTCAAAGGTTAAGGGCAGGAGCCGTAAAGAAGACTCTTGCCCTTTGAGCTTACCTCTACTTCCCTGCTTTGCATCTTTCTGCAACCCCTTCAACCTGGTCCTTTCCCCATGAAGGATAAATAGGCGATTTAAGTTTATAGTTATCCCACCTGTCAAGAAGTTCAAACGCCTGGCTGCAATATTCTGCCGGATCGTTGCCATAAAACTGTGCGGTACCCATTTCGTTTTGTAGCTTAAGTACACTTGCCCGTGGATTTCCCGGCTCCATGGCAAGCGCCTTTCCCAATGCCTGTCCGGAAAGCATACTGTATTTCTGTCCGCGCTCCATAGGATTTATTACCAGCCTGCCAGTATATAAAAAGCCTTGAAGAGCATAAACTTCGGCTTCACCCGGAGCCATTACTAGAATTTTTTCGATTGATTTTTCAGCAGCATCAAGGTATTCATCTTTCTTTTTAGCATCCGTTGGTTCAATAAAACTCATAAGGATATAGCAATGTGCATGATAGTAAAGCGGCAGCCACTCCCCTTTTTCAGCATTGGCAATTCTTTCGAACTTATTGGCAAGCGATTGAAAATCATCAACATTTTTACAATATTGATATTGCGCGAGAGTTTCGCCCATTACTTTCATAAACTCCGGGTTTGCGGCCTGGCTGAACATTGCCAGAAAAATTACTGCGATGGTTAAAATGGTCTTTTTCATACTGTTTTGGTTTTTAGTTATTTGATTTTGATTTATTTGTGATTTGTATTTTGTGATTTGTGATTTGTGATTTTTAAACCACTAAGGCACTAAGAGCACTAAGTTTCACTAAGGGATTTTGCTTTTGGTTTTTGGAATTTGGGTTTTGGAATTTGGGTTTTGGAATTTGG
>CAZOXJ010000390.1:0-2715 GCA_964583325.1 uncultured Lentimicrobiaceae bacterium
GTAAACTGCATGTGTATTGGATTTGTGTTAATTTTGAGCCAAATATTAAACCATGAAGAAGTTAGTTCAGATTTTAACTATGAATGCAGCGGCCATTTTTATGATCGCGCTTGTTTTAATGGCAGTCGGTTTGCTCCGCCTCGATTCGTCGCACAAAATTGATAAACGTGCCGCGCATGAGCAATATATCAGGGAAACAGCCATGCCATATAAAAATCTGATATCTAATCAGGAAGGCCAACAAAAGAAAGCCGGTTCACCCGATATGGCTTCTCTGCAGGAATTTTTTACAACCATGGACCCGGCCCTGCAACGTGTTACCGCTGAACGGCTTCCATTGGCATACCAGCAAATGAAACAAATGCAGTCGAAACAATATAAATCCGATGGCTACGAACTTCAGTGGAACAGCACCGGCGCCGAAATGGGAGGCCGCACCCGCGCGGTTATATGGGATCCGCTTGTAAATAATAAAGTTTGGGCCGGTGGCGTAACCGGAGGACTATGGTATAATAATAACATTACTTCCGCTTTTTCGGAATGGCAGCCGGTTGGCGATATGTGGGATAACCTGGTAATCAGCTGTATAACTTATGATCCTATCGATCCGCTCATTATGTATGTGGGTACCGGCGAAGCCCAGACTGCACTTATTACCTACCGCGAATCGAGTGGTCGCGGAGTGGGAATTTGGAAAACGACCGATGGCGGTCAGAATTGGGATTTATTGTCATCCACGTCGCAATTTGCATATGTTACAAAAATGGTTGTGCGCAACGAATCGGGCAACAGCGTGATATATGCAGGTGTTGCTTCGGGCAAATATTACGGAAACCAGCAAAGCCAGCCAACCGATGGCCTGTATCGCTCTGCCGATGGCGGACAGAACTGGCAACAAGTGCTGCCCAATATTACAGGCAACTCAGTTCCTTACTGTGTAAATAATGTTACCCTTGGCGCTGATGGCCGCATTTATGTAGGAACCATGCAAAATATCCAGGGCATAGGCGGAGCTGTTTTGTTGTATTCCGATCAGGGAACTGCAGGTAGCTGGACGAAATTTGAAGATGTTGCTGCGCTGATTCAACCCAATTCGGAATACCCGCTCAGGGGGAGAGTTGAAATTGCAACTGCCCCTTCGGATGCTAATGTGGTATATGCTGCTTTTGCTGCCGGAGATCAGAATCCGGGTGATAAACTCTATTATTTCGGACGATATTTGTACCGATCCAATAACAAAGGCGTAACATGGAATCCGGTAAATTTACCAGGAGGTTCACAGGATTGGGCCAACCTGGCCTGGCATGCCATGGTTTTAGGCGTGGATCCGAATAATCCGGAAGTTATTTATGCCGGCGGTCTCGACCAGTGGCGCTCAACCAATGGCGGAACAAGCTGGTCGCGTCTTTCGGACTGGGCGCAGATGTATTATGGTGGAGGAATTGATTACATACATGCCGATCAGCATGTTGTTTGCTATAAACCCGGATCATCGGAAAAAATACTTTTTGGTACCGATGGCGGTGTTTTTTATACCGAAAACGGAAATGCCACGCCGCCTGTTTTTATACAGCGGAACAAGAATTACAATACCTTGCAGTTTTACACAGGAGCAATACACCCTGGCGCCGGGCAAAATAAATTTATCGGCGGGCTGCAGGATAATGGCACATTGTATTACCAGGGAGCGCCACTCACCATTTATAATATGATTTCGTGGGGCGACGGAGCTTATTGCTTCTGGGATAAAGAAACACCATCGGTTTATCTTACTTCAACTTATTACAACCGGTATTACATGTTCAATAACAATCAGAATGTTAATAACCCTGGAATTTATAGCGGTGTATTTATTAATCCGGCCGACTATTACAGCTCCGAAAATACGCTGTTTGCCAATGCCGCCGATTTTTATGGAGGTATGATTGATTCGTTGCTTATCATTGACAATATTCCTACCAATACCGGCGAGTATTTTATAAATGCCGGTACAGGAAGTACAAACTACTTTTCGCATGTAAAAGTTTCTCCTTTCAGCGCGGGTTTTTCGGCAAATCTTTTCCTGGGAACCGTTTCCGGGAAACTGTTTAAAGTCACCGATGTGCTGATTGATCCTGTTGCTACCGATATCGGAAGCCCCGCTTTCCCAACTGCCAATGTTTCATCCGTATCGGTAGGCGGTTCGGAAGATACATTGCTGGTTACGTTCTCTAATTACGGCATTTCATCCATCTGGCAAACTTTTGATGGCGGACAGCAGTGGAAGGAAGTGCAGGGCAATCTGCCTGATATGCCGGTGCGTTGGGCTATCTATCATCCGCAAAACAGCAAACAGGCACTTATTGCAACCGAACTGGGCGTATGGTCAACCAGCAACCTGCATGATGCCAATGTTGTATGGACTCCACAAACCAATGGTATGGCCAATGTTCGTGTTGATATGCTAACACTCAGAACCTCAGATAATACCGTACTTGCAGCATCGCATGGCAGGGGATTATTCAGCTGTACATTTAACCTTGATCTTACTACATCGACTCCCGAAATTGCGGAATCAGAAAATCCCTTCAAGGTATTCGCATCTTACGCAGGCCTCGAAATATACTCAACCCTAAACCTTGCGACAGAATATTCAGTTTACACCACATCGGGCAGCGAAGTGCTTAGCGGAAAACTCCATCCAGGCACACAGCATCAGCTGATTGATACACAAGG
>CAZOXJ010000391.1:0-2706 GCA_964583325.1 uncultured Lentimicrobiaceae bacterium
CATTTACCGGATTTACAGCCTTTTGTGCATTTGAAATCTGAAACCCAAGGATCAGGCTTATTAGCGCGGTGAAGAGAATTCGCTTTGTCATGTTTTTAATAATTTTTTAGAATCAGAGTAGCAAAAATAAAAAATTTCACGATGTAACGAACCAGATTCGGCTAACCATTGGCTACATATTATTTTGATGTGCTGGGTTACATTCCATGTAATAAAATATTTGTATTTTAATTCTTTTCTTTTGGCTTAACCCAAAAGAAACAAAAGGTCAAGGCTTATTATAAATTTCACACATCTGTATGCATCACCGAAAGGCTCGCAAAACAAGGCTTGTTAGATTTGTCAGGTTGCCGGGCATGGTTGAAGCTGGTGTTTTGCGTTACGCTCATTCCTTTGTTCATTATCATGCGCCTTTCTGGTGAAGCAACAGCTGTTGTGAAATTTCTAATAGGCCGGTCCCTAAACCCTGAAAATTGTGCTCATGAGCCAAACCGCCCCCCGTAAGTTGCCAAATGGAAAAATTTTCTTAAAAGGGACTGGCCTCAGAAAAATAAGTTAGCGGTTATTGAGGGAGGTATGTGCGGGTAGCATTTGCGTAGCAATACACAGCAACGACAAATACTATGCGTTGCTCAAATCTTACCTGCCTTGTATTGCGAGAAAATACCTCCTGATTAGAATCGCAACGTATTTTTCGAAAGCCTTGATTTTTATTCGCTCATTGCTTATTTTTTATAGGAGCTCATGAGATCGCTTCGCTAGGTTGGTTACTTTTTGATCAAGCAATAAGTAAGAGAAAAAAAATCCAATCTGAGGTTAAAAAAACGATCATTTTACTTTGAAAAATCATATATCAAAATTTGTTTCCAGCACATCAAAATAATATGTAGCCTAACCATTGCGAAAATTAGTCAAGTGCCTGAGGAGGTAGAAAAAAAATATGGCCGGACAGCAAATTCTGTTCCGGCCATATTGAAAATATTCTGATTCTGATGAACTAAACCTGTTTTTCCTTGATAAACAATGCGGCAACAGCACCGAGAAACATACTGACCCCAGCCATAACTAGGCAAAGAATCGGATTATCGGCGAAGAAATATTTCAGGATCAATCCGCTGAAAACGCCACTTACTATCTGTGGAATGGTGATGGACATATTGAAAATACCCATGTAAATACCCATTCTTTTAGGTGGTATTGAACTGGCAAGCATGGCATAAGGCATTGCCAGAATGCTACCCCAGGCTATTCCAATACCAATCATAGGAATAATAAGATATACCGGATCGGTAAAAACAAGAAACGAAATCAATGAAAGTCCACCAATGCAAAGTGCCATGGCATGAGTAACTTTTTTCGAAAAGCGTTTTGCTATTAAAGGAAGCGATAGAGCTATCATCGCAGAAACTCCGTTGTAAACCCCGAAAAGAATGCCTACCCAGTCGCCGGCTTCACGAAATGGAACTGAATTAGGATCGGTGGTTCCATAGAATTTAAGTGCTACAGCAGGTGTTGTAAAAACCCACATCGAAAAAAGCGCAAACCAGGAGAAAAACTGCACTAGCAGCAGTTTTATCATGATAGGCGGGATAAAGAATTTTTTAGGTTTCTCCTCCACTTCGGCAGTTGCTAGCAGTTCCTCAGGTGGATATTCGGATGTGGTGAAAATAGTCCATAAAATGGCTGAAAGAAGCACAAAAGCACCGAAGTAGAATGAATACGTTACATTGTCAGCAACCAATCCAGTACTTGCTTCCTTCGAAACGCCAAACCAGTTTCCGAGCATATATGGCAACCAGCTTCCCACTACGGCACCAATACCAATAAGCAATGTTTGCACCGAGAATCCAAGAGTATGCTGCTCCTCGGGCAACTTATCAGCAACCAATGCCCTGAATGGCTCCATCGAAATATTTATCGAAGCATCCATAATCATGAGCAAACCACCGCCAATAAACATGGGAGCAATAAATGATGCCAGATGAGGCGCGTTGGGCATGAGTATAAGTGCTGTACTTGTTAAAAGCGCACCAACCAGGAAATAAGGCCGCCTGCGACCCAGTCGGGTCCAGGTTTTATCACTCATGTAACCGATAATAGGTTGAACAATCATACCGGTAATAGGTGCTACAAGCCAGAACCAGCTCAGTTCGTGAACATCGGCTCCAAAAGTTAGCAGCACGCGCGATGCATTACCGTTTTGCAGCGCAAAACCAAATTGAATTCCCAGAAATCCGAAACTCATGTTCCAAATTTGCCAGAATGATAAGCGTGGTCGCTTGGCCATAATATTGTTTTTAAGATTTTGTAATACCACAAAAATATTACTTCATTTGGATTTACGTTCGAAAAATTAAATTTTATTATTCAGAAAGCTTATAATTCCGTTTATCGTTTGAAGAAAACTAAGTGAGGTTAAAGATTTCAAGGCATTTTGTAGAATTTTAAAAGAATTAAATATCTGATACAAAAGAATCCTCAGTAAATCGGGTACCTTTAATTACTTTTGTAGTAAGCCCAATAGTCCGGCACCTGGAATTCAGCCAAAGCTTTTTGATTTCAGAATCAGGGAACAGGAAGCAGTCAATCAATTAACCTAAATAAAACGGAGTTAAAAAAATCAGAATGAAAATTGAGAATTTAATTCCTGGCGGCATTCAGTATGGGTTGGCATTTATGCTTCTTTTGCTTTTTTACGGTTGCTCA
>CAZOXJ010000392.1:0-2680 GCA_964583325.1 uncultured Lentimicrobiaceae bacterium
AATTTTCTATTTTAACTCAAACGAAGTCTGACCTATTTCGCGGTCTTCAGTAAAAATATTTACATAATAGCGTCCTTTGGCTAACTCAGGTCCGTTGGCAGGGCGCTCGAAATAGGTACACACATCGGCGGCATCGCCTTCGTAATTCAACGTTTCCATAGCCGAAAACTGTAGGGTTTGTCCCAGGAACTGAAAAGTATAGGCAGGCCCGCGTGTTAGTATGGCATTATCAGGGCGTGCGATGCGCACAAAAAATCGTTTATAACCAGGGCTCACCAATTTGTTTTCGCTAACTGTAAAACATACTTTTATTTTATCGGTACGGGCAGCCTTATCAGTTTCTTTGTCTTTATCAACGCCACGCGATTTGTAAGCTACTGCCGACATTTTATAGGCTTTCAAGATGGCGGCACCGGTTATTTTTTCGTTCAGTTCTTCCTTGTCTTTTGTCAGGTCGCTGGTTTTCTGCTGTTCGAGGTTAAAGTCTGTTTTAATCTGCTCGTTTTCCGCTTTTAACGCACGGTTCACGGTGAAAAGCGAATCGATCTGATGTTCGTAAACCTGAGTGATCTCCTGCAGCTGTGCAAGTTTGCGTTTAATAACCGCCAGTTCGGCTTTTGAGCCAAGCAGACTTTTAATTTCCAGCGCTTTCAGGTTAATAATGCTGTCTCTTTCTGATAACGAATTGCTGAGTTCGCCATACGTCACTTTTACCCTTTCGTGCTCGGCAAGCAGCGAGTCGAGTTCGCTTTGTAACTGAAGCTGTTGAGTATCCGTATTCTGCACAAGCTTAGTCACTTCTTTTTTCTGATTTATCAGCATCCATGCCATAACGGCAATAATTGCCAGCAGCACGCCAATCGCGATTTTATATCCAAGGGTATTAACAGGTCTTTCGTCCATAGCATTCAATAAAAACAGTTTATTATTCAAAGGTAACGAAACATTGCATTCAAAATTATACTTACCCTCAATTATTATAATGTTGCAACAAAAACGCCCTGGCAGAATTCCGGCAGGGCGTTTTTTGATTTTACTAAAGTAATCATGAATTTAGGAATTACATCCCACATCCGACATTCTCACATCCCACATTTTAGTGTCCGGCCGATCCTTTAACCTTAAATTTATCGCCGGTTTGCCTGATCAGTTCGCGGTAAAATTCCTCACCATAACCCGGTTGTTTAATATCCGGAGCTATGTATTTATATCCTTCCGGAACAGCAACAGCTTCCTTGATGTTTCCATCCATGTATTTGGCAAACAGGAAACCGTAAAGTTTTTTCCATTCGTAAACAGTGTTATTGCCTTGTGATACCGAAAAATCGGTAAGAAACTGTATGGCTTTTGCCGGATTGGTACGATACATTTCGAGGGCAATTTTGTCCATAGCCGGAACCATGGCTACAAAGTTATTTTCGAGTTCCGACTGTTTCTTTTGTATATCCACTATCATATCGCTGTAACGGGTATAGGCAAAATTCGAAACCTGGTTAAACACCCAGAAAGCTGAATTATCGCTGTATTCCATCATCGAACCGTTACCCACGGCGAAAGTTTCGGGAATTTTGGTCATGCAGGTGTACATAGGAACAAAAACGGTGGAATAGGTATCGTCAACCCCAAACCAGAGTATGCCGCCCAGAGGAGCGGGTACGTATGGACGTGACTGGGCTACAAACACGAAACCGGTTTGCTGTGTGCTGATAGCGCGTTCGTTGAAGTAGGATTCTCCATCCACTTTAAAAGTGAGTGGACGCCAACGTACGATACATCCGTAAGGACCTGCACCGGGATCCTTGGTCATATCCAGTTCGGTTCCCTGGTAGTAATCGCGCATGAGGCCAATAACTTCCTGAACGGTGAGTTTGTGATCGGGTTTTACCCACAACGGCATACGGTTGCTGAGGTTTTCGCCTTTTACATAGTCGAGGTATTTATCCATGCCTTTTGTAACTTTGTTGAAACCACTCCAAACGCGGGCTTCGCAAAAACGGGCACCACCAAAATCGACGGGAGCATAGGTATCAGAAAAACTGAAATCCTTATCTTCACCAATAAAAAAACCTTTTTCGCGGGCGAAAGTAATTACATCAGGCGAATAAAGGCAGTTTTCAGGATCGTTGAGCGGGAATGTAGTAATACGTGCATGGTTGGCATGGCCCGAAATATAGCCGTCGGGAATACGCATGGCTACCCACACGGCACCCTTGTTGTATTTAACCGAAGTTTTTCCTTTTTTATCTTTAACGATTACCGGTTTTCCTTTTCCTACCATTTCCATGATCCATACTTCGTTGGGATCGCTGATGGAAAAAGATTCGCCGGAACTTGCATAGCCGTATTCGGCCATCAGCGAAGTAATAACATGTATAGCTTCACGGGCTGTTTTGGAGCGCTGTAAAGCAATATATATTAAACTACCATAGTCCATGATGCCTGCAGTGTCAACCAGTTCTTCGCGGCCACCAAAAGTGGTTTCGCCTATAGCAACCTGGTGTTCGTTCATGTTACCGACTACATTGTAAGTTTGTGGTGCTTGTTTTATTTTACCCAGAAATTTACCGGTATCCCATTCGTATACATCGAGCAGGGCGCCTGCCGGATAAGTAGCTGCCGGCCAGTAATATAATTCACCGTAAAGGGTGTGCGAATCGGCCGAATAGCTGATCATGTTCGA
>CAZOXJ010000393.1:0-2662 GCA_964583325.1 uncultured Lentimicrobiaceae bacterium
ATTTTTATCGTTTTAACATTTCCGGTATTAATAGCTTTTGCAAAATAAATGCCGGCGCCGACTCTTTTGCCGCTTTCATTGGTTAGGTCCCATTCCGTGGTATAAGGTCCTGCGCCCAGGTTTGCAGCTGTAATTTCCTTTACTATACGCCCGTTCAAATCGAAGATGGAAAGCTGAACAAACCCAGCCTCATTAGCATTGAAACCAATTTCCACCTTTTCAGAAGCTGGATTTGGATAAGCAGTGAGGTAGTTTTCAGTCTTAAAAGAAGTATTTTCAGCTATTCCAACCGGGTTGGTAATAATATCTAGAACAACGATTCCTCTTCCCAGGCAGCTCATCCATAATTCGTAACCTCCTGCTTTTTCCTTTACTTCAAGGTCTTTGATGGTACTGTTCGGCAAGCCACCCCATTGCGGAATACCGCCGGGAGCGGATGGAAATGTTTCGATATTAACTCCATCGTAGCATAATATTCCGGCATTAGTTGACGGATATTCCGAATCGTATTGCATCCAGAGCCGCCCGTCGGATGTAATTGTTAAAGGCCTTACATGCTCGCCCGGGAAAGGCCAGCCTTCATCGTACGACCATGTTTGATACAAGCCGGTATTTGCATCAAGGCGGATAAGGGTGCTGCCGGTGCTTGTAAACTGCGACCAGGTTCCTACCCATACGATTCCGTTTGCATCGGCGGCAAAACCGGTAAACCAGGCAGCGCTGCCCGGGAAATCATCAATCAAACGGCTGAATGAGTTGATGCCATCCGTGCGGAGGATCTCATAATCGGTTGCGGCCCAAATATTCCCCTCTGTGGCGGGATCTCGAATTATGCGGCTTCCCCAGCCTGTTATGGGTATTGTTGTCCAGTCGTTCAGTACCTCGTTGTAGTATCTGATGTTATAGTATTCTCCAAGGCTCCACAACCGTCCTTGCGAATCTTCAGTAAATCCTTCGGATGAGGTTAAATAGTCTTCCAGGGGGAAAAAGTTAGTTCCATCCCAGGCATGAATGCCGTTGAAAGTCGGGTTAAAAACAATATTCCCGTTTGATGGTCTGCTGTAAATAGCCTGCGTATTATCGGCCTGGTAAGGGAAAGGATGTCCTAATCCATAGGTATATTCGTTGAACCCGGTCCAGTTATTTCCATCAAATTTCTGGAATCCTCCAACGCCTGATCCTGCATTTCCGGAAAGCCAAACACTGCCTTCGTTATCAATGGTAAGGTCCTCAACAAAATAATCAATCTGCGAAGTGTTGGTTATCCTGTAGCGCTGCCAGTTGCCTGTTGTTACATCGCGTTTTGCAGCGCCTCCGCGGCCGCAAACCCAAACATTTCCCTGCTGATCAGCACCAACCGAACTTGAGAATTGGTCCATACGCCATATTCCGTAATTATTCCAGGTTGTTCCGTCGAACATCCATGTTTCGCCTACTTGGGTGACCAACAAGGCTTTGCCGTTTCCATACGCTTTAAATGCATCGATATAAAAGCTGACATTTTCATACGGTGGTGTGGGATAAACCCAGGTTCCGTCAGGACGCTGGTATTCAAGAGTTTCCCAGTCGCCATTTTCGGCCATCCGCAATGCCCAGAAATTTCCTGCATCATCCACACAGTCTTTTCCCGGGAGCCCGGCAATTTCTCCAACAGCTGCTGGCAAATAGTTTGTGTATTGACCGGTTACACTATTGTATGTAAAAACATTGCCAAAATAAGTATCTGCTGACCACACCAGGTAACTGCCATCTGTTTTAGGCTGAACGGCAATTCTTGTATTCGATCCTTCCCATGATGTCCACTGGTTGTGATTCGGATCAAAACGCACCAGGCCACCACTGGTAAACCACACGGAGCTATCGGGGGCGAGGTCAATATCATATGTAAACCCCAGTAAATCTGAATTCCCCGACACATAATTTACAATAGTTGAAGGTCCGTCCTGTGGGTTGAATTTTATGGCTCCCTTGAAATTTCCCATCCAGAGATTGTTATTAAAATCTTCTACGATATCAAAAATCTGTACATCCCCATTATCAAAAGATCCAAATGCCTGATAATC
The DNA here is from genome assembly GCA_964583325.1 of uncultured Lentimicrobiaceae bacterium. GTDB lineage: Bacteria > Bacteroidota > Bacteroidia > Bacteroidales > UBA4417 > UBA4417. The sequence goes on from CAZOXJ010000393.1 coordinate 2,064, forward strand.
AACGTTTGAATAATTGATCCATTTGTTTTCGGCCTGGTCGAATTTAGCTATGCCGCCCTCGCCCCAGTTACCGGTATTTGCGGCAATGTAAGGATCTCCGTTTTCATCCAACCACAGGGCAGTGGCATCGTCACCTTGTATTCCGGTGTTTCCTGGACGATAATAACGCCACGAGTGCTGAAGGTTTGTTTGGGAAAGCAGTACAACCGGAACTGCAAATAATGCAAATAGTGTAAAGAAGTATTTCATGATTTTTCGATTTATTTGATTCGGATGCAAACATACCCGACTGATTTGAAATGTTTAAACAAAATAAGATCAACCTGAAACATTAACAGATGAACAGGTTTTTTTGTTAGCTGAATACAACAGTCATCTTCGCTGAATGTTGTAATCAACTCAGGTTTATTGGTTCATTCTATAATATTGTTGTCCGGTAAAATCAATCAGAAAACGTTACAATGCTTGATAGATATCGTCCCTAAGGGACTTCACTTCACTAGGGTTGCTTTTATATTCTACCAATATTTCGCCCCTAACGGGGCTGTCCCGTAGGGACAAGATGTTGGTAGAAAATAAGTTAGACAAAAGTTAAAGTC
>CAZOXJ010000394.1:0-2632 GCA_964583325.1 uncultured Lentimicrobiaceae bacterium
CTAATAGTTAAATTCATTTCAATGACCTGTACTATATTGAGGAATCTTATCTTTGTTTCCCCGGATCGACCAGTGCCCAATATTAATTTTTTTTACACCATAACTTTATGAAACTTAAAACTTTTCTCCTGTTTGTAATAGTTTTTACACTGTTTTCGATTGACAACCATGCTGTTGCACAGAAAAACCGTAAAACGACAGAGATCATTATTATGCATACCAACGATATGCATTCGAAAATCGATAATTTCGGGAAACTGGCATACCTGGCCGATAGTCTGCGCAAAATGCACAAATATGTTTTCCTGGTTGCGGCCGGCGATAATTTTACCGGAAACCCGATAGTGGATATGTATCCCGATAAGGGTTACCCCATGATCGACCTGATGAATATGCTGAAGTATGATGTTACAGCTATCGGAAATCATGAATTCGACATGGGCCAGGAGTTGCAGAATAAACGGCGGGAGCAGGCAAATTTCCCTTATATCAGTTGCAATATTGATGCATCGCAGGCCATTGTAAAACAACCCGAACCCTATGTAATCCTGAAAGCAGGCAAGATAAAAATCCCTTTCCTTGGTATTATACAATTAGGTGAAAACGGACTGCCCGACTCTCATCCTTCGCGGCTCGAAGGGCTTAAATTTACTGACGGCTTAACAAAAGCCAACGATTTTATGTGGCTGAAAGAAAAGTATGGAATGCTGATAGGGCTTACGCATTTAGGTGTTGAAGGAGACGAACCTCTGGCTAAGGCATATCCGCAGTTTGATGTAATTATTGGAGGGCATTCGCACACAACCATGACTAAACCCATGATGGTAAATGGTGTGATGATTGTACAGACCGGCTCGGGATTAAAAAATGTAGGAATTACAACCTTGCAGGTTACCAAAGGGAAAATAACGGATCGTAAATACGAACTGGTTCCGCTGGCTGGTATTAAGGGCACAAAACCTGAGGTACAGGCTGTGATTGACAAATATAACAGCAACGAAGAAATGAGCCGCGTGGTTGCCTACGCCGAAACAGCCTTTGCAAATGAGGAAGAACTTGGCTGCATGATGACCGATGCAATAACCGCCCGGATGAAAATTGATTTTGCTTTTCAGAATGGCGGCGGAATACGGATTCCAACCCTGCCTCAAGGCAATATCATGTTGAAAGATATTTTTCGCCTCGATCCGTTCGGCAACCAGGTTGTAACTTTTAAAATGACGTACGACGAAATTAAATCACTGATCTGCAATGCGTATAACCGCGAAAAATCAATCGACCTGGTTCCTTCAGGAATGACTTACACGGTAATTGTAAATAGCGAAGGCATGTGCAGCGATGTGGAAATGAAGGACCTTGCGGGGAAACTGCTTGATGAGTCAAAAACATACACGGTTGGCGTAAACAGCTATATTTCAGCCAGCTATAAATTTAATCATACCGATCCGGGAACAACCAATTACAATACCACAGCGCAAACGCTTCTCGATTACCTTTCCGAAGTTAAAAAGGTAAATTATGCCGGGGTAAAAAGGGTTTTTGAGAAAAAGTAAGTGTCTATTTTCGAATAATTCAGTTTACCACTCATCTACTTTTTTAGGTGCCGGTGGCAACATGCCTTTTTTCAGGCTTTCGATCAGTTTGCGGGTAAAATCATCAACCTGTTTCAGGTAGTTATCCCATTCGGGTGTATAGGCTTTATCTTTTTTATCCATCCAGAATTCGATGGGCTTGCGTGAAACTTCTTTATAATTGAAATTGGTAATCGTGTAGCGGTAACGACCGTCCTTCATTTCTAATTTCATCGAATAATCAACTATTCCGGCCGGACGGATAATTCCTTTTTCGTCCCTGGTAAGCTCGATACGATGAATGATTTCGATTAATCCGGTAGCCGGATTCCGCACTTTTGTAGCTTCGGTCGGATTTTTATACTGTGTGTTTACCCATTCGATGGAACGGTTAAATAATTCGCCTGTTTTACCGGGCACTTCAACAACTTCTTTGTAAGTGATAAGTTTTGAATCCGGATCAACCGGGCATATAGAAGTATTATCCTGAGCGCTAAGGCTGATTGCAGAAAGCAACAATGCGGAGAAAATTATGTTAAAAAGGGGATTTTTCATTCAGAAAGTTTTTCTATTATTTAACAAATAACGTGCCCGGAAGGTTTTTATTTTTTAACGACCGGTTTTCGCACAATAATGTAAATATCTTCGCTGTCGCGTTTCATCATATATTTTTCGCGGCCCAGCTTTTCCAGTTCCAGCGAATCGCCGAGCAACCGGCTAAGTTCAATACTATCCATCATCGCCTGATCGCGGTAAAACTGCAATTCCTTCCTTAATCCGTTAAGTTCCTTCCGCATTTTATACTGCGAAATAAGGTTGTTGCGATCCAGAAAAAGCATCAATAACAGGAAAGCAACTCCCGTAAGCAGGTATTTGTTCTTTAAAATGGGCGGAATTTTGTCGAAAAACTTTTTAATCATAGTGAAACAAAGGTATGAAAAAGAAGAATTGATGATAGAGAAGCGTTGGAGAATTGGAAGGGTGGGTGGTCATTCGTTGTGGAGGGTGGAGTGGTTTTAGTGGTTGAGTGGGTTGAGTAGTCATTCGTGGTCATTCGTTGT
>CAZOXJ010000395.1:0-2623 GCA_964583325.1 uncultured Lentimicrobiaceae bacterium
TGGGAGAGTGGGAGAGTGGGAGAGTGGGAGAGTGGGAGAGTGGGAGAGTGGGAGACAAGGCGAGGGGCAGAAATATTCACAACCGGTGTACTTGAATCCGACGTCAAACTAATAAAAATAAAGAAGGACCTGGTGAAAGGAGCATGTGTCGGGAAATCAGGGTTTTAGCTGAAATTGTGCAATAAACACCTGATTAAGTAACTTACTCCTGTGCCAGGTCCTTCCTGGTGCCCGGGCTCACTTTGCTTCGGCTTTCTCTTTCACTTCGGATCCGTCATCTTTTGCTTTTTCAAAATGATCGGTAATGTTATCGACAAATTCGCTGAACTTGTTTTTAAGGGCATCAGTAGAGTCTTTGCTTTTCTTAGCAATTTTTTTACGGGTTTCGGTCCCTTTGTCGGGGGCAAACAATACGCCAAGTAGCGCGCCAACAGCAACGCCTGCCAATGCTCCGATTACTACATTAACTTTGCTCATGGTTTTTGAGATTTTAAGGTTAATAATATGGTTAATTATAATTGGTTAGTAGTTTAAAGTATAAACAGTAGTGGTTTGGATGTGTTCGATTGTCAGCATGTAAAGGCTTCCTGATTCGTGTTCAGGTGTTCACATCTTCAGTATAAAGATACGAAAAGATAATGAAAAACCGGCATCGAAACGGCAATGTGCCGGATATTATTTTTGTGGCTCGATAGGAAGAACGAAAACTTGCACATTTAAAAGTTATCATTCGGTGGAACACATATTGAAAAAGAATTAGTTTAATGCTTTTCAAATTTATTTATATGCTCAGTAAGGTTAGTTATACCAATAGCCTAGCTGAACTTTATTTTTTTATACTTATAGCAGATTTTAAAATGTTTATTCGCATATCTTTGATATAGGATTAATATACGCAATTATGAAAATTACTGTTTCGAAAATTATACACAAAGAAGAGGCACGTATCAGGCTCGATTTTATTTATAATACAAATGTTATTTCGATGGTAAAAAAAATTGAAGGTTCAGCCTGGAGCCAGACCCTGAGAGCCTGGCATATGCCTGACACACAGCAGTCTGTTGAAAATTTAACTCTATTGAGCCGTGTTGCAGGGATAGAGCTTGAAGGACTCAAGGCCGATACGCCATCTGTTGAAATTATTAGGCCGCAATTAATGCCGGAAGTCATCAAAGATGTTTTTATTGAGCTCATTAACAGAAAGATATTGCTTAAAATGCCAAAGAGCGATGCGGATGTAAAGTTTGTGCTTTCGTTGCGTTACAGCCGATGGCTCAAGAGCGATTATCGTTGGGAAATACCCAACTATCCGGGCAACCTCGATCTGATTAATGATCATTTCGGCAACCGGATAAGCGAAATTAAGGATCACAATACCATTGAACCGGTAGCAGGCAGCTCAAACACCCGCATTATTAACCGTAACGAAGTATTGCTTATAAAAACCAGGTCGGGACGGGTAAAAATAATTGCCGGTTTTAATAAAAAGCTTATCGAAGCTATAAAGCAAATACCGTATCACACATGGGACATAAAAAACAAATGGTGGACAATCCCTTTTTCTGACAATTTTGTACAGCAGATTTCGGATGTAAGCAGCAACGAACATCTGACCCTTATTATGGAACAGGAAGCAGCCGGGGAAGCCGGTGTAAAAAGGATTTCGGCGCTTGATATACCCAATTACCGTAAGGTTCCCGATACGTATTTACATAAACTTACTGAACTTGTTTACAGTGACAATACGCGAAAGAATTACATTTCGGCTTTCGAAGAGTTTATAAATTATTTTTTCCGATTTGAAATTGACCTCATTACTGAGCCGCAAATACTTGAGTTTCTGCGGTTCTTAATTACCGAAAGGCGTGTGTCGGTATCGTATCAGAATGTGGCAATAAATGCGATAAAGTTTTACTATGAAAAAGTGCTGAAAGGACAGCGGAAATTTTATTTTGTCGATCGTCCGAAACGCGATAAAACCTTGCCCGAGGTGCTTAATACGGAAGAAATTTCGGCTATGATAAAAAATCAGACCAACTGTAAACACAAACTCATTATCATGTTCGGATATTCGGCAGGTTTAAGGTTGAGTGAGATAGTAAAGCTAAAATTCAGCGATATTGACCGTTCGCGAATGAAAATATTTGTTGCAAAGGCGAAAGGGCGTAAGGATCGTTATACTATTTTGTCATCAAAAGTGCTGCCCTTGCTTGATGCCTATAAGGAGGAGTATAAGCCTGGGGAGCTTATATTTACGGGAGTGAGTGGCAAGTTATATTCAGTAAGGTCGGTACAGCAGGTGGTTAAGGATGCAGCGCAGGCGGCAGGCATCAGCAAAAATGTAACACCCAAAATGTTGCGGCATACGTTTGCCACACATTGCCTCGAAAACGGAGTGGATTTAAGGTATATACAGGCGATGATGGGGCATTCAAGCAGTAAAACCACCGAAATTTATACACACATTACTACAAAGGGGTTTGAAAAAATAAAAAGTCCGATGGATGAGTTGGATATATAATAATGTTATATATTAGCATGGAGTTTCGGCTATGTGTAGAGCCTAAAATAAGGGTGCGCACAAAGCTGAGATATACGCAATATTGCGTATATACACTCGTTA
>CAZOXJ010000396.1:0-2622 GCA_964583325.1 uncultured Lentimicrobiaceae bacterium
AATATTGATATCGGAACCTATATTCCGGCATCGGCAGCTATCAGCGGCGATATGGCGTTCTTCGGCAATTACGACGGCGTTTTTTACTGTATGGATTTAAAACTTAAAAAAGTGAAATGGAAAACCGAAGGCGGTGGTCCGTTCCTTGCTTCGCCTGCCATTTCAGGAAACCGCGTAATCACCGGCTCTCAAAACAAAACAGTTTATTGTTATGATATCCGGAACGGCAAATTACTCTGGAGTTTCAAAGCCTTAAACAAAGTGGATGCTTCGCCCGTTATTACTGGCAATATGGTGGTAGTAGCTTCAGCTGACGGGAGACTGCGGTTTCTTGATATCTCAAAAGGAACAGAAACCTGGAAATACGAAATTGGTAGTCCGATAAGCGGAACGCCGGCGGTAACATCCAAAATGATTGTGGTTGGTGCCGGGGATGGAAAAGTATATGCGTTTGGGAAATAAGTTTCACCGCTATGACGCAAAGAAAAAGCAATGTGCGCGAAGAAAAGCAGAATCATAAAAACAACAGATATCATCAAATCCCTTATTCCTTTGCGTGAAACTTCGCGTCTTTGCGTTAAAAAAAACATAAAAAATGAAAATAGTCCATATTGTCCCCGGTTTTGGTGGTACTTTTTATTGCGGTAACTGCCTTCGCGACAGCGGTGTTGTTGCTTCCCTGAAAAAAGCAGGCCACGATGCCATTACCCTGCCTATGTACCTTCCGCTTACCATGAACGGCAATGAAACCAGCGACGGAATCCCTGTTTTTTATGGAGCTGTAAACATTTACCTGAAACAATTCCCGGTTTTCAGGCATATGCCGAAATGGTTCGAAAAACTGATGGACTCGCAGCCTGTACTGAAATTTGCAGCCAAGAAATCCGGTTCTACCCGCGCTTCGGGACTTGAAGACCTTACCGAATCCATGCTTCTGGGCGCCGAAGGGCACCAAAGTGAAGAACTTCAGCAATTGGTGGATTTTTTGAAATACCACGAAAAACCTGATATTGTTCACGTTTCGAATGCGCTGTTGCTGGGTATGGCAAAAAAAGTCCGTGATGAGGTGAAGGTTCCTGTCGTCTGTTCCCTTCAGGATGAAGACGTTTGGGTGGATGCCATGCACGAAAATCAGCGCGAAAAAATGTGGCAGTTGCTGGCAGAAAAAGGTAAAGATGTGGATGCTTTTATCGCCGTCAGCGATTTTTTTGCTGGTGTGATGCAGAAAAAAATGAATATTCCTGATGAAAAACTTCATGTGCTGCATGTTGGGGTTCGTCCCGATGCATATGTGTATTCAAAACCAGCCAGTAATCCGCAGGCAATCGGCTATGTGTCGCGCATGTGTGAGGAAAATGGTTTCGAAGTGCTTGTAGATGCGTTTATTCTTCTGAAAAAAAATCCGGCATTCAGCAATGTAAAACTGAAAGCGACAGGCGGTCAAACCGGAGATGATAAGGAATTCATTCACAAACAAATCAATAAGTTGAAACTGAATACTATTGTGAATGATTTCGAAATAACGCATGATTTTACTCTACCGTCATTGCAGGATTTCTTTAAATCGACCACCGTGTTATCTGTTCCGGTTTTAAATGGAGAAGCATTTGGACTTTATCAGCTCGAAGCCCTGGCCTCAGGCATTCCATTGGTTCAGCCTGAACTGGGAGCATTTCCCGAAATTGTAAATGCAACTGGCGGCGGAGTTATTTACAAGCCCAATACAGCCGCAGCCCTGGCCGAAAAACTTGCTGAAGTACTTTCAAATCCTGCCAAACTCGAAACAATGAGCCTGGCCGGAAGAAAAGCAGTGGAGGAAAACTTCGACTGCGGTAAACTAAGTGAAAGGATGGTGGAGATTTATAAAACCTTGATCATCCAATAATTAAATGCATATGATATTGGTTTTATTCGGACTGAGCCTTGTTTTTGTAGCAGTGGGATACATTGTGACGGAGAAAAACGCTAAAAATCTGCTATCGGGTTACAATACGATGTCGGAACAAGAACGGCAAGCCTTTGATTTGAAATCCTTTATTCCTGCTTTCCGTAAATTTCATTTGTTGCTGGGCATTTCGCTGTTTGTTGCAGGATCGGCACTTTCAATCCTGATTGGTGACGAGGCAGCGGGAATTTTTCTAACAGTATATCCTTTGCTGGCATACATCTGGTTTTTATGGATTGGTAAAAAATACTATAACGGTCAAAGCTCGAAACGGAACATAATTGGAATAGCCATACTTGTTGCTGTTCTTGCATTCGTAATTGCGCTTTTTACTGCTGGTTTTCGTGAAAACAAATTGATTATCACAGCCCAGGAAATAAGAATTGAAGGTATGTATGGTGAAAAGTTAGTGATTTCGGAAATTGAAACCATCTGTTTAACAGATAGTTTACCTTCAATTTCTATACGTACAAACGGATTCTCGCTTGGAAAATCCCGGAAAGGGTATTTCAAAACAGAGGCAGGTGAAAAAATCAAATTAATTCTGAATACGGAAAGAAAACCTTATTTACTGTTTGTAAAAAAGACAGGCGAAAAACTATATTTTTCATCAGGCAAAATATCAAATCAAATCATTTACATGGAAATACAAAAAAAATTGCCTGCCATCAAATGCC
>CAZOXJ010000397.1:0-2609 GCA_964583325.1 uncultured Lentimicrobiaceae bacterium
CAAACAAAATAAACCGCAAAATGAAAACCGGTGAAAGACGTCGAACCAGTTTTCATAGAATCAAAAACCAAAAACCAATATCAAAAATGAAAAAAACACTACTTGCAATAGTTATAAGTATGACAGTTAGTATGCTGTTTACTTCCAAAGTTTATGCCGGTAATGAAGTTCCTGATACCAAAGGAGGAACCATCAACGGACGGGTGCTTGATGCATCCACCAATCAGCCAATGGAATATGTAAATGTTGCATTGTTCCGGATTGCTGATTCATCGCTGATTACAGGGACAATTTCCACTGCTGACGGACAGTTTAAACTCGAAAAAGTAGCTACAGGCGAATATTACCTGCGGGTTTCATTTCTTGGGTTCGACGATCTGCATACAGGCAAAATCAGTGTCAGCAATAAATCACTGCAAAATAATATAGGTGATATAAAACTGGCCGTAAACGCAACTCAGTTGAGTGAAGTCTCTATCGTAGGCGAGAAATCAAAAGTGGAGTACCAGATTGACAAACGTGTTATTAATGTGGATCAGGACATTGTTGCCAAAGGCGGAACTGCTGTGAATGTGCTCGAAAATACGCCTTCCATACAGGTGGATCAGCAGGGGAATGTAATGGTTCGTGGCAGTTATGATTATGTTGTGCTTATTGATGGCAAGCCTTCGGTACTCAAAGGAAGCGATGCTTTGAAAATGATAAATGCTTCTTCCATCAAGCAGATTGAAGTAATTACCAACCCTTCGGCCAAATACGAAGCTGATGGAAAAGCCGGAATCATAAATATTATTCAGAAAAAGGAAAAACTGCAGGGAGTAAGCAGTACGGCTAATATTGGGCTTGGCACCTACGATAAATATACAGCAAATGGCTTAGTGAATTATCGCAGGAAAAAAGTAAATGTTTTTGCCGGCATCGATTTTGCAAAGAATAAGTATGTATCGGATTTAACCATCGACAACGTGAGTTATCTTTCCTCGGGAAATCTATACATTCATGAAAATGTAGAGCAATATAACCACAACGATAATCTTGGTGGTAAAGCGGGTATTGATTTCGACCTGAACGAAAAAAATACGTTTTCAGTCGGAGGTAATTATGGTCTGCAGGGATACGATCAGGGTGCGTATGCTACTTATAACAACTATTACGAAGGGTCGGAGGTTAAAAATTATTATTTGAGTAACAGCGATTTGGATGTTACAGGTAACGTTGCCGGTTTCAATTTTGATTATACACACAAATACGGCGAAAATCATACGCTTTTCATTTCCAATGCTTACACATCGTGGAATGGAGTTGATCAAAGCCTGATGGAAGAATATACTACTGATGATATGTATAACAAGCAGGAATTAAACTCAGCAATAAAATCGAGGAAAGACAATTTCAATTTTCAGTACCGCATAAATGCAGATTACAAACGTCCGATTAAAACAGGTACTCTTGAGGCAGGTTTCCAGTACCGTTACGAAAACCGTAAGGATGACCTGGATTTCCGGAACCTTGATACAGAATCGAACGAGTGGATTGTGAATACAATGTACACTTACAAACTCGATTATACGAACGATATTTACTCAGGCTATGCTACTTATTCGGATAAAAAATGGGGAATAGGATATATGGTTGGTGTACGAAGTGAGTATTTTACCCGCACCATCAGTTTCAGTAATGATGATATCCCTTACGAATACGATAAATTCATGTTGTACCCGAGTGTTCACCTTACAAAATCCATAAAGGATAAACACCAGTTCCAGCTCAGTTACAGCAGGCGTATAAACCGTCCTCAACCCTGGGTGCTGAATAATACTCCCGGTTATATTGATCCGAATAATATTTTCATGGGCAGCCCCGAACTAGAACCTGAATTTACCGATGCTTTTGAGCTGAATTACCGCATGGCTTATAAAATCATGTCGTTGAGTGTTCAGACTTATTTCCGCAATACAACCAACAGTTTTAATACAAGCCGCACTTTAGGCGACGATGGAATAATGGTTCATAAATTGATTAATGCCGACAATCAACAGTCGTATGGCTTCGAAGTCGGGTTGGATTTTAACCTTACAAAATGGTGGCAGCTAAGCACAGGAGGCAATTTATATCACTATACTCTTGATGCTGGTGAAAGCACTACTGCTCCCAGCAGGGAAGCTAACTCATTCGATGCACGGTTGATATCAAATTTCACGCTTAAATGGGGTACCCGCATTCAGGCAGTAGGATATGTACGCGGACCTAATGAGGATGCAAATGGCGAGTCGGAAGGTTTCTACACCGTAAATCTGGCTGTAAACCAATCGATTATGAAAGGAAAAGTAAATATTGGACTGTCTGCTCAGAATCTGTTCGACTCTATTAAATTCGATTACACCGCTTCAAGTTCAAATTATGATAACAAATATGCAATTTCAACTGAAGGTCTGGCTTTGATGTTTACCGCTTCTTATACGTTCAACAATTTCCAGAACAAGCAACGCGGACGTGCAGATGATGCAAGTTTTAAAGGAGGAGGAGCTTTTTAACGTTCTTAAATACAATCGGATTTTCACGGATCAAGCACCAAAAAAAGCGTGCAATACATGTGTTGATAGTGTGCT
>CAZOXJ010000398.1:0-2605 GCA_964583325.1 uncultured Lentimicrobiaceae bacterium
TTGGAATTTGATCTTCCCTACCCGCTTAACGCGGTGAATTTTTAAAGAAAAATATAAGTAGACTCATGCATAAAGAAACAACAGTAAGGAATGAGGCACGCCAATACCGGAAGCGAAAAATCTGGTTTTGGAGTGTTTTTATTGTTTTGTTGCTTGGTGCATCGGGCCTGCTGTATTATTGCACAACACCGGAAACCGACAATTCCAAAAGGCTGATATCGGTTGGTATTTGCGGCGAAGTTCGTCACGATGCCGTTTATCATATCCTGGAGGGTTCCGACCTTGGACAACTTATCCGTTTTGCTGACGGACTAACTTACAATGCCGATATCCGCAAACTCGACCTGAACCAGATTGTACTTAACGATACCATCTATCATATTCCGGGAAGAGGATATAAAAGTTTGGCTGAAAACACTATGTTGACAGAACTCGAAAAAGCAATTTCGGTACAGGCCAGGAACACAGCTTTACCTGCTCTTTATCCGGATAAAGATTTCAGGTACGTGAGCATTCTGTATGTAGGCTTCCCGGCGGTGTATATGCTTATCAACTACTATCCCGATCAGCACAGGGTGAGCATTGTTCATATCCCGCACTCAACCTCATTCTTTAACAACGATTACCGGCTTATTGATGTTTTTTTTACCCTTGGCATCAAACCTACAGTAAGGATGCTCGAAAACAGGCTTCAGCAGAGGATTCAATATTATGTGATACAGGACAGGACGTCTTTTATCGAAATGGTGAATCTGCTCGACGGTATTGACCTGGATATTGACAAGCCCTTTGCTGATGCTTACGACCTGAAATCAGGTATCTATCATGCTGATGGCTTTTACACCTGGGAATACATTCGCTTTCTCGACATAAAACGCATGCACCGTGTGGAAACCGATGGCAACGGTAAAGCAAGCAGTTACGGAAAAGACCTGGTTCGTGAGGATAATTTTTCGATACCAACTTCAACCAGGATGCATGAATACGAAATAAGGCAATACCGGCAGCGTATAGTAATGAACGGACTCCGCACTGCCTATGCCAAAACTAACCCTGCTGATCAGATGGGAGTCATTACCAGGATTATAAAGACTTTCGAAACGGATATCACCGGCGATGAAGCAATTGCTTTTTACAAGGATTTACTGAGTTCGCCTAAGTTTTCATATGGAACTTTACCCGGTTATTATTCGAACGCAGAAACCAAACTTTATTACTACCCTGATATACCCGGTTTCAAGTTACTGCTAAACAAGGACCTTAAAAGAGATTTTGATGAAAACACAGGCTTAAAACATACCACCTATTAACAGCATATGGTCGTTAGGTTTAGCTCTGAAGCGCAAACATCATAAATCATCACACCAAAAGGAATAACAAAACCTTACTGCACCTGATACTTAACTGAAAAGCAACATAATCTGAAAATACGTATCGCTTTACTTATCACTTAACCTCCTTAAAAACCATGATAAAACGCATTCTTTTCCTTTTTACGGTACTGTTTTCCTCGGGAAATATCTTCGCACAGGGAGGCTCCTATATCATACAGCGTGGTGATGTACTTGATGTGGTAGTAATGGAGCATCCCGAATTTTCGCTTGGCGGAATTACCGTACTTCCCGATGGATACATTCAGTACCCGGGACTTGGCAGTCTGAAAGTAGCCGGTCTCAGTTCCGAGATCCTCACTGATTCGTTGCGAAAATCCCTCGAAAAATACGTGGTTAACCCTATGGTTTCCATCTACATCCGTAAAATCCAGAATCAACAGCTCAATATTTACGGCTACGTTAACAAACCAGGCCAATACCAGTTGTACGACAGTCTTGATTTGTATTCAGCCATCGGTGTTGCAGGCGGATTAAAAAGTTTCAGGAAACATACAACTGCCACTATTTACCGGGCAAACCGAACCATGGAAATTATTAAGCTGGAGGAGTTCTTCGACCAGAGTAAGAAAGAACAAAAAATACCAATGGTGTATGCCGGGGATACGCTGTATATAGTTGAGCCAAGGCAGACAAACTGGGCATTTCTCTCCTTCGTTACCTCCGCCTTATCACTTACTCTTTCAATTGTAACATTCGCGAGGTATTATTAACACTGCCGGCATTGTTCAGCTGAGATTTTAATCATTCATTAAAACAGCAACCATACAATCAATTATAAAATACTTTGCAGTAACATAAACCAGTAGACAGGTTTATTGCAGAAAGGGAGGGCTGAGAGCCCTCTTTTTTTTTTGCCAGTCACAGATCTGGTCTATTTGATTTATAATTGGGACCTGCTGAAAAACTTATCCGAAATAATTGCTGGTATCAGATTCCGGTGCCCTGCGCCTTAAATTATACTCTATTTCGACAGACTACTAATATTGCGCCACTCAGTAGCTATATATTACCAATTGTTTTAATAAATAAAGGTGCAGAGCACCGCAATATTTGTAGAAAACCACAGAAAATTTCATCCAAGGTGCAGCGCACCGGCATATATAATGCACGCATTATACGCATAGTTTACATTTTCTTTGATTGTTGTCCGGTTAAAATAATATATCGTCCCTACGGGACTTTGGGTATGTATTAATGTGCTTTCTACCAAC
>CAZOXJ010000399.1:0-2541 GCA_964583325.1 uncultured Lentimicrobiaceae bacterium
CTCAATCGCCCGATAACACTTTTGGAACTAACGGAAAAGTATATACCTCCTTTGGAAGTTTTTCCTCGTATTTTCATTCAATGATACTGCTTCCTGACGGTAAAATTATTTCCGCCGGCGAAAATTCCAATACAACATTAGCCATACTTGTTGCGAAACACAATGCCGATGGAACACCGGATCTTTCGTTTAATGCTACCGGAAAGAAACAAATTGATTTCGGATCGGCTTATGAATACTGCTATTCCGTATTGTTACAATCCGACAATAATATACTACTGGCAGGCTCATCCAACGGCAATGCTGCATTAGCCCGGTTGTTGCCGAACGGCGATTATGATACTCAATTCAGCGATGACGGGAAACTTACCTTGTCCTTTGGCCCCGGAAACGGATCTTCGTTTCAAAAGATTTTGCAACAACCTAATGGGAAAATTATTGCAATCGGCGAAGCATATAATACTTCCAGCTTTGATTTTGCGGCCGCCCGGTTCAATGGTAACGGGAGCATTGATCCCTCGTTTGGAGATAACGGAAAGACAACCATCAATTTTAATGGGTATAACGATTTCGGGAGAAACGCCGTTCTGCAGCCTGATGGCAAAATACTTATTGCAGGAGCAGCTAAAAACAATAACGGAAACAGTTCCATTGCTTTATTAAGGCTAAATGAAGATGGCACGCTGGACAATACTTTTGGAAATGCAGGCAAAACAACCCTCACAATTAGCGGTATAGCTGATGATTATGCAGAGGCCGTAGTTTTACTTCCCGGTGGCAAAATACTTATTGGCGGTTATTCGGCCGGGGACTTTTTGGTTATGAGATATACCAGCAACGGAATCCCCGACAACACTTTTGGAAACAGCGGATACACTTTAACAGATTTTGATAATTTTCAGGATAAAGGGTATACGCTGGCTATTGATTCTGTGGGAAGTATTTATCTCGGAGGACATGGATACGAAACAGGCAATGGCGGGCTATTCCATTATGCAATAGCAAAATACAGCAGCGAAGGAATACCTGACAATTCATTTAATGAAGATGGGAAAATGACTGTTGTAATGGGAGCCGATCAAAGCACCATTTTTGAAATGGCTGTGCAACCGGATGGCAAATTACTGTTTGGCGGACAATCAACAAACATTGCAGGTGGGTTTACTGAATTTGCCCTTCTCAGGCTCAAAAGCACTAACGTAAGCATCAACGAAAATGCGGAAACAGAGAATGCTATTCTGGTTTATCCAAATCCTTCTTCTGATATTATCACCATTTACATGTCGGACAATTTCACAACTGCCTCTTATGAATTCGAAATTTATACGGCTAACGGGCAACTCGTTCAGGGTGGTACAGGAAACACCGCTATTGAGAACAAGATCAGTATCGCTGCATTAAAACCCGGGAATTATATGCTGAACATCCTTATTTCGGGACGAATGAAAAATATGAAATTTACAAAACTCTGATCCGCTATATTCCTTTGCAGGCAGTCTTATGTTTTAGACTAAAAACCATTGTTGTCCGATAAAACTAAACAGAAAATGCTACAATGCTTGATAAATATCGTCCCTACGGGACTTTACTGCACTGGGGGTTGTTTTACATTCTACCAACATTTAGCCCCTAACGGGGCTGTCCCGGAGGGACAAGATATTGGTAGAAAGCATATTAAGAAGCCCAAAAAGTCCCGTAGGGACGATATGTTATTTTAACCGGACATCAATGACTAAAAAATTAATTATTAATCTGTCACCCAAAACTCCAAACCCTATGGAACGACGAAATTTCTTAACAACTACAGGCATTTTTGCAGCGTTTAGCGCGCTTTCACCTCTTGCAATGGCAGCAAGTGTTAATACCAATACACCACAGGCTGACCCGTTAACAGCTGTATTGCTTCCGGCATTACCGCCTTTAGACAATAAAGGGGGCATGGATATACGTATCTGGATTCGCTCAGCTATGACAAACGGACTGTTTTCGAGTGTTGAATGCGCTGTTGCACCCAGGCTTATGGGTCCTGCGCCACACCACCATCTGGAATTAGACGAAATAATGTATGTGGTAGAAGGCACGGCAAGTGTGCTGGTTGGCGACGAAGTGGTGGAAGTACAGGCCGGTGGGTGGCACCTGCGTCCAAGGCTGATAACTCACACTTTCTGGAATGCATCAGAAAAGCCGTTGCGTTTTATTGATATGTATTTCAATCAACCTTTTGAGGAATACCTCGAACGCGTTTTTCATGAATTAACTCCTGAAAACGGATACCCGAGCGGATCGGAGAAAAAAAGCAAGGAAATAAGTGCCCTGGCCGAAAAATTTGGCCTCGTTCATTTGCCTGACGCCTGGGATAAGCGTAAAGAAATAGCAGCTAAATATGGACTGAAGTAATCCATGGATTTATACTTCCGCAACAGGGTTTAAATGTCCGTTGTACGATTGCCAATGCTATCATTTTGCTGAATCGTTCAGAGAAGCAGCCCCAACCATTTTTTTAAATAATCGGATTTTGATAGCTGCACAAAAACGGATTAC
>CAZOXJ010000400.1:0-2526 GCA_964583325.1 uncultured Lentimicrobiaceae bacterium
CACTGCGCCTGATGAATTCAGCATTTTTTAAAGCAAAAGCTTACCTGCAATACCTAAACAAATCGGGTACAAGGCACTCAGTGCACTCGCCGTTTGTTTATACGCTGGTTGATGAAGTGATCAGGAATAAGGAAGAATATCCGGAATTCGTTGAAATAGAAGACCTTCGACAGGAACTTTTGCGTAAATCGCAATTAATTGAAATCACGGATTTTGGTGCAGGGGCTAACTTTAAAAGTTACGAACACCGTTTCGAGCGTGTTTCCGAATTAGCCCGTAAAAGTTCGGTTGACGAAAAATTCGGGCGTTTGCTGTTCCGGCTGGCTAGGCACTTTAAGCCGGAAACAATTATTGAGTTAGGTACTTCATTGGGTGTAAGTACCTTGTATCTTGCCAAGGCTAATCCTGCGGCAAAGGTGATTACACTCGAAGGTTGCACCACCAAATCGGAGCAGGCAGCAACAAATTTTGCGTCGCTTCATGCGTCAAATATTGATTTGCATATCGGTCGTTTCGATATAGTGCTTCCCGATCTGGTTAAGGATATTACGAAAATTGATTTTGCTTTTATCGACGGGCATCATACTTACGATGCTACAATTGATAATTTCCAAACCTTACTTCAGATTACTCACAATGATACTGTTTTTGTTTTTGATGATATTCACTGGTCGCACGGAATGGAGAATGCTTGGAAGCAAATAACGGATCATAAGCAAGTTACAGTAAGTATCGACCTTTTTCAGTTTGGAATTGTATTTTTAAAAAAAGAACTGAGCAAGCAGAAATTTGTAATCCGGTTTTAGGTTAGAAATACCTCCATTGTCTTTCTGAATTCATCTTCAAATCAATTTTAAATTTTCAATTTATCTCATCCCAAAAACATTTACTTTTGTTATTCAATCCATTCAGATCTTTAGCAAATGAGCAATCAGGAAATAATAAAGTTAACTGATATCACCAGGACCTATAAAGTAGGTACTGAATTAGTAAGGGCATTACGATCGGTAAGCCTTTCAATCTATAAAAACGAATTTGTCGCGCTTATGGGACCGTCGGGCTCCGGCAAATCGACCCTGATGAACCTGCTTGGCTGCCTCGATACTCCTACGAGCGGTCAGTATATCCTTAACAACCAGGATGTAAGCAAGCTGAATGATAACGAACTTGCCCGTATCCGTAACAAGGAAATTGGTTTTGTATTTCAAACATTTAACCTTTTACCCCGAAGCACAGCCTTGGAAAATGTAATGCTTCCACAGATTTACGCCGGATTTTCGAAAGCTGCCCGACTCGAACGCGCCACTAAAGTAATTGAAAGTGTAGGACTTGCTGACCGCTCGCACCATAAGCCCAACGAACTCTCGGGCGGACAACGGCAGCGCGTGGCAATTGCCCGGGCATTGGTTAACAGCCCATCTATTATTTTAGCTGATGAGCCTACCGGTAACCTCGATTCAACCACATCGTCTGAAATTATGGAAGTGCTGGAGCAGATACACCGCGCCGGAAATACGATTATCCTGGTTACGCACGAAGAAGACATCGCACGTCATGCACACCGCATTATCCGCCTTATGGATGGACAGGTTTCAGCCGATTATCAGAATACCGATATTATTTCTTCATCACGTGCATTGAACAATTAGTGCTGGTTTAATCTTATTTAAATACCAAAGTCCAAATACCAAAGTCCAAATACCAAGATCCAAATACCGAGGGTCCAATTCTAAGGATTTGATACAAGGTAGCAAAATTGAAATATTCGAAATTTCAAGATTAAAGAAGATAACAATAGGGTAGTGATGGTTGTAAAAAATGATCTTTGTGATAGATTACTGAAGTTTGCTGTTGATGTAATTTTATATTTGCGAACAGTAAAAAACTCGGTTGAGACATTAGATATGAAACGCCAGCTTGTCAAATCTTCAACATCGAGCGGGGCAAATTATGAAGAATCCAAAGGATCTCCTACAAGACCTGATGTTAAAACTAAGATTGGCATTTCATTAAAGGAAATGCGGGAATCACATTATTTCCTCAAGGTCTTTCCTCAATTGCAGCTTGGCGATATGAAACAATGTGAATATTTGGTTAGTGAATCCTCAGAACTTAAGCTGATTCTTGGATCAATAATCAATAAATTATAAAGTACGGATCTTAAGTTTTGGAATTTGGATTTTGGGATTTGGAGTTTGGAATTTAAGAATCATTAAACCTCTTTATAGGAATAGACAGTGGACAAACAGTGGAAAATTTATACAAAAACCGGCGATAAAGGCGAAACTTCGCTTATTGGTGGAACTCGCGTGCCCAAATACCACGAACGTATTGAAGCCTATGGCACGTTGGACGAACTGAACTCGTTTATCGGGTATCTGCGCGACCAACTTTCGGATGCTCATTTGCGCGAAGTTCTTCTGAAAGTGCAGGAAAATCTTTTTACGGCCGAATCATTGTTGGCAACCGATCCGGATGCGGAAATTAAAAGGTCGCTGCCGCATCTGTCAGAAAATGATGTGCTTA
>CAZOXJ010000401.1:0-2525 GCA_964583325.1 uncultured Lentimicrobiaceae bacterium
TCAACCCTCTGGAGTTCATTTTTTCCTGGTTGTGGAGTGTGAAATTTCAAAAAACCAGATACCAAGCCATTAAAACATGTAACGCTTACTGAAAACAGGAAAATGTCTCCAGGGTCTTCAAAAGCACACTGGAGATTATCAGGTTGTCATTAAACTGAAACTCCTGGTGTAAGGTACATGGTTTTGGGGTTGTTCAATTGTTGCTGCATTATTGTTTTACAAGTTTGTTAGTGTAAGTTGTTTTATCTGTTTGAATAATAATGAAATAAATTCCGGATGCCAGATTTGAAACAGAAAAACCGTTCGTGAAATACTCTTGAATTAACTCTCCTTGTGAATTATAAAGTTTGATGATTTTTATTTTTTGATCGATATTGTCTACATGGACAACGCCATTTGTTGGGTTCGGATAAATAAGTGCAGCGTCTACAGGGCGATCTCCTTCCGGCAATCCTGTTGGATGACAATTTGCAATCATTGCAGGTAAGAGATGCAATACATCATTCTGAACTAATTGCCAATCCCATATGTGGTAATTATGTGTCTTCGAGACAAGAGGTACACCGGAATGCAGCATGCCAGGTAAGAATGCAGGAAAAGAAGTTATCACTCTCAGGTCGTTTGGTGTAGGGATCGTGTCAATCATTAAGTGTGTGCTACAAGGTACAGTAGGAACAGCGTTAACTTTCGCGCTGAACTTATTGTCAAATCCAACGTAATCAGTACCGCTATTGCCAATAGAAATATAACGTTCTATGAGCTTCGGAGTCGCAGTATAACCGAAATCATAATTAGCATCCTGATGACGATGATTGATGGTATCGTAGGTTTGATAAATTAATCCTTTACTCACAAAATATGGGTTGTAAAAAAAGGAGACTTTTGCAATGCCTTCGGGGGTATAAGGCGACTCCCAACTTCGCCAATTTATCATACATCCGCATTCTTGTGCCGAGTCTCGAGGAGGGCAGGCTTTAATGTTTTGCAAAGCACCACCGGTTCTGCTGCCATCTGTAGAAGCATAATTGGGTTCCCCTGCACAAAAAGCAACTACCAGTTGCGATTGAAGAACCGGGTTATTGTCAAACCTTTTTCTTAATAAGAACATGATATGATCTGCTCCCTGTGAATGCCCCATCAGAATGATTTTATGTCCTTTATTATAATATTTAAGGTAGTTACCAAAGGCAGAATCAATATCGTTATAAGCTTTCTCCATGCAGTTGGCCAATAATAGCTGATGTGATGTATCTTGAACCAGAAAGACACCAAGTTGCGCTTGCCGGTAATAAGGAACAAACATCCTGCCGAACTGGGCATAAATGCCCACTTGCTCACTATACACAAATTTCGCCGTAAGCGTATCAATCTTATCCATTGAAGTATTGGAAATCTCTCTAATTGTGTCAATTGTAGGATATACATAAAAGATATCAACCAGTGTATCCGTATATGGAACATAATGAATTATTGTATCAACCGAAAGATCAGGATTCAAGACTGTCAACGTTAAATTTTGCTGGCGGGCAATATCTGTAGATTTCAACACAGGATGACACATCCAATTCTGCGGTAGATTGTAATCAACTGTTTGAGCAACTGATGTGGCGGTTGGTACAAAAACCGATAAGAGAAAAAAAAGTACTTGCGAGATAAAAACTGAATTAATTTTTTTCATTTTTTTCATTTTGCCACATAAGGTTGTAGGCTTTTTTGGCTTATGTGTTTTCCACAATGAACTAATACTTTAGCAGACAGATTACTGAGTCTATTGTTGTCTTAGCCACAGCTAAAGTTGTTCTTATCCATCATATTACTGAGAGAATCGCATGACTTCAGGAAATCTCTATTGGCTTCCTTCAATTCGTTGACTTCATTCTCGAATCTCAACCGATTTGAGATCATATCTTTTTATGGAGAAGATTAACTCCTGACCATATACAGAGTAGAATGGTATGCTGAGTCAGGTTTGGCAATTACGAAAGTATTGAGAGGCTAAAGTTACAATATTCTTTATACACATAACGTTTCTGATTTTTTTTCATCCCCGCCGTATTTTCAAACTACTGTCGCCTTTCACTTCATTCTTATAAACCAACCCCATATGAACACCGACATGAATCAATTAAAACATCGTAACAAAGCATCCCGGGACGTACCGATTGACCTGGAATTCGAGCGTTACCTTTTTGAAGTATATCTCAATGACCGTATCGAAAACAAGATCCTTCGAATGATGGAATGCTGTAGTGAAAAATCCTCAGATTGCATTACCATTCGACCAATTTACGCACCAAATAAACTTTAGGTATGACACACCCACTTGACCCTGAAAAGGCCCAAAGGTGGTTCTTTGTCAAAACGGGTGGGTAAATTATAAAACCGGTAAGTCTTAATACAGTAGCATTTTTGAAAAAAATCCGACCGCTATGCGGTTATTATTAAATGGTTAAATTGCTAAAAGGCCCGAACAGCACGCACATGAAAGTGGAGGTTTTTATCGTATTCGTACTGGGAGCCACTGC
>CAZOXJ010000402.1:0-2521 GCA_964583325.1 uncultured Lentimicrobiaceae bacterium
CCGCTTTTTGTTGCACAGGGAGCCAACGATCCCCGCGTAAATAAAGCCGAAAGCGATCAGATGGTTGAAGCGCTGAAAAAACGCGGAATTGAAGTTGAATATATGGTGAAAGATAACGAAGGTCATGGTTTTTACAACGAAGAGAACCAATTTGACTTCTACCGTTCGATGGAGAAATTCTTAAACACTCACCTGATGAAAGAAGCAGCACCAGCAGACAAATAATTTTAACCTGTTTCCAGATTTACTGAGTCCCGGTTTTTTTGCCGGGACTTTTTTTTGAAATGATTTATTGCAAGAGCAGTTTTTAGTTCACGTTGAAATGAAATGGCTTAATTTAGCCTATTCAAAAACCATAATCATTCCGGAAAACCATCATGAAATCTTTGATTCTATACTTAATCCTGACAATTATTACCGCTACAACTGCATCCTCACAGGTAACCTTTATAGTACAGTCGGTGCCAGCTTATACTCCGCCTCAGGATAGCATTTATATAGCAGGAAATTTTAATGGTTGGGAGCCAGGCTTACCAGCCTATATGCTTCATAAAAATGCTCAGGGCAAATGGAGCATTACGCTGGCTTCGCAACCTTCAGGAACAATCATTAAATTCAAATTCACCCGTGGCTCATGGGCAACTGTAGAGAAAGGTGCCGGAGGGGAAGAAATTCCTGACCGCACTTATACATTTGGAACTGCTGATTCCGTTGATATTACCATTGCCAACTGGGCTGGAGGTGGCGGCGGCAGCACTTCGACAGCGGCAGCAAACGTTAAAATTATAAGCACTGATTTTTATATGCCTCAGTTGAACCGGAACCGGAGGATATGGATGTATTTCCCACCCGATTATGAAACATCAGGGCTTAGTTACCCAGTATTGTATATGCATGACGGGCAAAACCTGTTTGATGCTTCTACCGCATACTCAGGTGAGTGGGAAGTAGATGAAACACTTAACACTCTTGCTCAAGAAGGGAAGCATGTTCCTTTGGTTGTAGGAATCGATAATGGTGGTGGTGATCGCATTGACGAATATACACCCTGGGCCAATTCGCAATATGGTGGCGGCGATGGCGAAAAATATATGCAGTTTATCGTCGAAACACTCAAACCTTACATTGATCAGAATTACCGCACACTTTCCGGCAGAGAGAATACAGGAATACTTGGTAGTTCCCTGGGTGGTTTGATTTCGCATTACGGATCACTTAAGTACCAGGATGTTTTCAGTAAAGCAGGGTTGTTTTCCCCTTCGTACTGGTTTTCTGACAGCGTTTGGGGATTCACACATAGCACTGGCAAACAGGAAGAAATGCGTTTCTACCAGCTTTGTGGCAACAGCGAAAGCGCAGGAATGGTCGGCGATATGCAACGGATGAACGATTCGCTTTTAAGCATTGGTTTCAGCCAGGAAAAGGTTTTTAACAAAATTGTAGCAGGTGGTCAGCATAACGAAAAACTCTGGCGTGAGGCTTTCGGCGATGCTTACACCTGGCTTTTTAACGAATATGTAAATGCAATTGATGAAGTTTCTAATTCAAACCCCATACAATGTTTTCCTAATCCGGCTGATGATATTATCACTTTCAATCCAGATAATAAAACGATTTTAGATTCTATTCAAATAATTGATATGAAAGGAATTACAGTAATTTCCATTTACAAACCCATACATAATTCGATTGATATCCGCCAATTGTTGCCCGGCACCTATATCATCAGATGCCATTCAGAAGGAATTTTTTCGGAAGGAAAGTTTATTAAAAAGTAAGGCATCTGCATTTTAAGAAAATTTATTAATGACAAACCCTTCAAAGGTTTAAAACCCTTGAAGGGTTCTGCTCATAAAGTAATTCGAAGTACTTTTGTACAGAATATATCACAAACAATCTATGACCGAACTAGTCGAAAACATACTACTAAAGGAAGAATTTGCGCATTCCGATCTTGTTGCTTTACTTAATGCACAAGGTCAGGATAAAACAAAAATATTTACACGTTCAGCTGAAATCAAAAAGCAATATGTCGGCAACAAAGTATATTTCCGCGGATTGGTTGAATTGTCGAATATTTGTTCAAAAAACTGTTTGTATTGCGGTATCCGCTCCGGAAATACAAAACCTGAGCGATACATGGTTACTGAAGAGGAAGTTCTTGAAGCAGCCCGTTTTGCCATCGAAAACGGATACGGCTCAATGGTATTACAATCGGGTGAACGTTGCGACGAAAAATTTGTAGATACGGTATCAGAATTGCTTCGCAAAATTAAAGACCTCTCAGGAGGAAAGCTCGGAATAACCCTTTCCATGGGTGAGCAATCTGAAAAAACGTATCGCGAATGGTTTGCCTGTGGCGCACACCGCTACCTGATACGTATCGAAACCTCGGACCGCCAGTTATATTACAAAATCCACCCAAACAATAAAAAACACGATTTCGATATTCGGATCAACGCTTTAAAATTATTACGCGAAATCGGGTATAATGTAGGTTCCGGAGTAATGATCGGACTTC
>CAZOXJ010000403.1:0-2510 GCA_964583325.1 uncultured Lentimicrobiaceae bacterium
CAAAACTTCCGGCTGATACTTTTTTGCATTCCTACAAAGTTTCAAAACGCAAGGACTTAGATATTTCGACAGTTAGCGGCGGATTTTCATTGCAACTGGAAGGCGGACATGTGAAAGAAATAATACTTGCCTTTGGCGGAATGGCCGACCGGCCAAAACGTGCTTCCGAAACCGAGCGTTATCTATTATACAAACCATGGACAAGATCAAATGTGGAACATGCCATGAAAACACTTATTCATGAGTTCTCACCCATAAACGATGCCCGCTCTGGCGCTGAATACCGCAAACTGGTTGCCGGTAATCTTTTACTGAAATTCTATTCTGAAACTTCAACTCACGGGTTATGAAAACTTCAGATCTGAAACACGACAGCGCCATCAAGCATGTAACCGGTCAGTCGGTTTACGTTAATGATATTGAGGCGAACCGGCAGCTGGTCGGAAGGGTAGTTTATAGCTCCGAGGCACATGCCCGCATCAGTCTAATTGATACAAAAGCTGCATTAAAACTGAATGGTGTTGTAGCCATCCTTACGTATAAAGACATTCCCGGCGAAAACCAGATGGGACCGGTGATTCATGATGAACCATGCCTTGCCGAAAATGAAGTTACTTTTATCGGCCAGGCTATTGCCCTGATTGCCGCTGAAACCAAGGATGCTGCCATTAAAGCTGAAAAGCTTATCCGCATTGAGTATGAAGAACTCGAAACCATTTTGGATCTGCGTGAAGCCATCGAAGCAGACAGCCTGATTGCACCACCCCGAATTATTGAATGCGGAAATGTGGATGAAACCCTTAAATCAGCCCCACATGTAATTTCCGGCGAGCTCGAAACCGGGGCACAGGAGCACTGGTACCTCGAAACACAATCGGCTCTGGCAATTCCCGGCGAAGGAAAAGAAATGCTGATCCATGCTTCGAGCCAGAATCCGGCTGAAACCCAAGCCATTGTAGCCGAAGTTCTTGGAATTGCCAAAAACGAAGTGGATGTGGAAGTGAGAAGAATGGGCGGCGGTTTCGGAGGAAAAGAAACGCAGGGAAATCATGTGGCTGCATGGGCTGCCTTGCTGGCAAATGCGACTAAACGACCAGTTGGAATTCATCTTTTCCGCGACGACGATCAGAAAATAACAGGCAAACGACACCGTTTCCTTTCAAAATATCAAATTGGCTTTAACAACGAGGGGAAAATCCTTGTCTATTCCGTTGAGCTGAACAGCGATGCCGGTTCAGCTACCGACCTTAGCCGTGCCATCCTCGAGCGGGCGATGCTGCATGCTGAAAATTCCTATTTTATTCCAAATGCACGGATTGTCGGCAAAGCATACAAAACGAACCTGCCGTCAAATACGGCTTTCCGTGGTTTCGGCGGACCACAGGGCATGGCTGTTATTGAAACAGCCATCGATAAAATAGCGCGTTTCCTGAAAAAAGATCCGGCAGATATCCGTAAACTCAACTTTTATGGAAACGGGCAGAGAAATGTCACACCGTACGGTGAATTTGTTGCGAATAATCACCTGCACGTGATTTTTGACCAACTTTTGGCTTCATCATATTATAATGAACGCAGGAAAGCTATTACAGAATTCAATCACAAACATGAATTTGTAAAACGAGGCATTTCGCTTACACCGGTTAAATTCGGCATTTCCTTTACCACCGCCTTTCTTAATCAGGCCGGAGCGTTAGTTCATATATACAACGACGGAACCATTGCAGTAAATCACGGCGGGACCGAAATGGGTCAAGGCCTGAATACCAAAATTCATGGTATTGCTGCCGATGCATTCGGTGTTTCACCTGAATTTATCAAAATAAGCGTTACCAGTACATCAAAAGTCCCTAATACCTCCCCCACGGCTGCTTCCTCAGGCAGCGACCTGAACGGAATGGCGGTTAAAAATGCTATCGATAAGCTAAAATCAAGGCTGGCTGAAGTTGCTCTTGTCGATCTGAAATCGAAGTTGAAAAACGATTCGATCAATATTGATCAGATCACGTTTTCGGACAACTCTGTTTTTGCCACTTCACATCCCGAAACAAAAATTCCATTCAAAGATCTTGTAAAACAGGCTTACCTGAACCAGGTCAGCCTCAGCGCCACCGGCTTTTATAAAACTCCCGGCATCTTTTACGATCGCGAGTTAGGCAAAGGCAATCCATTCTATTATTATGCCTATGGAATGTCAGTTTCAGAAGTGGAAGTTGATGTGCTGACTGGTGAATCCAAACTTCTGAGATCGGATATTTTGCATGATGTCGGCGATTCTCTGAATCCCGATATTGACCTGGGTCAGATCGAAGGTGGATTTATACAAGGCGTTGGTTGGGTGACAACTGAAGAAATAAAATGGGACAAAAAAGGTCACCTGCTTACCCATTCGCCTGATACCTACAAAATTCCAACCGTAAACGATATACCGGATATTTTCAATGTTGCATTACTTGAAGGATACCCGAACGAAGGCACCATACGCAAAAGCAAGGCCGTTGGTGAACCAC
>CAZOXJ010000404.1:0-2496 GCA_964583325.1 uncultured Lentimicrobiaceae bacterium
TTTTACTGAAGACCGCGAAATAGGTCAGACTTCGTTTGAGTTAAAATAGAAAATTTATAGTGAAAATAAGAAACCGGTTTTATGCCGGTTTTTTTATAGCTTTGTTTTTACATGTTAAATATTGAAATCCCATTACATTTATGAATCCCGGCAAAATTACCTTTCACAAATTTGAAGAACAGGAAAAACCTGTATTCTCGATACTGATTCCATCGTGGAATAACCTGCCGATTTTAAAAATATGCATTGAAGGTATCCGCAAAAATTCATATTTCCATCACCAAATCATCGTTCACGCCAACGAAGCCACGGATGGCACTCTGGAATGGCTTAAGGAAAATAATATTAGTTTTTCACATTCATCCTCTAACGCAGGTGTTTGCTATGGTTTTAATGCACCTTACACTATGGCCGAATCAGAATATATTTGTTTGCTTGATGATGATATGTATGTGTGCCCAAACTGGGATAAAGCTCTTTGGGACGAAATTCAAAAAATGGAAGATCATTATTTTTGTTTATCAGGCACATTGATTCAACCGCATGTAACTTCTTACAATTGTGTGATCGGCCCTTATGATTTCGGAAGAAAAGCATCCGAGTTCCGTGAGAAAGAACTCCTTTCAGCTTATGATAAATATCCTTTTCACGACTGGAATGGCTGTAACTGGTATCCGATGATAATACACCGGCAAATCTGGGACTTAATGGGAGGCTTAAGCGTTGAATTCACTCCCGGGATGTATTCCGATCCTGATTTTATGATGAAGTTATGGCATTTGGGTGTGCGCTACTTTAAAGGTGTCGAGGCCAGCCGGGCCTACCATTTCCTTTCGCTTTCAACCAGCCGTGTAAGGAAAAACAAGGGACGTATACAATTTTTGTTGAAATGGGGAATCAGCAGTTCTACGTTTTTTAAATATTATCTCCGTATCGGTACGCGTTTCGAGGGTGCACTGAAAGAACCCGAATTGACATCAGAATATCGTATGGCCAGATTTAGAAACAAGTTGAACAGAATTATCGCCAATTAGCTGAATAGGAATTAATATATAGGTTTTCAGCCGATTACATATTCATTTTAAATGAGCTACCAGCCGCTCTTAATTGCCTTTCCAATATACTCAACATCCTGAAGTTTCATTTTTAAATGCAGCGGCAACACCAGATATTTATCTTCAACCATGTCCATATTTGGCAGATCGGACCTCCTGCCTCCTAAAACAGTATAACGGTCATTCCGGTAGTGAACCTGGCTCGACTCAATGTTGAAACTGCGTAATTTATTCATGAGATCCGGGCGACGGTCAGCTATTACAGTGCATAGCCAGGCTGCATGTTCCCGATCCTTTACCCCTGTCCCTATCAGTTTTATGCCATCAATTCCTGCCAACTGTTTTTCGTATTCTGCGAAAAGCTGTTTTCTATACATAAGTGTTTTGTCGAATTCAGCCAATGCAGCCAAACCCAGAGCTGCTGCGATATCATTCATTTGGTATTTGTAGCCTACCTCGTAAATATCGTTTTCCCAATGCCCCATTTGCTTGGCCGAACGGTCGATACCAAACCACCGCAAACGCCTGGTTTTTTCAATAAGATCCCTGTTTTTAATAGTAAGCATTCCGCCGTCACCGGTAGTAATGTGTTTTATTGCCTGAAAAGAAAATACTGAAAAATCGGTAATCTCTCCAATATTCCGGCCTTTGTAGGTTGCACCCAGCGCATGGGCCGAATCATCAATAAGCGGGATGTTGTATTCTTTGGCTATCTCGGTTAATTCATCCATATCGCAGGGCAAACCGGCATAATGAACACAAACAATTGCTTTAGTACGTTCATTCACCAACTTCCTCACATGATCAACATTAATATTAAGCGTTTCGGGATCAACATCTGCAAACCTTATTTTTGCGCCCAAATACAGTAAAGGGATATTCGTGGCAGTGCACGTAAAAACAGGAACAATAACTTCATCGCCCGGTCCGATTCCTGCCAAAATATAAGCCAGATGTAGCGCATCAGTTCCGGAACCAACTGCAAGGGCTGCGTTATCAGTTAAAAACTTTGATTCAAATTCCATTTCAAATTGTGCCACTTTAGGTCCCTGCCCAATCCAACGCGAATTAAGTACTTTGGAAACTTCTTCTACTGCACTCTCCGGAACATTGGGATAAAATAAAACAATTCCTTCGTTTTCCTGCATCAGGGGCATTTCGTTCATTCCTTGCTCTTTCATAGAAATAAAAACGGGTTAAAGGGTAATCACTTTTTAAACATAATCAGACGTATCTTAGTATCAAAGCCATTGTGATATTTATCTTTTCGACTGAAGGTTTTTCATCCTGTAAATATAAAAATAATAAGCCGGTTTTCCCATTCGCCTAATGGATATGGTATCAGGAGGAAACACCTTTGCATAATAAAGATTCGGCAATAACTCAGGATCCCTGAAATCGCGGCTTGAGGTGATATACCAGGCATCGCTGTTCAGAGAAA
>CAZOXJ010000405.1:0-2455 GCA_964583325.1 uncultured Lentimicrobiaceae bacterium
AAGTAATATTTATACACGGAATCGGGAACGGATCACTGAAACAGGCAATTCTGCAACGATTGCAGGAATATGAGGATATTGAATTCCGCACAGCCTCTTTCGCAAAATACGGAAATGGCGCTGTTGAACTTGTTATTCACAGGAATCAGTAGGCCTCCGAAAAGCATACTTTCGATATTTTATTGTTTGGAGAACTACACCTCGCCCTTTAATTTATCGGCCATATTACTGAGTTAAACTTTTAAAACGGTTGTTATGAAAAAAGTATTGTTATTATTGGCGGAGGGCTTCGAAATTTATGAAGCAAGCGTATTTATCGATGTTATGGGCTGGAACCTGTTGGAAGGCGACGGAACTACCCATCTGTATTCCTGTGGATTACAAAAACAGATTAAAAGTACTTTTGGACAAAAAATAGAGGTTGATGTAACCATTGACGAAGTAAATGTTGATGATTTCGATGCGCTTGCAATCCCGGGTGGGTTTGCAGAGTTTAATTTTTACCGCGATGCATACGATGAACGTTTTCTTGAATTGATCAGAACATTCAATTCGAAACAGAAAACTATAGCTTCTGTTTGCACAGGAGCCTTGCCAATCGCGAAAAGCGGAGTACTTTACAGCCGCGCAGGCACAACCTATAACCGAAATCCACAACGTCACGAAACATTGCGCAGTTGCGGCGTTAATGTGGTGAACGAACCGGTTGTGGTTGACAAAAACGTTATCACATCCTGGAATCCATCAACAGCTATGGACGTTGCATTCTTGCTACTTGAAAAACTTACATCTACGGCAAATACCGAAAAAATAAAATACCTTATGGGATTTGCTGACAACGAAACAAAAGAGTAATTAACTCTGCTTTAAATATTTCTATTTTTGTACATCTCTTTTAAAATTCCAAACATTGAAATCTTCGGGTATAGTTCAATTTACCAGCCAGGTTTATCCAACTGCTGAAAAACAACTTTTTTCAATTGTTATTCCAACATGGAATAACCTGGAGATGTTGCAGTTATGCATAGGTAGCATTTTGAAAAACAGCTCTTACAAGCATCAGATTATACTTCATATCAACGAAGGCAACGATGGAACCAAAGCATGGGTTGAATCGCGGAAATTTGATCACACTTACAGCGAAACCAATATAGGTGTTTGTTACGCGCTGAATGCTGCGGCCGGTCTGGCAAAAACCGATTATATCCTGTATCTGAACGATGACATGTATGTATGCCCTGAATGGGATAAATTCCTTTGGGAAGAGATACAACTGATGCCCGACACCCGTTTTTTCCTTTCGGCAACTGCTATCGAACCATTTGATGCCCGAAAAAAGATTGCCATCGCTCCGTATTCATTTGGCAGAACTCCGGCTGATTTCCGTGAGAAAGAATTGCTCGAAAAATATGCTTCACTCCCTATGAGCGACTGGAACGGTGCTTCGTGGCCGCCATGCGTGGTACACCGCGATACCTGGAATGCGGTTGGAGGTTATAGTGTGGAGTTTTTTCCCGGATTTTATTCGGATCCTGATTTTTCGATGAAACTCTGGCAAATGGGTGTTCGTCAGTTTAAAGGCGTTTCCCGAAGCCGTGTGTATCATTTCCTGGAACATTCGACCAAACGATTAGGCAACCGGAAAGTAACAAAAGGAAACCATATATTTCTGAATAAATGGGGAATTACAGCCAGTATGTTTTATACTTTTTACCTGAAAATGGGGAGCATTTATCAGGGACCGCTTCCGGAAGTAACTGAAACATTTGCTTTTAAGAAGAAGAAGTTTACCAGCCAGATCAAAAAGATTTTCTCGAACGGAACGGCTATTTAAAAAAAGATTTGTAATTCATTCATTTTCATCTATATCAGTCTAATATTTTTAGAAAATGGAACTCAGCTCAGGAATAATTGTGCTGCGGCCTTTGCGCCTCACCGATGCAAAGCGGCTTGCAGAACTCGCCAATAACGAAAAAATCAGTTGTAACCTCCGCGACGGGTTTCCACACCCTTACACATTAGCGGATGCTGAAAATTTTCTTCAGAAATTCACAAACCAGGACCCGGTTACTTTCTTTGGTATTGATTACGATGGAGAATATGTGGGGAACATTTCTTTGGTTCCCGGGCAGGATGTTTATCGCAAATCAGCAGAAATCGGCTACTTTATCGGCGAGCCATACTGGAACAAAGGCATTGTAACCACAGCCGTAAACCTTATCACCGAATACGGTTTCAATCACCTGGATATCATCCGCATACATACCGGTGTTTTCGAATACAACTCAGTATCCATGCATGTACTGGAGAAATGTGGTTTTATAAAAGAGGGCGTTTTTAAGAAATCGGTTTTTAAACAAGGGAAATTGTGGGATGAGGTGAGGTATGCTAAAATAAAACCGGAATTTGTGTAACTATTGCTAAAATGTTCAATAGCCTGCGGCGTTCAATGCTT
>CAZOXJ010000406.1:0-2415 GCA_964583325.1 uncultured Lentimicrobiaceae bacterium
AATATTTTCCTGCTGTTTGCGCTTGCTTACGGCACCCACAGGTACTACCGGGCCAAACGCAAAGAAAAGGAACTGGCCGGTGGCGCTACCGAATAAACGCCTGGTTACCAGCTTACAACAGGATATGCATAAAACAGGAAATCTTGTTTTACAGCCCGGAGTGTAAGCTATTGATTACAAACCCAGTCAGCAGAAAAA
The DNA here is from genome assembly GCA_964583325.1 of uncultured Lentimicrobiaceae bacterium. Taxonomy (GTDB): domain Bacteria; phylum Bacteroidota; class Bacteroidia; order Bacteroidales; family UBA4417; genus UBA4417. Next base: position 199 of record CAZOXJ010000406.1, read on the forward strand.
GTATTTAAAACCCTGTTGCTGACCTTTTTTACCTACTCAATTTAACTACATACTCTTTCGTATGACCGATAATCAATCACCAGGCACCGAAAAGCAGAACTATCCTCCCATCGAGGGTAATACCCAGGCTTATCCTGCCGCAGGCAACGATCAGATGGATGGCCAGTTCGATATCATGCGCATATTGCAGATATTGCTGATCCATAAATGGAAATTCCTGGCTATAGTGCTGTTTGTTTTGGTTATAGCGTTTATTTATGCGTTACGCCAACCCAAATACTTTGTTTCGAAATACGAAGTTTTCTATAACGAATCCATCAAGGAATTTGTCGTGGAGTCGAATGTGCCGATGATAAAATCCGATTTCGACAAAAACTTCTGGCTCAGCACCATGAACTCGGAAGAAGTTGCCCGCCTTACACTTAAAAATTCAGGTCTTCCATACAACACCGCTATTATCAAGCGTATGTTCAAAGTTGAAATGAAGGATAAAAAGGATAACAGCAACGCTCCCAGCTACGAAGTTACCATTACATCAAAGAAAAGTGAAATTGTCCCTATCCTGATAAAATCATACATTCAGGCACTCAACGATATACTGCTGAAAAACCAGGTTATTAATTCCGAAAAACTGGTTACATTCCTGTCGAACCAGCTTAGCGACAACAACCGGAAACTGAGCGAAATCGACCTTAATATTATGATGAACAGTTCGGCCAATCCCGGCGAACTGCGCGACCTCAAAAAAGTTTCGTCCGACCTCGATGCTTTCCGCACCGACCTGCTGAATACACAAATCAATCTTGCATCTACCTCCGCTTCGAAACAACGCACGGAATATGAGCTAAAAAACCTCGATGGAACTATTGTTAACGAATCGGCTTTCTCGGAGCCTCTTAAAGTTCAGTTAATGAACCTGCAGGTTGACCTGGCACGCGCACTCACCAAACAAACCGAAGATCACCCTACCGTTATTGCCATTCGCGACAACATTTCACAAATAAACCGTATGCTGCACGACAGCATACAGCAAAAACTGGAAATAAAAAGCCTTGTACAAAATCCGCTTAAAAGCCAGTTGCTGAGCAAACTGATGGAAATGCAGATACAGGAAATTTCGCTACAAACGCGCGCAATGTCGCTGCAAAGGGTGATAGCCGAATTTGAATCCAAAATGATGCCCGATACTACCGACGAAAGCCAGCAACAACTGCTCCGCGGCCGCGAACTGGTATTTGTTACCATTAACCTGCTGAACTCCAAACTTATTGAAGTACAATCGGCAGCACAAGGCAGCCTGAGCCGGTTCGTACTTATCGACGAACCTGTTGAGCCAACTTCACCTGCCAATAAGGGAATGCTGTTTATTATGCTGCTCGGGCTTGTGGCAGGTCTTTTCCTGGCCGGCGGCGGCATATTCCTTTACGATATGATCGATAACAGGCTGGAACTGGTGAGTGATTTCGAAAAATTTTATTCAATGCCCCTGCTGGGCACCATTTTGCACAAGCGCGCGGAACAGGATTATTATGTAAATCCGGCAACCCGCTCCGCTTCGTACCACAGCCGGAACGAAATGGGCGAAATAGTAGTTAATATCAAGCAGGCCTTAAAGGACCCGAATAAGAAACTATTCTCCGTTTGCAGCCCTGTGCGTAAGGAAGGTAAATCAATGATCAGCGTTCAGCTGGCAACAGCCCTGGCCGATAAAAACCTGAAAGTACTGCTGGTTGATATGGATATGTTTATTCCTAAACTTACAAACCGACTTGGAAGGGCTGATAATATCGGACTGATAAATTACCTCCGTGGCGAAAATACACTCGACGAAATATTGGTACCTATCGAAACCCCCGGGTTTTATTTTACCGGTGTCGGGAACACTTCCGACCGTTCTGATTTTTTTTATGATGATCCGAATTTTATCAATTTCACTCAGGAAGTAAAAGCTAAGTTCGATATTGTAATCTTCGATACTCCGGCTGTACTGCATATTCCTGATATTATAACTTTTATGGACCTGATGGACGGCGTTTTGATTATTGCCCGACTGGCACATACAAGCAGGAAATCACTCGACCGCTTATTGAAAATGATCGGAATACATCGGTCGAAAATTACCGGTGTTATCGTAAATGACCTTAAACTAAACATGGTTAACAAGTACACCGATCATTATCATTATGCCTACGAATACAACTATAACGAAGAAGGCAA
>CAZOXJ010000407.1:0-1230 GCA_964583325.1 uncultured Lentimicrobiaceae bacterium
AATTGCCGAATTATCAAATCCTTACCTTTGCACCATGACATTAAAAAAACGCATAGCTTTTCATACCTTAGGTTGTAAACTTAATTTTTCCGAAACGAGTACTATTTCCCGTCAGTTTGGAATTGATGATTTTGAAATTGTTGATTTTGACGAACAGGCAGATTTTTATGTAGTTCATACTTGCTCAGTTACTTCTATTGCTGAGAAAAAATGCAAAACGGCTATTAAACAGGCTCACCGCCGCAATCCGGAAGCACAGGTTGCCGTGATTGGCTGTGCGGTTCAGGCCAATCCCGATATGTTCAGCGCTATGGAAGGTGTAAGCTGGGTTTTCGGTAACCAGGATAAATTCAGGCTGGGAGAAGTGATAAAAGGTCAGGCTGATGAAACTCACGCATACGGCCATCACGAATCGTATGTTTCGGAGATAAGCAAAACCAAAGAGTTTATGCCCTCCTACTCCATGGGCGACCGGACTCGTTCGTTTTTCAAAGTACAGGATGGCTGCGATTATTTCTGTACCTATTGCAGTATTCCTTTTATGCGTGGTCGCAGTCGCAGCGAAAGTGTTGAAAACACCATGAAAGTTGCCCGCGAAATTGCTGCCACCGAACTCAGGGAAATTATTCTTACCGGTGTAAATATAGGTGATTTCGGTCGCCAGAATAATGAATCATTTTTAGATTTGATCAAACAACTATCTGTTTTAGAAGGAATTGACCGCATCAGGATTTCATCCATTGAACCCGAATTGTTAAACGACGATATTATCAAACTGGTTTCCGTTTCCGAAAAACTGCTTCCACATTTTCACATCCCTTTGCAGAGCGGCAGCGATAAAATTTTGCAGTTGATGAAACGCAAATACCTGCGCGAAGTATTTGCCGGCAGGGTGAACCGCATAAAAGAACTGATGCCGGATGCTTGCATTGCTGCTGATGTAATTGTTGGTTTTCCGGGCGAAACCGAGGACGATTTTAACGACGCATATAATTTTATCAAAAACCTGGATGTAACCTACCTGCATGTTTTCACTTATTCCGAGCGACCCGGGACCAAGGCATTGCAAATGGAAGGCAAAGTGGACGAACGTGAAAAAAGGCGTCGCAGTAAACTATTGCATGAACTTTCCGAATCTAAAAAGGCTGCTTTCTATTCGCAACAAATAGGAAAAACCGGGCAGGTTTTATGGGAATCAGATAATATTAAAGGCTTTATGCACGGATTTAC
>CAZOXJ010000407.1:1330-2407 GCA_964583325.1 uncultured Lentimicrobiaceae bacterium
GATCTGATAAACTACCTTCTGGGCACACACATTGATCTGCCATTTCAGACCTACGGCACTTTTCTGGCATTTGCGGCAATTGTGGTAGGTTTTGTTTTAAAGTCGGAACTGAAGCGGAAGGAAGCAGAAGGATTGTTGCCTGCAAGGACCAGGTATATAAATCCTTATAAAAACAAAAGCTGGCTCGAAATTATTCCAGTAACCCTGCTTTCGTCAGTCATTGGATGGAAATTCTTCGGAATATTATTTTCATACCGCCTGTTTGCTGAAAACCCTCAGAAATTTTTACTATCTGCCGAAGGAAGCACAATTGCCTTTATTATAATTGCATCAATTTCAATACTATATCAAATTTATGTTAGAAAAAGGAATAGCAATAAACCTCAGGAAAACCTTGAAGAAGTAGTTCATCCCTACCAGCACACCTGGAATATTCTGATTGTTGGGCTGGTTTTTGCTATAATCGGTTCCAAGTTGTTTGACATTTTCGACAATTTCGGAAGTTTCCTGAAAAACCCGGTCCATAGTCTGCTTTCATTCAGCGGATTAACATTTTACGGCGGATTTATCGTTACCGTTATTGCGCTTTTATTGTATATGAAAGTGATCAAACTCGACTGGAAATATGTGATCGATGCAACTGCTCCGGTCATTATGATAGGGTATGCAATTGGCCGGCTTGGCTGCCATTTTTCGGGCGATGGCTGTTGGGGAATTGTAAATACACTCGTGCAACCTCAATGGTTGGCATGGCTTCCCGACTGGCTCTGGGCTTCGTATTACCCACATAATGTAATCAATCACGGAATACCAATTGCCGGTTGCGGTGGTGCGCATTGCATGGTACTCGACAAACCTGTTTTCCCTACATCACTTTACGAATCCATTATTTCTTTCCTTTCGTTCGGTATTTTATGGCTTTCGCGAAAACGAATCAAAGCGCCTGTCGTACTTTTCGGACTATTCATGGTATTAAACGGAATTGAAAGATTCTCAATCGAAAAGATCAGGATCAACCACAAATACGATATTGGAGGGTTGCTACTTTCGCAGGCAGAAATAATTTCGGCTTTATTA
>CAZOXJ010000408.1:0-2393 GCA_964583325.1 uncultured Lentimicrobiaceae bacterium
TTCCGTCGGGCGACGTATCAATTATTTTGCGCCAAAGCTCTTCACTTTCTTTTAAAAGGTTAAGCGCCGTTATTCGTTGCGTAATATCCTGCCCCAGGGCAATAGTAGCAATGCTGGTTTTACCATCAGATGCATAAATAGTAGCCGAATTCCAGAGTAGTGTATGTATAACCCCTTTTGAATCTACAACATCAATTTCAACCGCTTCCCACCTGTTACCACTGGTAGCTTGCCTAATGTATTCGAGTGACCGTTCGCGCGATGTTTCAGAAAAGACTTTATCAACGGTAACACTCAGAATATCAGTAGCACCCAAACCTGTAAGCCGTTCGAAAGCTTTATTGAATGTAGTTATTCGGAATTGTGCATCCCATACAATAATCGGCGAATTTGCATAGGTAAGAAGATTTTCGAGATACTCCTTTGTTTCGCGGAGCTCTTCTTCTGCCTGCCGGCGCTCGGTAATATCACGAAGAACACCTTCGTGGTAAAGGGTATTGCCTGCCTGGTCAAAGGTGTACCATCCATTGTCCTCGACCCATATTTCGGAACCGTCTTTTTTCCTGATACGAAAAACCTCCAGTTCATTTTTCAGAGCTCCCAGGGTTAAGCTGTCCCTTTCCGATTCATCAAAATAGAGATCTTTATTGATATCGATGGCTAAAAGTTCTTCCTTATTTTTATACCCAAGGATTTTAACCATCGCAGGATTGGCTTCAATGAACTTACCATTGTGTGTTGATTTATAAACACCATCAGGAATTTTTTCAACAAGAGTACTGTACGTTGTAATGCTTTCATTCAAAGCTGCTTCAACACGTTTTTGCTCTGTAATATCCTGAATTACACCGAAAACAATACGCTTTTCGGCATCATAAACAGCAATGGAATGTATATCTTTAATTATACCTGCATCTGATGATTCTATTTTAAATTCGAGATCATATGGTATATTATCATTTACCAGGGCATACATTGCCGAATCAAGCATCGCGCGATACTCAGGCAATGGAATTTGCCTGACTTCGTCATATTCAAAATAATATTTATTCATACCATAAAGTTCCCGGGCCCCTTCGGAAACTATCATTTTCCGGGTATCTAAATGCATTTCCCAATTGCCCGATTTCGAAGCGAGCTCGGCTCGTTCCAGTCGTGATGCAATTGTAAGAATCGTTTCTTCCGCTTTTACCCGTTCGGTAATATCCCGGCTAAAAACGGCTACCCTGTCGGTAAGCTGATTTTGAACAAACACAGGAAAAACCGAAAATTCATTCCAGCGACTGTTATTGTAATCCTTCGACTGAATAGGTTTGCCTGTTTCAATGACCTGTTCAACAATCGATTGGCGACTAATAGCAATATCCGGCGAAAGCAGTTTAAATATATTTTTTCCTGCCAATTCCTCGCGCGATAAGCCTAGTTGCTTTGCATGACTTTCGTTGGAATCGATAACAATGCCTTTTTTATCGTGTAAAACAATAAAATCTTCGGTTGATTCCATGATAGCCCTGGCGTTGGCTTCACTTTCTACAATCCGCTTCTCCGCCAGCTTACGTTCGGTGATGTCGCGGATAATACCAACGGTGTATCTGCCATCAGGCAGTACGAGGCTCGATAGCGACAATTCGATTGGTATTTCGTGGCCTTGCTTATGTTTTCCGTCGAATTCAACAATTTTATTTAGTGACTTCCCTTCACCACTCTGCAAATACGCAGGGAAAGCCTTTTCATGAGCAGAATGAAACCGTTCGGGTGCAAGAACATCGTGAAGATTTTTACCCATCAGTTCACTTGCTGAATAGCCAAAAATACGTTCGGTGGCAGGATTAAGGAATGAGATTTTGCCTTCCGGATCCATAAGCAGTATGGCATCCTGGGCACATTCAGTTATAGCCCTCATCCTTAATTCCTCAGCCCTGAGATCGGATTCAGCCTTGCGACGGCTCCTGATATCCGTAACAAAAGCACAATTATATTCCCTACCTCCGAAAGTTACATAATTGGCGTGAATTTCGACAGGAATAAGCTCTCCTGATTTTGTAATATGATTGCCTTCAAAACTAAGTTTCCCCTGTTGTTTGAGCACCTGGAAGTGCTCTGTCCACTCAAAGCCGTGTTCTGGCACATGAATATCGTTAACTGTCAGCATCAGCAACTCATCGTTAGTATATCCGAGTAAAGCAGAGGCTGTATTATTAGCATAAAGAAAATTGCCATCAGCATCGGTATAAAATGCAGCATCCGACATATTATCAACTGCAAACTGGTTGAAACGCAATGATTCCTCTATCCACTTTTGTTTTGTAATATCGGTTGAAATTATCTGAATACCAATCACAGATCCAAAGGAATCGACAATACGGGTATAAACGCTGTTAAACCATTTTATA
>CAZOXJ010000409.1:0-2391 GCA_964583325.1 uncultured Lentimicrobiaceae bacterium
ACAGAAATGAATGTTATCACATTTATACAATGCAAATGTAATAGTTTATTGTACTAAATTAACAATTCTTCACCTAAAATGTATTGTAAAATATTGCGTTTCCAGTCCATTCGGTTGAAGAAATGAACCCCTGAGGATTTAAATATCTGATATTTATGCTATTAATGATAAAAGCAAAAGGAGAGTGTGGTTTGATATTAGAAAAAAACGAGGCTGATGCTATTATTTGCATCAACCTCGTTTCAGTAATTTGTTCGATAAAATTATTTTACAATCACTTTTTTAGTAGTCTGGCTACCGCTTGCCTGAATATTGAAAACATATACTCCGGCAGGAAGTGAAGATGTGTTGATTTTATAGATATGGCTACCACTTGCCTGTTGGCCATAGTTGTTAGCCGAAACCAGTTTACCCATAACATCATATACGTTTACTTCAACCTTGCTTGCGCTGTTAAGATTTACTTCAACATTCGCAAATTCAGTTGCAGGGTTTGGCGAAACGTTTACATCTTTAGCGATGTCTATAGGTTTAACACTCACGAAAGTTGGGAAACTGATGTGATACATATAGTTATCACCCCATGCATCTAAATCGCCTGCAAGCCCCACACCTGGTTCCGGGTCAACCTGAACAATGAAATGAATTTTATCACCTGCCAATGCCATTGCACCCCAAACACATTCATCATAGGAATGCTCAATATCACCTGTCAGATCACGAGGTTCGCACCATTCCGGTTCATTCGTCATTTTTGAAGTCAGGTATAAGTGACGATAAAGCTGAACATTAGGATTAGCTCCGGCGTTAACAAGGTCTTCGCGAAGGCATGAGTAAGAAACGAAAATATTGTTATCGTTATCCACTCCAATTTGTGGCATACTTGAAAGTCCGGAATACCTGTATTCTCCCCATGGATAAATACCTGAGCCGGTTTCAGGGAATTCGATTTCGCCGCTGCCATCAATATCAATCATACTACCAATCCACATACCGTGATTAAACAAGGTATCAGGATTGTTCAGATAACTGGTATCAATTTGTGGCATATCCTCATTCCAGTAAACTACACCGTCAGTATAAGGATAATAGAACCAGGTAACAGCTGGAAGAGTAGCATCCATTCCGGTGAGTTTATATCTGCATCCGGCAAAGTGAACTTTTCCCTGTGCGTCAATCGCGATATCATAGGTATCATCGAAGGTTGCACAGTCAGGATTTTCTATTCCTGTAAAGCTTGGAAATTCATAAACGGTTTTCTTGGTCCAGGTTGCGCCATTATCAAATGATTTCATGATCCAGACACCACCTACTAAATCACCATATACAAATGCAATGGTATCTCCTTTAGGCTCTGCCCATGAATAGGTATCACCGCCGAAACCATCAAAACCGATAAATCCGGTCAATCCGGTTGCTAAATCCATACCAGGAAGTATAGTTGGAGTTGTCCAGGTTGCTCCGTTATCAGACGAGCTGAGGTAAACAATTGCAAAATTGAGTCCTTCAAAAATAGCATTTGTGTTACTTATAACATGAATTTTACCGTTACTGGTGATTGCCCTTGCCCAGGTATATCCTGCAGTATTAGGAATAGTTGTGGTTGTCCAGGCACCGGTACCTCTGGTTGGCCTGCTCGAAAAGTTTAATCCACCGCCGTGCGAGATAACCATTTCGCCATCACCAAGTGGTGCATACGAAGGCCATCCGGTACGAACAGCTGTCTCAATACGTACTGTAGGCTCATCACCCCAGGCGGTTCCATCGAAATAGTTGTAACCTGTACCCCGATCAGCGAAAGCATCGTTGGCAAAACCCATTGTCCAGGTTGCTCCAATTGTTCCATCAGGATATGCATAAATGCGGTTCTGAACATTGGAGTTTGATTGAAGATCGTACACTGATGATCCGATCACTGTTTCATTAACGCCAGGTGTTCTTGGCCCGTCATTTTGCATAAACATGGCATTCGGGTTTGTTTGTTCCGAAATGCTTTGCAGGCGGGTAGCTTTTGCTTTTAAATTTGCCTTTTCAGGAGAAATCTTTGCTGTTTTTTGTGCTGATAAAGTGATACCAATCACAAGAGCAAACACGGTGAGTAGAGTTGTTTTCATTTTTAATTGGGATTTGTTAAACATATGGTTTAGGGATGATTTTCGATTGATGGTGAAAAGTTAGGTTTTTAATCATTATTCAATGCAAATATAACAGTTAATTAATCTGTTTTTTAAAAAAAAGGTTTTTTCTTAAAAAATTCATTTTTCTTATCGGATCAAATTATTCAAATCTTCACTCATGCTCATTTCCTCCACAGGAAATAGTATAATTCCTCTTGCAATTAATGGCATGGAGTAATAAATTAATGTATGAAACCGCGAAATGAGAAGGGAG
>CAZOXJ010000410.1:0-2387 GCA_964583325.1 uncultured Lentimicrobiaceae bacterium
GATGGGGGAGAATAATCCTTTTAATTTGAGCGCGAAGTAATTTAATACCTGATTATCAATAGCTATAGAATCTCAACTCATTGAACAACAAGTAATTTCTGGCTCATTTAGACGACATGATAAAATTCCTGCAGCACGATATGATTGATAAATCGCAATGGGACGATTGCATCGATAATGCTGTGAACGGAAATCTGAATGCACGGTCGTGGTACCTCGATATTGTTTGTCCCGGCTGGTGTGCTTTGATTGAGAATGAATATGAAAAAGTATTCCCGTTACCGGTTTTCTCAAGGGCTGGCATCAAATATAGTATGCAACCCTATTTTACACAGCAGCTCGGGCTTTTTTACAGGTCGTTATCCTCCGAAGCTGTTTTGCAGAATTTTCTGGATCAGATCCCGGTGGAATTCAAATATATTGATATAAATCTGAATACATCAAACAGAATATCATCAGATCCCGATGTGAAGGAAATGATCAATCTCGAACTCGATCTGATAAGCGATTACGTAAAAATAGAATCATTATATCAGAGCAATCTTCAACGTAACCTTAAAAAAGCCAGCGGAAACAAACTTACTATTACGCAAAACTTAAGGCCAGAAGAAGTAATTGAGCTTTTCAGAATGAACAAAGGGCTTGAATTAAAACATTTAAATGATAAACAATATGCTTTAATTCAGCGGATTGCTTATGAGAGTATTCACCGGGGAACAGGTGAAATTTGGGGTGCTTACGATGAATACAATCAGTTGGCTGCAGGCATATTGTGGGTAAGAAGTCACGGGAAAGTAATCTTTCTATTTTCAGCTGTTTCGGCAGAAGGGAAAAAACTTAACGCAATGCCTTGGTTGATTGACTCTTTTATAAAAGAAAATGCAGGTAAACCCATTACGCTGGATTTCGAGGGATCTAATAATCCCGGACTGGCACGTTTCTACAGCAGTTTTGGGGCTAAAAAAGTAGTTTATCAGCAGTTTATGCGTAATAGGCTTCCATTGCCATTGCGTGTTGCACTGAAAATATGGAGGATCAGCAGGTCGAAATTAAAAAAACATCTTCCGATGTAAACCAATTGAACAAAGTACTTATTTTTGCGAAATCTGTAAAACAGGATAAATAATTAAAGCGGCTAAAAATCAGGAGCATGGTAATTAACATAGGTAGTAAGAATTCACTCGTTAATCATTTTATGCGCGAGTTACGCGATATTTCCATTCAGCAGGACCGGATGCGGTTCAGGCGTAACATGGAGCGTATAGGCGAAATATTCGCTTATGAGATCAGTAAAACAATGGCATATGAACCCAAAGAAGTTATAACTTCTCTTGGAACTGCTGAAATTCAGGTTATTCAAAAAACGCCTGTGCTTTCAACTATATTAAGAGCCGGCCTGCCACTGCACCAGGGACTGCTCAACTATTTCGACCAGGCAGATAATGCATTTGTATCAGCCTACCGCGAACACCGAAAGGATGATGAATTTTCCATTCAGATAGAATATGTTTCCTGTCCTGATATTGAGCAAAGAGTCCTTATTGTTTCCGATCCAATGCTGGCCACAGGCCATTCGATGGTTTCGTCCTATAAAGCTTTACTGAGCCACGGTAAACCGACTCATACTCATTTTGTTTCGGTTGTTGCAAGTGTTCAGGGTGTAGAATACCTGAAACGGATGCTTCCCAAAACAGGAACTACCATCTGGGTTGCTGCCATTGACGATGAACTAACAGCTCAGGGATATATTGTGCCTGGTCTGGGGGATGCCGGCGACCTGGCTTTCGGACTAAAAATGTAATACTGGATTTAACCATATTTTTCGGTCACCCATACAACAAACCTGATTATTGAGCGTTATTACTTAATAATTATTACCTACGGTGTCCGGATTTCTGAAAATACTGATAGTATTTGCAGTAAGCAGTATAAAGTTTCTTATTGCTCCTGCCCTCTCATTTAGCATGGGACTTAACTTTCTGCAAACTTTGCTTTCTACTACTACAGGCGGAATCACTGGTGTTGTTTTCTTCTTTTTTCTTAGCCGTTGGTTAATACTTTTATATGCAAGGTATTTTGTTTTTTATATGCATAAGATTAAAAAAAATATTTATGGCTTTCTTAATCTCGAAATTCCTGTTATAATTCCGGCTCGTAGATTTACACGTCGCAACAGGTTTATAATTAAGATTATACGAAAATACGGACTAACAGGAATCGTCGTTTTAACACCAGTTCTCCTTTCAATACCTATCGGGACATTTCTTGCAACAAGATACTATTCCTCAAATCGTTATCTTTTAGTTTATCTGATAAGTTCAGTACTATTCTGGTCGTTGCTTATGTCATCTGCAATTTCTCTTTTTTAACATTTTTACCATTTCTAT
>CAZOXJ010000411.1:0-2387 GCA_964583325.1 uncultured Lentimicrobiaceae bacterium
GCGGGTAGCATGTGCGTAGCAATACACAGCAACGACAAATGCCATGCGTTGCTCAAATCTTTCATGCCTTGTATTGCGAGAAAATACCTCCTGATTAGAACCGCAACGTATTTTTCGAAAGCCTTGATTTTTATTCGCTCATTGCTTATTTTTTATAGGAGCTCATGAGATCGCTTCGCTAGGTTGGTTACTTTTTGATCAAGCAAAAAGTAAGAGAAAAAATATAATTCAATGCCTTCCAGTACTAAAAAATGATCAACTTTCATTAAATATCATATATCAAAATTTGTTTCCAGCACATCAAAATAATATGTAGCCAAAAAAGCGATGCATTTATACATAAATTACGCTATTTTTGCCGAAGGGCTTACTATATGGAAAAACGCTGGGTACTAAAACAAAAAGGTGATGCATCCCTGGTTTCGGGTATTGCCGGAGCATTGGGGATTGAAAATGCATTAGCGGAACTGCTTGTACAACGCGGCGTAACCTCTTTTGATGAAGCGAAGGCATTCTTCAGGCCCGACCTTTCGCAACTCCACGATCCTTTCCTGCTTAACGATATGGATAAAGCCATCGACCGTATCGCATCAGCCAAAGCCACCGGACAAAAAATAATGGTTTACGGCGATTACGATGTGGATGGTACCACTGCCGTTTCGCTTGTTTATTCATTCCTGAAAGAAAATGATTTCCAGCATATCGACTACTATATCCCCGACAGGTACAGCGAAGGATATGGTATTTCGTTCAAAGGAATTGACTATGCCGCCGAACAGGATTTCAAACTGATAATAGCCCTCGATTGTGGTATTAAGGCCGTTGACAAAGTAAAATATGCCAGCGAACGCGGCATCGATTTTATTATATGTGACCATCACCGGCCGGGCGACGAATTACCCGCAGCAGTTGCCGTTCTGGATGCCAAAAGAAATGATTCCACGTATCCTTTCGATGAACTTTCGGGATGTGGAGTTGGATTTAAATTGATTCAGGCTTACGCCCAAACGTATAATATCCCTTTTGATACTCTTCACAAATACCTCGACCTTGTAACCATCAGCATTGCATCCGATATTGTTCCTATTATCGGCGAAAACCGCATACTTGCTTCGTTCGGATTAAGGATCATCAATACAAACCCGCGCCCGGGAATTGAATCCATGCTGCTTGTTGCCAATATCGTACGAAAACCTGAAGATGAAATCAGCCTGGAAGGAGAAGATAAAGGTTTGATTTTCAGCCGCGAACTCACTATCAGCGATATGGTGTTTGTGGTCGGTCCGCGCATTAACGCCGCCGGGCGTATCGAAAGCGGGCGCAATTCGGTGAAACTGCTTATTTCGCCGGATATGGATGCTGCTGCCAGTATTGCACATCAGATCAATGATTTCAATACCGAACGCCGGACCCTTGATACGCAGATAACCATTGAAGCTCTTGATTTAATTGCAAAAGACGATATACTTCGCGGAGCAAAAGCAACCGTAGTTTTTAACCCCGACTGGCACAAAGGCGTCATCGGAATTGTTGCTTCGAGGCTTACCGAAACTTATTACCGCCCGACAGTGGTTTTAACCCAGTCGAATGGATTGATCACCGGATCGGCCCGCTCCGTAAAAGACTTCGACGTTTACGATGCCATTGATGCCTGCAGCGACTTGCTCGAACACTTTGGCGGGCATATGTACGCGGCAGGTTTATCGATGAAACCTGAAAACCTGAAACCTTTCAAAGAGCGTTTTAATTCAATTGTATCAGCGAGCATTACGGATGAAATGCTGATACCTGAAGTAGAAGTTGACCTCGAAGTAAATCTCAACCAGATTACCCCAAAGTTTTTGCGTATTTTAAAACAGTTTGCCCCGTTCGGGCCAGGCAATATGTCGCCGGTTTTTATGACACACGATACGGTTGATACCGGCCATGCACGCATTGTTGGCAAGAACCATGTTAAAATGACTGTTTTCCAGGAATCAGTCCGCAGTGCTCCTTACGCAGCTATTGCTTTTCAGCAGGGCGAAAAATACGATGCTATCCAAAAAGGGCAAAGCATGAATATCTGCTATCATATTGAGGAAAATGAATGGAATAATATTAAAAATATTCAGTTAAATATTAAGGATATACGTTTTAGTGACGAAAATTAAAACCTGAAACGGCTTAGAGACTATTGAAACTAAAGATTTTAATTTTTAGAAGGGGCGAGGGGCGACAAAGCGAGGGGCGATAATCGATACAGACAAAACTCTGAATTTCAAGCCTGAATTTGTTAACTGCATTTTCGTTCTAAACTTTTCCTGTTGATGCCCCTATGGTCAATCTTTATCATTGAAAAAACACCCTGATAATTAAAAATATTCCGAACCCAACCAATAATATTCCAA
>CAZOXJ010000412.1:0-2374 GCA_964583325.1 uncultured Lentimicrobiaceae bacterium
CCTTATTATCAAAAATTATCTTACAACTATTTTCCCTGTATCAATCTGCTCTCCATATGTCAGCCGATAAATGTAAACACCCGGTGACAGATGTTTTGTAGCGAAACTAAGGGAGTGAGTTCCACGATCCTGACGACAATCAAGTATGCATTGCAACTCTTTGCCATTAACGGAATAAATCTTCATAATAACCTGCGCTTCTTCGGATAGTATGTATTTGAATGTTACAGATTCAGAAGCAGGGTTAGGATATGAAATGGTTTTTGAAGTTATTTCCCTACCGGAAAAATCATGGGTATTTGTGTATCCATCAGAACCAGGTTGTGCAAACAGACCACCACCTGCTGAGCAAGAAAAGGCATTACATTTATCATTCACAACTATACTTGTTATTGGATAATTAGTCGGAACAGCTTGTTCAGTCCAGTGTAAACCACCATCAGTGGTTTTAAGGATTACTGCGGAAATTACATAGGTTCCCCCTGCAACAAACCCTGTATCCTTATCATAAAAATGTACCGAGTATAATGATTCATTTGTTGGTGACATAAGCTCAGTCCAGGAATTGCCTCCATCCTCTGTTTTCATGATCAAACCAGAACTTCCTACCCCGTAACCGATTTCGGATGTAGCAAAATAAATTGACCTGAGTGTAAATGTCAACGGGATTTCGTACCAGGTTGCTCCTGCATCATGTGTCTTTAATAGCAGTTTATTTCCGGTGGCGTATCCAATAGATTGATCGGCGAAACAAATGCCTGAAAATAACATGTTGGGAATATTGCTGACCTGTCCCCAGTTCTGGCCCATGTCAGTTGTCCGTAGAAATACCCCGTTTTGTCCCACAGCTACCCCAATCATGGGCGTTGCAAAGTCTAATGAAAGAATTTTGGTACTCCACGTTCCCTCATGTTTCATTAGCCAGGTATTACCTCCGTCCTTGGTACAGTATATATTGTTACCCGCAATAAACCCGGTATCGGTAGTTGGGAAATCAACCGCATTAAATGTATTCATGTAAAATGATGAGTCAAGTTCGAGCCATGAGTCACCTCCATCAATTGTTTTCAGAATAGTTCCGACAGGCATTTCGTAACCACCTGCAACGGCGTAGCCGGTTTCGCCTGTAGGAAAATCTATGTCATTGATACCTGCACCGAAATGGGTAATCTCGGTGAGAATATTTGATTGTTCACTCCAGGTTGCACCAAAATTGTCGGAACGGGAAATGAATCCCATGTTCCCAACACAATATGCAGTTCCTTCGGGAGTGCTGGAAACAGCTTCCGGAGAAAAGTATTCATAGGACGACTGACAAACTGTCCATGTTTCCCCTCCATCCGTGCTCCTTAAAAGTTGCGGAATGGAATTGTAATTATTGGTGATTGCTTTCCCTGTTGCCAGGATGGTATCACTGTTAAACATACTCACAGTAGATAGATTGACAGTATCGCCCAGATTTGTTTCGGACCAGGTTTGACCTCCATCTGAGGTATTCAGGATAACGCCCTCCATCCCAACCACGCAGCCACGGTTTGGTGTAATAAAGTGAATGCTGCTATAGGTTTCCGTGGAATCAGAATGAATGCTCACCCAGGTACTGCCGCTATCAATCGTTTTGGTAATTATTCCTTTATCTCCTGCAATATATCCGATATTATCGCCGGCAAAAGATATTGAGGAGAGTAAGGATAAAGTCGTTTCCCATTGAAACTGCCAGGTCTCACCACCGTTATTGGTGTGTATTATTTTACCTCCTGAACATACTACAAAACCATTCTGCGCATCAATAAAATACAGATCATTGAGGTATTCGTCCAATTCGTAATAAACTGTATCCCAGGTGTTACCCGCATCTGTTGTTTTATAAATAAATCCATAGCGGTCCATAGCAAATCCGGTATTTTCATCAGGGAAACATACGCTTTCGAAATAAACATTTTTGCGTATGTCAGTCATATTCTTTACCGTCCATGTCTGCCCTGCATCAGCTGTGTTAATGATTGTTCCAACATCGCCAACAGCATAAACTGTTGAGGGATTAATAAAACAGGCTGCATTCAGGTTATTTCCCTGGGGAAGGGGATTTTTCCATGCCCACTGCGAATAAACCGATAAAGAAACTAATCCAAAAAATAAAAGAAAAACAAACCTTGATCTGATAATCGATAGAGCCATATACATTAGATTTTAATCATTGTTCAGTAATTATTGCCCTACCACACCTGATTTTCAGCTTTGCGAATTGATTGTATCAGACCAGATTATAAAAAAGCTTAGTGTTTTATTAAGTTGAAGGTTCCCAACATTTTTTATTCTTTTACAAATATATCTTTAATTTGAATGAATAAATGCTCGATTATATATATTTTTT
>CAZOXJ010000413.1:0-2369 GCA_964583325.1 uncultured Lentimicrobiaceae bacterium
TGCAGATCAAACGTGGAAGGATAGTAAGCCGTATTATTAAAACCGGCTAACAGGAATAATGCTAAAACAGTTAAAACCGTTCCGATTCCGGCTCCCCAGATTCCTTTGGTACTGCATTTCTCGAAACAGGTTAAGGGCCGAATGATACCGATTAAAACAAGTGCCACTCCAAGTACAAACATTATTGCCACTACCGGCATCTGAATCAGGTTATGAAGGTATTTATAGGGTTCCATAAATACTTCTTTCGTTTCGGGATTAACGGCAAAACCACTGGAAAGCATCGTCCATATCACGAAAGTGAGAAAGAAAACAACAAACGGAATTGCGTTGATAAGAAGCTGTTTTTTAACGCGTTCCATCATTTCGGCGTGTTTGATGCGGTTCATGAAATACAGCAAAGCCAGTACGCGCGAAAGGAACAAAACGGCCAATCCCAGGGTGAGGTTATGAAGACTTAAAGCGGCTTCGAGACCATGGGCCGGACCCATCCATTCGGAAATTACAGGCATTTTATCACCGGTTAAGCGGGTAATATTCATGAAGTTTACTGAGAACTGTGAACCTGTAAAAAAGGTAGCAACCGCTGTTCCGATAAGCAACGGAGCCAGGATTCCATTAAGGAGCAGAAAGATTTCGTAGGTTCTTTTTCCAAGAAAATTGCCAGCTTTGCTCCGGTATTCGTACGATACAGCCTGGATGATAAAGGCAAACAATATCACGATCCAAACCCAGTAAGCCCCGCCAAAACTGGTTGAGTAAAACAAGGGGAATGAAGCGAAAAATGCGCCGCCAAAAGTTACCAGCGTGGTAAATGTAAATTCCCATTTGCGACCCAGCAGGTTGATGAGGATGGTGCGTTCGTCATTGGTTTTTCCAATGGTATAAATAAGTGTTTGCCCGCCCTGCACGAACATCAGGAAAACAAGTATGGCTCCGAGCAGCGAAACGATTATCCACCAATACTGCTGCAATGTGATATATGAAAATGCTTCGAACATGATTCCTGGTTTTTAAAGGTTAGTTTTTGTTGCTGCTGATTCTGTTGAATGTGATTCTTCGCCCGGACCTTTTTTAATCTGCTTGGTCATAATTTTGATTTCAGCGATCAGTAAAGCGGTGAAAATAACGAAGAACATCCAGAAAGTAATTTGTACTGAGGCCGGTTGCAGTTGAGAAACGGCAGCTATGGTTGGCAGAATATCCTGAATTACCCATGGCTGTCGGCCAACTTCGGCAACAACCCAGCCCAATTCGGATGCAATATAAGCAAGCGGAATCGACCAAAGCGCAGTATAAAGAACCCATTTATTGGTGGCAATTTTATCTTTAACAGTTAAAACCAGAACCACGAAGAAAAGCAGCATAAAATGGAAACCCAGCCCGACCATAACGCGGAATGAATAGAAGGTAGTCGGAACACTGGGAACCAGTTCATGTAATTCGCGGCCTTCATAATATCCATAGCCAAAATATTTATAGTTTTCCTCAAACCGAACCCGGGCTGCATTTGCAAGGCTGTCGTTTCCGGCCTTTTTTGCATTTTTATATTCAGCCAGCGAAGTAATGGCAATCTTCCCTTTTTCGCTTTTTTCCTTGTAGGATAAAATCTGGTGCTCCGGATTTCCATGAACCAGATCCTGGATACCGGGCACATAGGCGTTGGGATCGAGAAAAGCCATATACGAAAGCATATTAGGAATCTCGATCATAAAGCGGAAATCCTGCTTTTTGTGGTCTGCTTCTGCAACGTTTTCTTTCAAAATTCCAATGGCAACGAGGGGCGCGTTTTGCTGACCGACATAGAGATTTTCCATAGCCGCGAATTTCATAGGCTGAAACTGTGCCATATTGCGGGCTGATCCATCGCCGGTTAATACAACGAAAAGGGAAGTAACCAATCCAAAAACCGCTGCTACAATGATGCTGCGTTTGGCGAAAAGATGTTCGCGGTTTTTGAGTAAATACCAGGCACTTACTCCAACCACAAAAACGGATGCGAGCACATATCCAGATGAAATAGTATGAAGAAATTTATTGATAGCAACCGGCGAAAACAACACTTCCCAGAAATTAACCATTTCGTTACGGGCCGTATCGGGATTAAATTTCATTCCAACCGGATTCTGCATCCATGCATTGGCAACTAAAATCCAGAGAGCTGACAAGTTGGAACCGAAAGCTACCAGCCAGGTCGAAAGCAGGTGAAATTTCTTACTCACCTTATTCCAGCCAAAGAACATGACGGCAATAAAAGTGCTTTCGAGAAAAAAGGCCATAATACCCTCTATTGCCAGCGGGGCACCAAAAATATCGCCGACAAACCAGGAATAGTTTGACCAGTTTGTACCGAACTCAAATTCGAGAAT
>CAZOXJ010000414.1:0-2366 GCA_964583325.1 uncultured Lentimicrobiaceae bacterium
TCGAATTATCGAATTATCGAATTGTCAAATTATCAAATTATCAAATTATCACCACTCCGGTTTCACCACATTATTCATATTCCACAATATCCAGTTTTTCTTTTTTGCGATATAAGCGGTAGGTTTATCGGGTCGCCAGCGGCGGGGATTCGGGAGAGTAGCAGCAATAGCGGCAGCTTCGGCACGGGTAAGGTTTTTGGCTGGTTTATTGAAATATTTTTGCGCTGCGGCTTCGGCACCATAAATACCATCACCCATTTCGATAACGTTCAGGTACACTTCCATAATGCGTTTCTTTCCCCAGAAAAGTTCGATAAGTCCGGTAAAATAGAGTTCGAGGCCTTTACGGATATAATTACGGGCAGGCCACAAAAATGCATTCTTTGCCGTTTGTTGTGTAATGGTGCTGGCTCCACGGATTTTTTTGCCCTTTTTGTTTAGTTTCTGTGCTTTTTCAATGGCTTTAAAATCAACACCATAATGGGTTTCGAAATTATTGTCTTCCGAAGCTATTACAGCCAGCACCAGGTTAGGCGAAATATCTTTCAGATGCACCCAATCCTTGGTAATGGATGGTTTTTTCCCTTCGGCAATATTCTCCACAACACGTATAAGCATAAGTGGAGTAGCCGGAATAGTAACAAACCTGTAAACCAAGGTAAAAACTATGCTTGTGCCGAAAAAGAAAATCAAACCAAACCGGATGATCCTGAAAATGATCTTTTTAACTTTCTGATTACGTGATGGTTTCCCCGATTGGCTCATTCGTGCAGTGAATTGAAAAACAATTTTGTCCTTTTGGTGCAAATGTATTAATTTTTTGATATGTTTGCCATGCCTTTCAGTGATACACTTAATGGTTTTAACGTGCTTATAATCAATAGATAAGTATTAATATAGTGCAAATCTCAATGTAAAATTTTCTCATGAGCAACTTTATTGGAATACGCCACGAAGACAAATACGTGATGGAACGTCGGGCACCACTTACACCCAACCATGTGGAACGCCTGATCAAGAACAAGAAACTCGATTTTGTTGTGCAGACTTCCGAAAAAAGAGTGTTCACGGATGAAGAATATGTAAAAGCCGGTGCTAAAATTGCCAAAGACCTCAAAAAATGCAGCGTCATATTTGGTGTTAAAGAGATGCCGGTTTCATTTTTTGAAGAAGATAAAACCTACATCTTTTTCTCGCATGTTATCAAAGGCCAACCCTACAACATGCCGATGCTCAAAAAAATGATGGAGCTTAAATGCAACCTTATTGATTACGAGCGCGTTGTGGATGAACAGGGCAAGCGGCTTATATTTTTTGGCCGCTATGCCGGTCTGGCCGGAATGATAAACTCACTTTGGTCGTTAGGCCTGAGGCTTAAAGAAGCAGGATATAAAACCCCGTTTGCACAGATAAAACAGGCACATCAGTATGGTTCACTTGCCGAAGTACGCGAAGTAATTTCGGCAGTAGGGCAGGAGATAGCCGAAAAAGGGATGCCTGAGGAATTGCGCCCGTTTACGGTTGCATTTACCGGTTATGGCAATGTTTCGCAGGGTGCTCAGGAAATTATCGGATTGTTGCCTGTAAAAGAAATTTCGCCCGAAAAGTTGCTTACTTTAAAAAGAAGAAGCAAACTTCCTGATAACCTGATCTATAAGATTGTTTTTAAAGAATCGGATTTGGTTGAACCCATTGATGAGAATCAGGAATTTGAGCTTCACGAATACTATTCGAACCCCGAAAAATTCCGCAGCAAATTCGAGAAATACATTCCGCATATCGATATGCTGATAAACTGTATCTACTGGGATGCCCGCTATCCGAGGATTGTTACCAAAGATTACCTGCAAAAACTTTTTGCTTCCGGTACACCGAAACTGAAAGTGATAGGCGATATTTCCTGCGATCCGAATGGCTCGGTTGAATGTACCGCAAAAGGCACCGAGATTGAAGACCCGATTTTCGTTTACCATCCTGATACCCGCACCTATACAATGGGACATAAGGGCGAGGGCGTGCTGGTAATGGCTGTCGATATTCTGCCAAGCGAACTCCCGCGCGATTCATCAGCCGGTTTTGCCGATGTGCTTATCAATTATGTAAAGGACATTGCCGACTGCGATTTCAGCGAGGATTTTTTAACACTCGATCTGCCTAATGCTATTAAGAGCGCTTTGATCCTGCATCGTGGCGAGCTTACTCCGCATTATAAGTACCTGGAGGAGCATTTGTTGAGTGAAAAGTGATGACAAGTCCCAAATCCCAAAATCCAAATCCCAAATCCCAAAATCCAAGACCCAAATCTCCCTATCAATCACCAATCACCAATCACCAATCACCAATCACCAATCACCAATCACCAATCA
>CAZOXJ010000415.1:0-2365 GCA_964583325.1 uncultured Lentimicrobiaceae bacterium
ATATCGTGTTTTTTACATGCTTTTGCCAGCTCGCCGACAATATCCTTTTTAAAAGGCGAAGCCATGATATCGTATTCAGTGTATTCCGAAGGCCATAAACAGAATCCATCGTGGTGTTTTGAAGTAATAGTAAGGTATTTCATGCCGGCATCCTTAGCCGTTTTAACCCATTCGTCGGCGCTAAATAATACAGGATTAAACTCTTTGTAAAGATTATCGTATTCAGCTACAAGAACCTGCTGACCCCTTGACCAGCCTATTTCGGTACCACGAAGGGCAACTGGTCCCCAATGGATAAACATGCCGAAACGCATGGCCATAAATTCATCCATTATCTCTTTGCTGGTAGTACTCCGAAATCCGGCAGTTTTATCCTGTGCAAAAACACCCGATGTGGAAAATAAAAGAAACCAGACGATAATTGCTTGTTGTAGGTATTTGGTCATAATTCGGTACTTTGAAGGTGTCGTTTTTAAAAGTTAACTCCCTGAAAAACTATAATTTGATGGAAAGTGAAGTCCCCGGCTCTGTTACCTTGTCGAAAATCACATTCCCTCCTGAAGTAACCGTTAATTTAATTTTACCGGCTTCGCGTTTTACTTCAATATCAAACTGTTTTCCGAAACCATGAACGTTTTTTAAACTCATTTGATTCCATCCATCAGGTAAATGCGGAGTGAGAGTAAAACTGTTGATAGAAACCGGACGAATTCCGAAAAGTCCTTCGGTAAAAATACGGCAATACAACCCGCTTTCGGCTGAAAGATGTCGCTGGTTTCCTTCGGGATAGGCCTCGACAGGGTAGGGGACATGCTCCCCAAGCAACCTTCGGTTCGAATAGTACTTAAGATATTCCAGCCCACGTTTTGTATCACCGGCTGCAAATACGCCACGAAGCGCATACAAAGTAGAACGATCCCAAAAGGTTTTATCCCCTGATTGTGAGGCCAGGCCATCTTCGGTCCATAGTTCGGGTGAAAAGAGTGCGTCTATGGTTGCCTGTTTACGATCGAAAATGTTCACTGTCAGCGGAATACATATCCATGCCCGCAGTTTGTCATTGCCTTCGTAATACCGATAGGTTTCAAAACCCATTACGTTTGCACCAAAGTGTTTCTCGATATTAGTTTTAAGTGTGGCTGCCTGTTTTCTAAAAGCTGAAAGTTGCTTTTTGTCCTTACCCAGCGACTTTCCAAGGTAATCAGCAGAAACAAGCGCATCGTAATAAAGAGAGGATGTACACAGGTTAGCATCGCCCGATGGAAACCTTCCTTCCAGTTCATCGGAATCGGACGAAACCACTCCCTGGCTATTAAGCTTGCGATTATTAAATTCGAGGCACCATTCGATCAGCGGCCAGAGTTCTTCAGCCGTTTTTTTATCGCCCTGCGAAAGTGCAAACCTTGCTGCTCCGTAGGCTATCATGGCAGCATCGCCCCGGTCGCCGGCGCCGTTCCAAATATCCGTTCCTTCCGCTATAATGGAGCTGGGAATGGGTTTGTATTCCGGGTTCATAAACCTGGCAAAATGGCGGTAAGCATTCAGTGCCGACTCAATTCCATACTCATATCCCAGGTATGGAAAAAACGGATTGATATATTCAGCCTGGTCGTTTGCCCAGATGGCTGCATAATAACTTAATCCTCCCGGACCATGCATGGGTCCGCCTTTGGTTTGGTAAATGCTTTCGGAAGCTCGTATTTTGGCAAAGGCAAATGCCCGGTTCAGCGTTATATCCGGTGTTTCAAGAATGAGATTGGTATTCAGGAACGAAAGGAATTCATTGCGTCTCAAAAATTCATTCTCAACATCAATATCATCTATCAGCTGACCAGCTTTAGACCCAACAAAATACAGGTAAAATGCAACAGATTCGCCTTCCTTTAAACTGAAGAATCCATGATTTTTTGTACTGGTTTTGAGTGTATAAGAGCCTTCAAAACCTTCGGAAGGATTGGTGCGGACGATGGTATTCACTTCCGGGATTTCGATGACCGCAGTTTTGTTGCTGTTATTTTTCAGAACATATTTCTCACAGAAAACAGGTTTATCCACCGATGGAAAAAGTGTACGAGTCAGCTGAAAATTTCCGTTCAGGGTACTTTCAATAACCAGTGTGCCATCAAGACTGAAATCAGTTACAATTTCATTTTCAATGGCTTTCCTGTTGATTGATAATGATTTAAGCAGGTTGAAATTGAAAGTGCGCGTAAGACTTGCATGGGTATTATTGGGAAGGGTGCGTAACATAGGCCAGACTATGTCGCGGCTTACATATAAGGACTGATCTTCATTTAAACCATACCGAATAACTGCGGAAATAAACTTTCCACTCATTTCGATATGATCTTTGTGCAAATCGTTT
>CAZOXJ010000416.1:0-2338 GCA_964583325.1 uncultured Lentimicrobiaceae bacterium
GGAAGCAAGCCTGTAGCCGTCAATTTCGCGATAGTCTTTCATTGGCGTCGACCAGCGGATACGTTTCATCGTATTGTTTTCGCCGGCTGCAAACCTGTCGTCGGACACAAAGTTAAAAAGCTCTCCTTTTTCGTTAAAATAGAGCCATGCGGAAACCGTGATCCCGTTATTTGTAAATTCAGCTTTTACCTTGCTGCTGTCCGATTCGAGCCAGGTAATGCGCTTGTCGATCAGTGTGGCAGGAGCCATGCAACACATGTCGTTAAAGAAAGTCACCGTTTCGGCAATTCCCATTTCTTTTCCCGACTGGTACTGCACTTTAAAAAGCGAGAACAACCGGATATCCATAAATGCGTCGCCGTTTTTAAAACAATGAAAACCGGCAACGGGTAAGCCCTTCATAACTGCTTTCATGAAAAATAAGCGTTTTGAAGATTGCATAAAATTGTACTGTTCCGATGTAAATGGCATCCATGCCGATTGCTCATTTTTCCTGATTTGACCGGTGAATTCTAATTTGAAATTTTCTACTTTAGGTTTGCCAACCGAACCTGTGTAGCGGATGTAATTTTTCACCGGTTCGGGCAGGGAGGCAATAGCTTGTTCGGTTAATACCGGAACGGGTAAAGCTGCAGTCTGGCTCAGTCCTGCTTTTACCTCCTTTTGGTACCAACTGTAATAGTTTGCAGTTGAAAATCCTGCAATTACTGCAGCTAGAATTATAATATTGGCAATGGTGCCGAATTTGGCATCTTTCCAGACGGTAATTATCAGTACCGTGGAAAGCAAAACAGCTGCAAACGAAACGATGTACCACCAATCCGCTTTTGTAAGCAAAGCAATTCCCGAAGCCACGAATAAAGCAAAAGCCAGCAACCAGAATAATCCGCTGGTTTTTGAGATTCCGGCGTGAATGTTTTCGATTTCAGCATAACCAAAAGCTTTGGCGAAGCCCATCAGGTGAATGGCTCCATGGAGTAACAGCAGAATTGTAAGTATGTATTTCATACCAGGGTTAATTTTTAATTAGTTGATGTAAGTTTATAAATCCCAAGTTCCAAATTCCAAGTCCCAAATCCCAAGGCACGGAACACAATTTCTTTACTATTTGCTTTATTCTATTTGTTCTTCTTTTGAAGCCTGGATTTTGGCCCTTGGAATTTGGATCTTGGAATTTGGTATTTGGAATTTGGGACTTGGAATTTGGGACTTGGAATTTCAGCGAAGCTGGTATTTAAACCCAAACTTCATAAAACTCGATCCCGGCATTTCAAACGATTTCTGGTTGTAGAAATCCTCGTAAACCTGGGTTCCGCGGTATGCGTCAAAATAAAATCCCAGCTTGCTCCCGTTTTTAAACTGAACCGGGAAAGCGGAAATGCCAAAAGTTGCTCCGTTCGACCATGGTTTTATTGAATAATCGGGCAGAGTACCCGTACCGCTTTCCGAAACAAAATTAAGCTGGCCTGCATATCCTAACTTTAGCTGAATATCAGCATCGGGCAGCAGATTCCTGAAAAGGACAAAATTATAGGTCAGCGGAATCATAATCTGTGAAACTTTTAGCTCCCGCACGCCCGAGTAATTATTCACAGCGTCGTTATACGTAAAGGTTTGCAGGTTATACATATAGTCAATCCCGCTTTCCACTTTGTTGTATTTCAATGGTTTAGCGATATGGATTCCAGTGTTGATTCCATAATTTGTAGCACCCGAAAAAGCATCAACGGTAGTTTCGGCACCGGGAACCACAGTCATATCCGTATTTTCGGTTATGCCGCCTTTGTTGGCTCCCGCCTGGATGGAAAATTTCAGGCTTCTGTCAGTGTTTGTTTGCCGGCTGGTGGAGCAGGAGTTTATAGCAATTAAGTAAAAACTCGCTAAAATTGTGAGTATAAGTTTTTTCATTTTATGGTATGGTTGAAAATCAGTATCCCGGAATATAATAGGCCGGTAGTTTTTAGAACTTATTTTTCTTCAGGTCTTTTTTATAGTTTTTCATGATCTTCCCAAAATCCTTGTCTTTTTTTCGTTTCTCTTCAGCGGAGGATTCGAAATGCGCTTTTTCTCTTTCCATTTTCAGGTAGTTTTCATACGAAGATTTATCAAGTTCTCCGCCATCGACAGCATCGATAACTGAGCAACCTGTTTCGGTGGTGTGAGTGCAATCCTTGAATCTGCAGTTTTTTGAAAGATCAATAATCCTGTCGAATGTTATTTCCAATCCACCTGTTGAATCAGCAATTCCTACTTCTCTCATACCAGGATTGTCAATTAAAATCCCACCATTTTCAAGTACAATTAATTCACGGTGGCTGGTAACGTGCCGCCCTTTATT
>CAZOXJ010000417.1:0-2292 GCA_964583325.1 uncultured Lentimicrobiaceae bacterium
TCCCGGACTATGCTTGCATAAAGTCAGGGGATAAAAATGAAAAAGTAAGGATGCGCAGCACCAAGTAAGTGCTCATGTTTAAACCTCCCTCTCAAGGGGATAAACGAAAGTAATACCCCCTTTCTCCCCAAACCTGGGCAATTACACCACCATTAGCGTTTTTTCTATTTCCTGATCAAGCCTATGCTTTCAGATAGTTGAGATCAGAAGTTCAGAAATTAGGATGCTCAACACCAGATAATTGGTTGCGGGCTCTGTGCACATAAATGATTTCGGAGCATAAGAATGTCAAACAGCTGAAAAGTTTGATCTAATAACAGACCTCGGTTTACTATATAGCACGAATGTCATAAGCCTGCTGGTATGCAACGCTGCTATTCTTGTCGTGAAGTTGGAATGATCAACTTCACAAGTTATATATAGGAACACCTACTAACATTCATTATCGTGCTTACCTGATTATTCAGCCGTTGTCGGGTCAATGATTGTTGAGACCTTGCTGACTGAATTTGCCGGAAACCCGCCTTGCCTTGCGTGTTCACGAACCATTTCTTCATTTGGTGCATTGTAAACGCAATAGATTTTATCCGTTGTTACATAGCTATGTACCCACTGGATTTGCGGTCCCATATTGCTTAATACTCCGCAAGAGGTCTGTGAAACTGCCTTTAATTGCTCAGCAGTCATTTTTCCTGCACCTGGAATTTCTCTTTCAATTACATATTTAGGCATAATCCGGAATTTTAATTTTAATGCCTACTCTGGTCGGTTTTCGGCTTTCCCGTTTAGTATCAATTGAATCTTGAGATTAATTTCTTCAGTAGTGTTTTATATTAATACTTAAAGGTTTGAAAGTAGATTGAATTTGACGCTACACTGAAATTTGAAAAATAGCAAGTGCTGTAAGAATAAAATTACTTCGTTTCATTTTGATGATTTTAAAGTGAGATAACCTGCTGTGTCGTGGATACAATAAAGGATTTGGGTTCAGAGGATAACCAGTGCCGGCAGTTGAAGGAAAGAAAGAAGGCATCAATGCCTAAGCTTACAAAAACAGATTGGCAACAAATGACAATTCATAAAGACGTATACAACAATGTGAATATAATAAATGTTTAGCCTGCCTGAATGAAAAGTATTGTACGAAGAGATGGGCTTTACATCTGCAAAAAAAAGACCTGGAAAAACCGGGTCTTGTACGAAAATACTGTGTGAAAAGCTGATAGTAATACACAGATTTGTTCCAGATAATAGCAATATTTTGATAGTATTCAGCCGAAAATCAATCTTGTTTATTTCAGCTGTATTGCCATAGAAAAAATGATTGCATTTAATCCCATATAGAACAATGCCGGCAACGAAACCCAAAAGCTGTCTTTCACTCTTAATCTCGCCAGAAATCCAAAAAACATTAATAGCGACAAGCCTACTGAAGAGATCATCAAGACAAAATTGTTAAGAAAACCTACCAGTAAACCTATCGCTCCAAGTATCTCAAGCACTGCGGTAAGAATTCCAAATTTTGCCAGCCCAAAGCGAATGAATTCGCTTTTCATATGCGGGGATGTAAAATAGGCTATACCATAAATTGAGAAGGATAAACTCGAAATCACAATAAGTATATCAAGAATCCGCATTAAGAAATTAAATTTTGGGAAACCGAAGCAATAAATAGACAGAGAAGGAGAAGAAACAACGACGGCATTCGTTTCTGCCATGTGTTATTCACTTTGAAGTGAAAATACTGTGCACTTACCATCAGAAAAGCCATAATAAGTGCCGGAATAAGCACCAGCGACGGATACCAGATGCCAGCAACCAGCAGGGTAGCCAGAGCTATTTTTGTTGAGCCTACCATAGTGCGTGTTAAATCGCTCAGACCATATTGTTTAAATTCTTTTACGATATTATCGAAACGGAACACCCATACAATTATGATAGAAACAGCAACAATCAGTTGAGCAATTACAGCGAGATTAGTCATTTTAGTTTTATTTTAAATTTTCCTGTCTCATATGGCTTTTCAGTATCGCCCCGTTTTTTAAAGTGAGTTCTGGACTTCACTTGTGCTCTTCAAAGTTGATGATAGTTTATTCAATACCCTAACACTAAACTAAGTTTGTGACAATACAAAATTGGAATATATCCCATGAATGAGGAATCATTTATTTAACTCAACTCCTGTTCAGGAAAAAATAAGCAGCATTCAGTACAGTGGCGAAACTTACCCATAATAAATAAGGAATATTTAAATATGCTGCCAGCGGTTTAATCTTGTAAAACCGAACCAGC
>CAZOXJ010000418.1:0-2285 GCA_964583325.1 uncultured Lentimicrobiaceae bacterium
TCGAATTCCCTTGTCATGTTGCCATTTATTGCTATCGAATTGAGCGCAAATACTGTTGCCCCTGATGCATTTACAACTTTCATGTTCACCTCTTCGCGGCTGCCGCTTTTAAATTCGATGGCGAATTGTCCGTTATTAGGGTTCGGATAAAGCGCAAACATTACATTGCCAACCATTTCTTCAATTCCTGTACAGTTTTTAAAACTTACCGTACTTTTTGCAGTAGTAGTGCATCCGTTTGCTCCTTTTGCCACAACAGTGTAAATGCGTGTGCTTAGTCCGGCGCCAGCAGTATCAATGCTGATTGTTGGAGTTGTAGCGTTGCCCGGAGTCCAGAGGTAGGAAACAGCACCTTCGGCATTGGCGCTTAGATTAAGTGTAAGGTTGCCACATAAAATAGTATCTGATGCCATATTTACAACCGGTGAAGGTTTAACCAGGATATTTGCACTTACCGGAGTGGTATTTGTACATCCGTTGGCATCAGTTATACTCTGGATGGTATAACTCATTGTTGCGGCCGGACTTACCCACTGCTGATATTCGTTTGCAGGAACAGTAAATGATTCGCCATTGTCGAAAACAACAGTAAATGGAGCTGTGCCAGTAAGGTTGAAACCAAGCTGAGTGCTGTCGCCGCGGCAGATTTCTGTTGCAAGCGTTAATGCAGCCTGCGGGCGCTTGTTAACTGCAAGCATCAGCGTATCAACTGCCGGAGGGCATGCATTACCTGTTAAGGCAGTTAAGTAAAGCATAACTGAACCTGCAGTTAAATCAGCATTTCCAGGCGTGTATTGTGGCGAAAGTATGGCCGGATCAGTAAAAATTCCATCTCCGGTGGTACTCCAGCTTAAAGCTGAATAATACAGAGCTGTAGCTTCACTTAAACTGATTGCAGTACCTTCACATGCCATAGCATCAGCACCGGCATTTGCCAATGCCCTGTTGTTGAAAGTAAGTACAAAACTACTTTGTGAAGTTTCTTTAAACGATATACCGGTCACTGTTAAAGTTAATGTCACACTTCCTGCGGCTACATCCGAAGCACTTGGAGTGTAAACCGGGTTCAGAATGAGAGCATCACTGAAAACCCCTGATCCTGAGGTTGACCACTGCAGCGATTGATAATTGGTAGCTGTAGCATTCATCTGAACAGGTGCGTTTTCGCAGGAGTTTGTGTTGTTACCTGCATAAACCATTGTGCGGGTTTCGGGCGGAAATACAATGAAATCAACCCAGGCAGCATCCTGTCCGGATACATTTGCAGCATCTTTCGAATATTCCCAACGGAACGTATGTTCGCCGGCAGTAATGGGGTATGCACTGCGTTTCCAGTTTTGGTTTCCTGACCATTGCCCGATTTTTACATTGTCGACATAAAAACTCAGTACATCATGAAACAGTTCCGACGATACTTTGCGGTAAAATGAGATAGTATCATCGTATAGAACCTTGTAGGTAATATTAAGTGAAGCACTTTGGTTGTGTGCAATTGTCTTTGATCGTGCCGAGTAAGCTCCTTCAAAATATGTGGCATTATCAATTTCCCAATTGTTGTCGCCGCTGAACGACCATGGGAACTTTGTAAAACCAACAGTTTCCCAGTCTTCAACAATAAGTCCGATGGTTTCAAGAAATGATTTCTGCGAACTCTGATACGAATAATCAATTTTGTTGGTAAACTGTGCAGCCGATCCGAAAGGAACACTGGCAACTGTAACCTGGAAAGTAGCACTACCCGTCTGACCCTGCGCGACAGCAGGAATACTGACCAATGAATTTCCAATAGTTACAAAGGATTGCGCGCATTGCAGGTGGCTAACAGGATGCGTGGCATCAAACAAGCTGTTGTTGGTGTATTCGATGGTGATTTCGGCAGTTTCGCCCGGATCGAGTACCTGGTTATTATTACCAAGCGGATCGCTGATACTGATATTGCTGATTGTAAGCTCCGGTGCAAATGCGGTGATGGTGAAAAAACTGTAGTTAACACTATCGATATTATTAACCGATTTCACATTGAACACCAGTTCGGTACCATTAACCACAGAATCCGAAATATGAAATGCAAAACCATCAATGATACTTTTTATTTCCCCGATTTCGAAATTGCCATAAAACTCAGTGCTGTCGGTCATAGTAACAAATGGCGAATCGCAGCTTAGGGTTACCATTACAGCAGTATCGGGTTTATCTCCAATATTTTTAACATCAAGCGTTAGAAGCAGATTTTCGCCATAATCAGGCGTTCCATTGTTATTACCAGCCGAATAATCATTCAGATC
>CAZOXJ010000419.1:0-2279 GCA_964583325.1 uncultured Lentimicrobiaceae bacterium
AATTATTTAACCCGATAAACCAATCAAAATGAAATTATATACTTACTTCAGAATTATTCCTTTCGCATTGATTTTGCTGGCAACCGGATGTGGAAAATCTACAAAAACCACTGAAGTTGCTGAATCCGCAGCAGATCAGCTGATAAAGATTTCAATCAAGCAGTTTAATTCGGACAGCATGGCATTCGGGACAATAAGTACTCAGACTTTCGAGGATGAAGTCCGTTGCAACGGATACATAACCGCTGCGGCTAACGGAATGGCTCAGGTTGGTACCCCTATAGCAGGAATAGTTGAATCCGTAAACTGTTCGATGGGTAGTTTTGTAAAAAAAGGTCAAACGCTTTGCATGATTTCGGGAAACGACTTGATGGCTATGCAGCAGGAATTTACCGAAACTTCAGCCAGGCTCAGGCGGCTCAAATCTGATTATGAAAGAAGTAAATCGCTGTACGATGAAAAGATTGGCGCGGAGAAAGATTTTATAGCTACCGAAAGCGAATACAAAGCCACAAAGTCAAAATACCTTTCATTAAAACTAAGGTTAGAACTTCTGAGATTGAATGTGGCAAAGATAGAAGCCGGCGATCTTTACGCATCATTCTCTGTCATCAGCCCGATAAATGGATACATCACAAAGCAGAACCTTGTTTTGGGTCAGTTTATCGAGCAACAAAAACTACTGGTCGAGATTGTTGACGTGAGCCAGTTGCAGATACAACTATCTGTATTTGAAAAAGATATTGCAAAACTAAAGCCAGGACAAACTGTAAATTTTAGTTCTCCCGGCGAGAATTCATTCAATAATAAGGCTACTCTGGTTTCCATCGGCCGGGCAGTTGATCCCGACACAAAAACCATTACCTGCGTTGCCGCTATTAAAAACAGCCCGCAAACCAGTCTTATAAACCAATCGTATATTGAGGCACTTATTGCCGTAAACAGCAGTGAAGCAACTGCTTTACCCAGCGAAGCACTTATTAAATCAGGAAAAGATTATTACGTATTGCTTATTGAAAAATCAGATAATGAAGCTTATTATTTTCGCAAACAAAAAGTAACTATTGGCAGAATCTCAAAAGGATTTACAGAAATAACTGAGGATACCGATCTTACAAAAGTGTTGATTAAAGGAGTGTATAATTTGTCAGCAGAATGATAGCTTACTGATTTTGCAAAGTAAATGAATAAATAATTCAAGTATAGAAACTTAAATGATGCTATACTATAAATGAGATAAATTACCGCACATTTCTTTTATTTAAAGTGCCGTAGGCACGAAATTTTGGTAGTAGTAATAATGACAACCACACATTTTATGAAGTGCCGTAGGGCAAGATACATATGTTATTTGCTATCACAAATAATCTACGGGACTTGGATGAATATGTGTAAATATTTTTCTGCCAAAAGCTATTTGCTCTCGCAAATAATCTAACGGGACTATAAAATGCGACTATTTATCCCGTTTTCAGTATAAGTTGAAATATCCGGGACTTAAAACCGGAGTAAAAACAATTACTTTTGTAACTTAATAGTTTAACATGATGCTCGAATGCATGTCATACCTCATTGCTAATCCGGATTATGACAATAAAGTCGAATATGTGAATGAAAACATCATTGCCCCAGCTTTCAGATATGCCATAAATATTAAAAACCTGCAGATAGTACCTGGTATTTCAGTGCCTTTCTCAATAAGCAAAGAATCGGGCAACAACATCGGCATTTTCTTTTACTTATCCTTTGAACACCCATATTAAACTATAGATTTTGTTCATTATAAGCAACCCATACATCATTAATCTCAGGGATACATCAACATCGGTTGAAAATTCAGAATTACTCACTTCAAAATTAGTATAACTTTCAATCGGTATGCATTTACAAACCAGGGTCCGGACTCCTCCGGCATCCTAGATGTAAGTATAGGCAGGCGACTTGTTTCCTTTTATGCGATACTAATTGAAGTGCAATAATCGAGGCATATGTCGTCATTTTCAGACAGCTCAAACACACAAACATTTGAATAATATTGATTTAATTTAAATTTTTATATCGAAGGAGTAAACTTTCTTACCTCATGCATCAAATGAAAAGTGCGAATAATTATGCTTTGAAATTTGTATTCAGCCACGCTACAAAAAGCGGGATTGCTTAGGGGGGGAAGGGATCTGGAAAGAACTTGCCAGGAAGAAACCCATGAAGATGTTATGGAGATAAGTTCTGCTTCCTGGTATTCGTTAATAAAAAAAACAATGTTTTATATAGAATTTTGT
>CAZOXJ010000420.1:0-2247 GCA_964583325.1 uncultured Lentimicrobiaceae bacterium
CGGTTGGTTTCGGTAAATAAGTCAGAACCACCCTGTTTTCAGGGGTAAGGTATTTCTTCGCAACCCTTTGAAGGTCGGCAGGAGTAACTTTCATATACCTTTCAATTTCATTGTTGATAAGGTTTGCATCTTTGAAATACACATGATAATTAGCCAGATTTTCAGCAATACCGGCCATGGTACTGTTTCCGGTTACAAAATCATTTTCGGTCTTATTTCTGAGTTTCTGGAATTCAGCATCTGAGATTTCAGTTGTCTTTACTTTTTCGATTTCTGCTTCTATCGCTTTTTCAAGATCTGAAGTTTCAACACCCATATTTACCAGTCCGAAAATAAGGAACAAGCCCGGATCTTCCAGGGCAAACGGGAACGACATAACCTGAAGCGCTTTCTGCTGCTGGTCAACAATGGATTTGTACATGCGCGAACTCTGTCCGTCCGAAAGCAAGGTTGTAAGCATCGAAAGAGCATACGAATCGGGAGTTCCCTGTGCAGGCATATGATACGACATTATAACGGCTGGTAACTGAATATTGTCGTAAACGATTTCGCGAACTTCGGCAGTTTTTTCAGGCTCAACAGCGGTCGGCCTTATAATTTCTTTTGTGCCACGCGGAATATCGCCAAAATATTTCTCGATCAGTTTTTTAGTGTTTTCAATATCCAGGTCGCCGGCAATCGATAAAGTTGCGTTGTTCGGCACATAATAGGTACTGTGAAAATCCATAAATTCCTGCAAAGTAGCCTTGTTGATATCTTCCGGATAGCCTATTGGTGTCCATTTGTAAGGATGCACTTTATATGCGTTTTCCATCGTTTTCTCGATAATGGATCCATAAGGACGGTTGTCGTACGATTGTTTACGTTCTTCTTTAACTACGCCACGCTGAGTTTCAACGCCTGTGCTGTCGATACGCAGATGCAAAAGCCTTTCTGATTCGAGCCAAAGGCCGAGTTCGAGCTGGTTGCTTGGCATCAATTCATAATAAAAGGTGCGGTCCTGCGATGTATTAGCGTTTAATGTTCCGCCTGCAGCCTGTGTAATTTTAAAATACTCGCCACGCGGAATGTTGGGCGATCCTTCGAACATCAGGTGTTCAAAAAAATGCGCGAATCCGGTACGTCCGGGAACTTCATTTTTCGAACCTACATGATAAAGAATGGAAACTGCTACGATGGGCGTGGTATTATCCTGATGCAGAATAACATGCATGCCGTTGGGCAGATCGTATTCAGTGAATTTGATCCTGCCTTGTTGCGCCATAGCACCCAGTGCAGGGATGATGGCTAACAACAGAATTAATAGTCTGACTTTCATAAAGTGGTTGTTAGGATTATTGATTATTAATTGTTTATGGATTTATAAAACGGGATTAGATTTTATTTCTTTTTACTTTGACTCAGGAACCATTTGTATAGTTCAGCTTCGTTATACGCATTAACCCACGCATCGTGACCGACGCCGGGATAAATAGTGATTCGGGCCGAACCGCCTATTGCATTAACAGCTTCAACCATTTCGATACTGTTTTTAACATCCACAACATCGTCGGAATCGCCATGAAAAGCCCAAACAGGAGTATTTTTCAGCTCATAGGCATAATGCAAAAGCCCGCCACCACAAACCGGCGCAATGGCAGCAAACTGTCCGGGCTGACTGATAGCCCATGCCCAGGTTCCAAAACCACCCATGCTTAATCCTGTTAGATATATCCGGTCGGAGTCTATCCTGTATTTGTTTTTAATTTCTTCGAGCATAGCCTGTAACTCATCCACTTTCCACATCCATCTCGTATCTTCGGTGCATTGAGGTGAAACCAGGATAAACGGGAAATCAGCTTGCTTATCAACATACGAAGGTGGTCCGTGAGTTTTAACTTTTTCGAGGTTATCACCACGTTCGCCTGAGCCGTGAAGGAAAACCAAGATCGGGAATGTTTTTGTTTTATCTTTATTATAATCAGCAGGCAGCCACAAAAGATAATTCAAAGTAGTGTTTTTTTGAATAACGACTTTCTCCATTGTTTGATTCTGTGCTGTAATGTGCTGATTCATAGTAAATAACATCAGGAAAATGGGTAAAAGGCATATTCTGTTCATGCAATTATAATTTTGGAGCAATTTGTTTTTTGCTTACATTGTTTACAAGTTACTGCTCTGTTTAAACGATATTCCTGTTCAAATAGGCGGAAGTATAATTACACACCTCGCTCTAACACCCTCGCTCTGTCTCCTTGTCCCCTTGTC
>CAZOXJ010000421.1:0-2199 GCA_964583325.1 uncultured Lentimicrobiaceae bacterium
ACAGCAGGATTTTAACATTCAGATAGAGGGGATAAAGATATAAATAAGTCGGAATAAACTATCCACCAGCTTTTTTAATTTCCTCGAATGATAAATGACGAGAGATCAATCCGTACATTCAGGTTACAATACTCTGTTAGATTTTTTTTAATGCGAAGAAGCAAAATAATATTTCGCAGAATATCAACATATCAGGCCGTAAATACCTGAATTTATACTATTGATAATGAAACTATTGGGTATTATTAACCGACTCCCGAGTTAATAAACAGAATTTAGTTCTCTAATCAGACTCATTGAAGTTCGCAACTTGAATTGAAGTTTTTTCGCTTGAAACAGTTAGCGCAAAATAATCACATATCTTCCAGCGATAAACACAATTGTTGGATACTATATCCGGGCAAGGCTTTGTGCTTCAGGTGTTCGACCTTTGTTGCAAATAAATCCGGCTTAAAATTCTTCTTTTGCCGCTTTACCTCGGCTGCAACAGCTTCATCTTTTTCCATTTTCAGAGCAACAATGTCAATTTCGTTTGAATTTCCCTTCGCCTGCCACCATGAGCCTATAGCCCTGTATCGCTGGCTCTCCGCAAACTTCTGTTTAAAGTATTTTTCAAGAACTTTACCCGAATAGGTGGGATAATCTTCCGTGATTATTGAATATAATCCTTTGAAATTCTTAATTTCAATCAGTGAGCGGTAGCGGTCGAAATAATTAAACCAAAATCTGATAAAATTATCCATGATCTCGTATCTCACGGTTTGTCCGCCTTCCTTTGCCAGGATGGGACGAACACGTGAAATTATCCCATATTCCTCAACCAGCCGCTTAATATGCCCACCAATACTTTTATCGCCAAGTGCGGCTTCAATACTTGGTTGCGTATTAATTCCCCCTGAAATGGCACTCAGTATCGAAAAATAGGTAACATAATTCTTGCCGAATTCTTCAATCAGAAGGTTCTTACCCTCTTCGGTAAAAGGTGAGTTCTCCCTGACCATGAACCCTATCATTTTATCGACTGTCAAAGCGTTATTATCACAGAACAGTTCAACATATTTTGGAATACCACCCGAAAACGAGTATAAAGCCAAAAGGTCATCGCTAGTGTAAAGAGGATGGTGATCGTGCATGATACTTTTCAATGTTTCAGTATCAAATGCTGATAACCGGATCATGTTGTCGGCTCTTCCGAACAAAGGTTCTTTTGAGTTCTGAAATATTTTAAGCATTAACGAATATACCGATCCGCTGACAATCAGGTTCATGCGTGTTCTTTTCCGGTATGTATCCCAAATATTTTGTATATCGCTGTAAAGAGATGGGTTGATGTTAAAAAACTCCTGAAATTCGTCAATTACCAGGTTAAACGATCGTTGTTCGGCTATTTGCATCAGGTATTGGAACAGCGACCGGAAAGTACGGATTTCATTCGGGACAAAAACATTGAGCGACCTTGAGATTTCAGGTATAAACTCTGCGCAAAGTGTAGCTTCATTTTTGCGGCCAATGAAGAGGTACACTGTTGGTGAACTTTCAACCGATTTCATAATTAGGCTTGTTTTACCAATCCGCCTTCGGCCTGTAACTACAGTCATTCGCGAATGACTGCCGAATGACAGATCCTGAATCCTTTGTAATTCAGCAAGTTCGCTTTCTCTGTTATAGAATATCATATAAATTAAATGTGTTTAGTAACCGTGGTTACTGTAACGGCGATTACAAAGATACATAAGTTTTATTAAGAAACGCCTTACTAGGATATTGTTGTTCAGATGTTTTCACTGAAATAAAGCAAGTATCAGAATATTTAGCTATTCGCCGCTGCTACCTCATTCGTGCCCGGAGTGTTTATTAAGCATAGTTGACTGAACCTGAATCAGGTACTTATGAATTTGCGGACTTTGTGTTTTTCTTAGGGCTTTTTGTGATTAATGTCAGATCCTGAAATGAAGACATTAATAAGGTTGATTGATTACAGCCATATTATCACACCATTTTTAAATCTTTAAACCGTATCAACCTTCCCGCTTTGGCATCCCACAATTTCAGGTTTACGTATTTAAATCCCTGCAGGAATTCTATCGGCTTAATTGTATTGAAAATTTCGTTTTCATTATGGCATTTCTCCAACCTGTAATTCGGTATTTTCGAGCTCAGGTGATGCACATGGTGAAACCCGATATTGCCCGAAAACCA
>CAZOXJ010000422.1:0-2191 GCA_964583325.1 uncultured Lentimicrobiaceae bacterium
TGTAAAAGAGAAACAGATACCTGCTATAATTATTGGTAAGTAGATGCGATAATTAATTCAGGAATTTGACCTTTTTAATTCCGTATCAACTTCTTATAACCTATATTTTCTCCGGAGCAGTATTTGAGGATATATACGCCTTTCGCAAGCCCCGACAAATCAGGATGGTATGTATAAATTCCCGGTTGTTTTAGCGCATCCTCCATTTTAAGCAACAAAAGGCCGCTCATGGAATAAAGGTAGAGACCTGTAGTACCAGGTGTTTTCAATTCAATTTGAATTTCAATCCGATCCGAAAAAGGATTAGGGAATACCTCAACAAAAAGTTCTTTGGCCGGAAGCTCATTTACTGAATTCAGAATATACGGATCACCCCAGGTTTCATTTCCTTTTATATAATACACCAGCTTATTATAAAAACCACTAAAATCAGATGGTTCCTCGTGAAACCAAAAGCTCGCACCGCATCCTTTTGTATAGCAGTTGTACTGATAAGTTGGTTCAAAAGCCGCAGTGTAACAATTCAGACTTTCATCGAACATATGCGTTGTGCTGAAATCGTACGACATGGTGGGCCTGTTATTCCAATTATCGCTGTTAGCTGTAAGCGAATAATAACCTAAACTCGAATACGGACTAAATATTTGCTGGTGGGGCATCACTTCCGATAGCAACGAATCAGGATTTGCATACCAGACAGTAACCGTATCGGTTTTGGTGGTATGTGTAACATGCGGATCCGGATCAAAGATCAGCGTGTTAATGTACTTTTTTTCTCTCTGGAGGTAGTAAATAGTATCGGTGTCAGCCGACAACCATTTTGAAAGTATTGTAATTACCTTATACTGTGGCGGCCCGGCAAGATCGGAACCGTTTTTAAAATGAAACACATCGCCTATCCCAAAGTCGAAAACACTGGCAATCGTTAAAGGTTCATATTCAAATAGTTCAAACCGGTTTGTATCGGCCGGGAAGTTATAAAAGCTGTATAATTCAGTGAAACCATGGTTTTTGGAAAAGCAGATTTTTTTCTGGTTAAACCAGTTCGGAACCGGGGACCCGGAATTGGAAAATGTCTGGAGCGAAATAATCTTAACAGAATCATTTGTTCCTGCCTCCGGTGAAAGTTCTATAGATTCGAGAGTTGCCCTGAAATAATAATCTTCCTGACGGTTAAAAACCCAGCTATCGCCCAATCCCGCCAGAGTTTTTATAGAAATCGTATCTCCTTCCCGGTTAAAGAACAAATTTTCGCCATCCGGCCGGATAAGAGCATGCGTCCCTAGCCAGCAGGGTGCTGTCATATCTAAATTACATTCTCCATAAATATACGATGTATCCTGCATCTGCTTGTAGAAGTAAAAAACTGAATCTCCCGAAAGCAAGGAAACAACAGAATCAATTTTAACTGCCTGGATATTTTCTTCCAATTGATACGTCCAAATAGAATATGCAGCCTTATAGTAACTGTCATGACCAGATACTACTGTTCGAAAGTTTTGGCTCGAAGCCTGGAGAATTCCTGAAAGAAACAAAAAACTGATTGCAGAAAATAGGATAGTGTGTTTCACCATGTTTGAGAGTTAGAATAAAAACTAAATAGGATGGGAATTACAAATTTAAACATTTCTGCCAATTTAGCTATTTGTAAAATCTTAAATATCAGATTCTGATTTCCTTGATTTAATTTCCGGCATAATAAAAGAAGCCCTGCTATTAACTTTCTGTTACTACCCTATTTATCTGTCGGCTATTTAGCCCCTTATCGAAGCATGGGTAAAAAACGAAACCGCCATAATGCGATTTGATTAGCATTATGGCAGTTTCGAGAGGAAAAGATACCAGTTAAGAAAGTTTGATTATTTCCTGTTTACTGATATTCTCTTGGTTATTATTCCATCAGAAGTTTCAATCCGGACAAGATATACGCCGGACTTGCAATTCTCAGGTAGACTATAGGTTTTATTGCTATATAGCTGATCTAGTACTAACTTCCCGGTAGCATCAAAAACCAAAACACGAGATATAGATGTACCGTTACCTGCGATTGTAAAGTTCCCGTCACCTGGATTTGGATAGATGTTTAGCTGAGTTTTAGTTTGAATATTTTGTTCTGTTAAAACCTGCGAAGCAAGCACATCGCGGCAAATGGTGTCCGAACATTTCAAGTTTGTACCTGGTATGTATGTGT
>CAZOXJ010000423.1:0-2185 GCA_964583325.1 uncultured Lentimicrobiaceae bacterium
TCAACATTCAATATTCATGACTTGGCGGTAAATAAAAATCTATGTAATATTATTATTCAAAACTGATTTTTAAAAGAAGAATTACAATTTCCACTACCTTCCCCAAAAATAGGAACCGTGAATAAGAACCCGAAATATTTGTCAATACCCGTGAGCATATGCATTATGGTTTTAATGCTTATACCTGTGAATAAACTCTTAGCCCAAACCAGCAAAACAAATCATTTTGTTCAGGAAGCGTCCGCTTCAAAACCCTATACCCGTTACTGGTGGTTCGCTTCGGAAATAAAAACTGAAGATATTAAATACAACCTCCACTGGCTTAAGGATCATGGTTTTGGTGGTGTTGAACTGGCATGGGTTTATCCTTTAAGCAGGTTTAATAAAAACGACACAGTATATACTCCCCGGCAGGAATGGCTGAGCCCGGAATGGAACGAAACAGTTGATTTTGCCATCAGGTATGCTGATTCAATTGGTTTGGGCTGCGATTTAACCCTGGGAACCCTTTGGCCTTTCGGCGATAGTCAGGTGCCTTTCGGCCAGGCCACGCAAAAATACGGAGAACCCGAATGGAGGCAGGAAATAAAACTTACCTGGGAGCATCCAAAAACCGGTTATGTGATCGATCATCTCACGCCCCAAAATTATCTTCCTTATTTAAACCGCATGGTAAATGCGTTTCCACGGCCAACAACGCGAATGGCACAGTCGTATTTTATTGACAGTTGGGAAGTAGAAACCGAAAAACTCTGGTGCGATGGGTTTGATCAGGATTTTATGGCCCGTTTCGGATATGACATCACCCCGTTTATGGATTCAATTTACAGTCCTGAAAATCGCCATTATCACTACGACTATATGAGTCTTATATCGGAAAAAGTGCTCACCTTTTACCACGATTTCGACAGTGTATTAAATAATGCTGGTATTCAGTCGCGTGGCCAGGTTTCAGGAGCTCCCTGCGATTTGATTTCGGGCTATGCCTTGCTGGATATTCCCGAAGGCGAATCCATGCTTTTTGAACCTGAGTTTTGCGCCATACCGGCATCGGCCGCCTTATTGTCAGCTAAAAAACTGGTTTCGTCCGAATCCTTTACCTGCCTGTATGGGTGGCCCCGTGATTATATCAGGCAGGAGCAAACTGCTGATTTGAAACTGGTGGCCGATGCGCTTTTTTCGAACGGGATCAATCATGTAATCTGGCATGGCAAAGCCCATAATCCCAAAGGACAGGATACGGTAAATTTTTATGCCACCACTCATATCGGCAGCAATGGAAACCTGGAACCCGAAATTTCCGCTTTTAACCATTACCTCGAAACCGTTTCGGGATATATGCGAAAAGGTACTACGTATTCGGATATCGCCGTTTACCTGCCAACCGAAGATGCCTGGCTTGCCGGAGTTATGCCCAAAGAAAAACAATTCAAGTGGGCCTGGGGGTATTATGAAATGCGTTATGTGTATTTCCCCGACGAACTTTCGGGTTTTAATCCAACGTGGATCAACAGTGAATTTCTGGAAAAAGCTATCGTCGAAAATGGAATACTGAAAGTTGGCGATGCTAAATATAAAGCTCTCTATCTGAATTCGGATTATCTGGATTACCGGACAGTTAAGCGCATTACGGAATTGGCGGCAGCGGGTTTGACTATCATTTTAAAAAAGGATCCGCTTCAACCCGGGGCTGTTCAGCGCGATGATTATTCAAAACTGATAAGGCAAATCAGGACCTCGAAAAATGTTTCCTCTGCCATGCCTGCATCACTGACTCCTTTTATCTCCGGCACCTCTGTTCCGCGTCATTGGTGCCGCAGAGATGGGGAAACCATTTATATTTTCTTCCCTAATCCAAAGGCCGACCGGATTAAGTTTCCGCTCGAATATGGCCAGTCGCTGGAAACGGAGACAAAACAAATGCAGGTTTCTGTGCATGACAAGGGCAAAACCTATAATCTTCCGCTGACTTTTAAACCCTATCAATCGCTGTTGTATAAAATTGAGGATGGGAAAATTGACAACATAAACATTAATTTTATACCGATAGTTCCTTCGGTAAAGAAGAGGCCCGACGGCTACCAGGCTCCCTGGCTGATCCGGTAATTTTGAGTATTGGATTACTAATTATGTGTGCGATTAGTTGTAATCATTATAGTGTAGAATCGGGAAAAGCAATTTTTGG
>CAZOXJ010000424.1:0-2156 GCA_964583325.1 uncultured Lentimicrobiaceae bacterium
TACATTTCAGAAGCCTGGTATGTTCCGTTGAACATGCCAGGTTTTTTATTTGTGTAGCAATTATAATACGGGTTGTAAAATCTGGGTTTAATTCCTTAATATGACGACATATTATTTAGAATTGCTGGAAACAAAATCAGATGCATTAGACTTTAAAAAATTAGACTTATTTTATTTTCAGAGTGCATTTTTTTCTCTTACTTTTTGCTTGATCAAAAAGTAACCAAAAATCAAGGCTTTCGAAAAATGCGTTGCGATTCTAATCAGGAGGTATCTTCTCGCAATACAAGGCATGAAAGATTTGAGCAACGTATTGCATTTGTCGTTGCTGTGTATTGCTACGCACATGCCATCCACACATACCTCCTTCAAGAACCGCTAACTTATTTTTCTGAGGCCAGTCCCTACAAACAAGCCTTACTTTTGGGCAAACACTCAGAACAAGGTCTTGCTATTTTTGATAAAATTTCTTGCCCTCAAAATGAACTCCCGATTGTTAGAAATAATATTTATTTTTGCTCTTTATGATTTTAAAAATTATTAAAAACATGACAAAGCGAATACTACTAACTGCCATAGTAAGTCTGATCCTTGGGTTTCAGATTTCAAATGCACAAAAGGCTGTAAATCCGGTAAATGTGCTTGATTATGTTGATCCCATGATTGGCACCGGCGGCCATGTGCATACTTTTCCCGGGGCTACGGTTCCGTTCGGAATGATACAACTCAGTCCGGATAACGATGTTACCGGCTGGGACTGGTGCTCAGGTTACCATTACAGCGATTCGTCGATCATGGGTTTTAGCCACAACCACCTGAGCGGAACCGGCTGGGCAGATCTGGGTGATATACTGCTGATGCCTACAACCGGTAAAATCCAGATGGAACCCGGCAGCAAAGCCAATCCCGACGAAGGTTACCGTTCGCGTTTCAGTCATAAGCGTGAAAAAGCAAGCCCCGGATATTACCAGGTGTACCTCGATGATTATAATGTGAATGTAGAACTTACAGCATCCGAGCGTGTTGGTTTTCATAAATACACTTTTCCGGAAGGGGATCAGTCGAATGTGATCATCGATCCGGTACACAAAATATTCGGGAAGGTGTATCAGACCTTAGTTAAGATTGAAGGCAACAAAGTGAGCGGTTATTGTTTCAGCACCGGCTGGGGCGGAAGGCGTTATGCCTATTTTGTGATGGAGTTTTCG
The DNA here is from genome assembly GCA_964583325.1 of uncultured Lentimicrobiaceae bacterium. Classification (GTDB taxonomy): domain Bacteria; phylum Bacteroidota; class Bacteroidia; order Bacteroidales; family UBA4417; genus UBA4417. The sequence goes on from CAZOXJ010000424.1 coordinate 1,209, forward strand.
AAACCATTCGCTTCTTTTGGAACATGGAAACAAGGTGTGAGCAGTCCCGGAAGCGCTTATTCGGTCGGGCCGGATGCAAAAGCATGGGTCCGTTTCAATACCACCAAAGATGAACAGGTGGAAGTAAAAGTAACCTTGTCGTCAGTGAGCCTCGATGGAGCCGAAAGAAATTTTAAAGCGGAAGCTGAAGGCAAAAGTTTCGATAAAGCTTTGGCAGAAGCGCAATCAACATGGCTGAAAACCCTTTCGAAATTCGAGATAAAAGGAGGAACGGCTGATCAGAAAACGATTTTTTATACCGGAGTTTACCATTGCTTTATAGCACCCAATCTCTACATGGATGTGGATGGAAGTTATACGGCCGTCGAAAAAAACATGAAAGCGGAAGGATTCACTAACTACAGTACATTTTCGTATTGGGATACTTTCAGGGCCACGCATCCGCTGTTTACGATTGTAGATCAGAAACATACCGCCGAATTTGCAAACACACTCATCAGCCGCTATACCGACCGTAAAGATCATATGCCCATATGGGAACTCTGCGGCTGGGATAATTTATGTATGCTCGGGTATCACAGCGCTTCGGTTATTTGGGATGCGATCTCCAAAGGTGTTCCCGGAATTGATCACGCAGAAGCTTTTACGGCTATGAAAGATGCTTCGCTCACTTCGAAAAACAGTAGCAGCGATGGTGCCGGAGGCTTGAACGATTATATCAAACTTGGCTATGTTCCTTGTAATTCGGGGGCTTCTGTTTCGCAAACGCTGGAGTATGCTTACGATGATTTTTGTATTGCCGAACTCGCAAAAAAGCTCGGTTATAAAGAAGAGGAAGCAACGTACCGTAAGCGTTCCATGTCGTTTCTGAACCAGTACCAGGCATCCACGAAGCATTTCTGGCCACGTCATGCCGATGGTACTTTTCATGACGCTTTCGAACTGAAC
>CAZOXJ010000425.1:0-2137 GCA_964583325.1 uncultured Lentimicrobiaceae bacterium
GTAATCGCAACATAAAACAAACGGCGCTCTTCCTCCAGGTCGGCCCTTGAATTGATTGACATAAACGAAGGAAAAAGGTTTTCTTCGAGCCCGGCAATAAACACATACGGGAATTCAAGCCCTTTTGCCTGGTGAATGGTCATCAGCGAAACGCGGTCGGTATCATTTTTATCACCGGTATCCTGGTCAGTAAGCAACGAAACTTCCTGCATAAACAGGTCGAGATGACGAATTTCGCCTGTCTCTTCGCCAGGACCTGGTTCGCGTTCGGTAAATTCCTGAACGGCATTCAGCAAGGCTTCGATATTTTCCATACGAGCCTGGCCTTCAATGGTTTTATCTTCATCAATATCTTTGATCACTCCCGATGATTTGGCAATGTATTCGGCAAGCTCAAAAGCTCCGCGAACCTGGAGTTGGGCTCCAAATGCCCTTATCATTGTAATGAAATTGTTTATAGCTGCAATTGTTTTCCCGCCAAGGCCTAACTGATAAGAAGAGTGATTTGTAAGGATTTCCCACATTGGCAGATTGCCTTGTCCGGCAAGTATGGTGATTTTTTGCATGGTGGTTTCACCAATGCCGCGATGTGGATAATTGATAATACGGCGCAATGCTTCTTCATCAAGCGGATTTACTGCAAGCCTGAAATAGGCGAGGAGGTCTTTTATTTCCTTGCGGCTGTAAAACGATAACCCTCCATAAATGCGGTAAGGAATATTTAATCTGCGCAACGCTTCTTCAATCGACCGCGATTGAGCATTGGTGCGGTAAAGCACGGCAAAAGCATCGTTCCGAAGTTGTTCATTCATTTTTACTTCGAAAATTCCGTTTGCTATCAGGGTACCTTCTTCGGTATCGCTGGTAGCTTTGATAATTTTCACGGGTTGCCCTACTTCATTTTCGGTCCAAACCTCTTTCTGAATCTGATCTTTATTATTTGCAATTATACTGTTTGCTGCTTGTACGATATTGTTGGTCGAACGGTAATTTTGCTCCAGCTTGAATAATTTGTATTCGGGATAATCGTTCTTGAAATTTAGAATATTCTGAATATTGGCACCCCGGAAAGCATAAATACTCTGCGCATCGTCGCCAACCACGCATATATTAAGGAAGCGCGAAGCAAGTTTCTTTACAATAATGTATTGCGAAAAGTTAGTATCCTGGTATTCATCAACAAGGATATGCCTGAATTTATCCTGGTATTTGTAAAGAACTTCGGCATGATCGCGCAGTAAAATATTGGTATTGAAAAGCAGATCGTCGAAATCCATAGCTCCCGATTTGAAAAGCCTGGATTGATAGCGGGTATAAATCTGGCCGATGGCAGGTTTTCGGGCTTGTTTATCCTGTTCAAGGATTTCTGCATTGTTGTTGTAATCTTCAGCGGATATCAGGTTTGATTTTGCTGCCGAAATACGCGAAAGCACATTGTTTGCCGCATATTCCTTGGGATCGAGTTCAAATTCCTTAACAATATTACGGATCAGACTTTTGCTGTCGTCGCTGTCGTAAATGGTAAAATTAGCCGGGTAGCCGAGCAGATGCCCGTCGGAGCGTAAAATCCGTGCAAATACCGAGTGGAAAGTTCCCATCCATACATTTTTTGCTTCTCCACCAACAATTTTTACAATCCTGTCCTTCATTTCGCGGGCAGCCTTGTTGGTAAAAGTGAGGCAAAGTATATTGAAAGGATCAATCCCTTTTTTAATCAGGTAGGCCACGCGATAAGTGAGTACACGCGTTTTACCCGAACCAGCGCCGGCTATTACCATTACAGGTCCGTCAATGCATTCCACAGCTTTCCGCTGCGATTCGTTCAGTTCGTCTAAAATATTCCGGCTCAAAGTATGTGGTTTCTATTTAAGGAATTGCAAATTTAAGATATATGCGTTTGCGCTATCAAGATTTTTATTAACAGCAAGGAATGTGGAATATAAAGTTCAAAGGTTCAAAAGTTCAAAATGAAATAATTTTGCATTAGGAATTGAATGACTATAAATTACTTTCAATCGTAGCGAATAACAACTTCCCTTCTCAATTCTCTCATCCAATCTCTCCCCTCAACAATGAATGACTATTGAATGACCACTTCCCTTCTCAATTCTCTCATCCAATCTCTCCCCTCAACAAT
>CAZOXJ010000426.1:0-2134 GCA_964583325.1 uncultured Lentimicrobiaceae bacterium
AAAATTTATAAAATCTGATATTTGTTATGAAAAAACGTTTACTCACATTAGCAGGAAGCATTCTCTTCTTATCCGTTTTTTCTCAGGTTGTACCGAAAACTTCATTTGAAATTTCGGGGCAGATTATGACTGATGTCGGGTATAATTTTAACCAGGTAAATCCCGATTACTTTGATGTTATGCGTCCTACCCAGCTGCCATCCTACAAAAGTGAGTATGGTACTGATGGTAATGTTTATTTTGGCGTGCGGCAATCGATGCTTGGTTTTAAGAGTTTCACGCCGACAAAATACGGTGAACTGATGACCCGGTTTGCGTTTGACTTATTTGGCTCAGGCGCTGATGCCGGGCGCACAACATTTCACATGATATATGCCTATGCCGAAATGGGTATGCTTGGAGTTGGGCATAACTGGAGTTTGTTCTGCGATTTCGACGGGTTTCCAAATATTGTTGAATATTGGGGTCCTGTAGGAATGTCGTTGGCTAAAAATGTGCAGGTCCGCTTTATACCTCTTCAGGGCGAAACCCGGCTGGCTTTTGCACTCGAACGTCCGGGTGCAAGTGCCGACGAAGGTGTTTACCGCGACCGTATTGAGTTGTCGGATGTTGCGCCCAGGTTCTCACTGCCCGATTTATCGGGTGAATTTCGATTAACAAAGAACTGGGGATATGCTGAAATTGCTGGTATTGTGCGCAAAATAGAATGGGTGGATCAGGGGAATGAGCCTTACGATTTGAGTGGAAGTGCAATAGGATGGGGATTTAACCTGAGTACGAAACTGAAACTCGGAAAGAACAGCGAATTTATCGGGCAGACTATTTATGGAAAAGGAATTCAAAATTATATGAATGACGCGCCAACCGATATCGGTATTCAAAATGATTTCGAAAACACCACTTCTCCCATAAAAGGTGTTGCATTGCCACTTTTTACATACTCATTATACATCAATCACCGGTGGAATGAAAAATTCAGCAGCTCGCTGGGGTACTCTGCCATTCATACCGAAAACTCCGATGGTCAAAACCCAAATGCTTTCCGCGAAGGGAAATATGCAAGCGCCAACCTGTTATTTTACCCTCTACCCAATGTTACCGGAGGTGTGGAACTGATTTGGATATACCGCGAAAACTATAGCGACGGGTGGAAATCATCGGCAACCAAAGTTCAGTTCTCTTTCAGATATGCCTTCAAACAGGAGTTTTTTAGAAATGAACGGTAAATCCAAATCAATAATTTGAAGGCAACCAAAAGCTGAAATACTGATTTTGTTGGGCAACCGCTGTTTTGTTTTAGCAGTTTGGAATTCCCTGGGTCTGAAATGAGTTAAAATCGAATCGTACAACAAAACGATCAAAATTAGTCGCCGTACTATTTTTTATTCTTCATTTTTGCTTTTGCCCGTTCCTGGTTCTCCATAACCCTGAATTTAACAATCTCAGCTATCAGTTCCAAAGGCATGGGCTTGTCAATCGGAAACTGTACCGAGCCTTTTGCTCCCTTGTAAACGGAGAGTTCCGTTTTAAAAGCTTCAATTCCGGAAGGAGCCGGGTAAAAACCAATATGCTTTTTATTGGCGGCAAAATGTACCAGGTTTCCATGAAAAACGAAAGTCGGTATTCCATAATTAATTTTCTCCTCAGCTTCCGGAGCGGCCTGCCTTATGGTTTTTCTGATTTCCTCGAGCGTGGACTGAATGTCCTGAGGGAAACCACTAATGTAAATATCGATGCTGTTATTAAAATTGTCCATCCATTTTAATTGTTGGTTGCTACTACTGGGCTTTTTTTACAATTTTATTCTCAACGAAAGTTTCCTGGTATTCCACACAATCATTTTTATCATACCTGGTAAATGAGCCGTGTTTCATGTTTTGCTTAAAATTTCCGATCTGCCACAATTGGCCGGTTTCGCGGTAAAATTTCCATTCCCCTTCCATCATATTGTTATCTGAAATCCCTTCAGCTTTCACCCTGCCGTTTTTGAAAAACCAGGTCAATCTATTCCCATTCAGCTTATTTATAAGTTGTCCGTTGGAATATTTCTTTTCTTCAGTCATTTTTCTATAGTTTGATACGAACTCTTAAAGTTGATTTTGAAGTTGCACTGGCAAATTTACAACAGATTGTA
>CAZOXJ010000427.1:0-2085 GCA_964583325.1 uncultured Lentimicrobiaceae bacterium
TATGTTTCAACCCTCACTGCTGATGCTTTTGTCCCAAGCACTGCTATTAACGGGATATATTTTAAAGGGTCGGGTGTTTTTTCGAATGGGGAATTGTTTTTTACCGCTGTTTCGCGTGGTACTTTAACCTATGGAACAACAACACTTATCCCCGTTTTAGAAACCGGCTCAGTTCCTTTACTTATGCTGCGCACCAGCGATAACCTTACATTTATACGGGCCAGTTACGTGAATGGCGTTGGCGATCCGGCCGAGAATTTTATTCCTGTTGCAATCGGAAACGACGACGGCATTTATGTGGGTGTGGAAGTAAATTCAACTTTAATCGCCGGTTCCGATACCATTGTAAATCCGGGGCCAGGCTCAACTAATTATACGGATGGGATATTAAAGTTAGATGGAACCGGAACCCCCGTTTGGCTTAAGTCGGTAACAACCAATGCACATGCCTGGAGTATGCTTAACAACCCGGATGGTAGCGGTGTTTTTTGCGGCGGCGATTTTATAGGAGAATTAAAATTGGGTGATTTCACAATTAATGCAGCCAAGGGCAGGTCATATATCACTAAAATCGATTATGACGGCACTTTTAAAAATGCATTTGCTTTCGCGTCCGGTATTGAACTAGGCTCAAAAGTAAGAAGTCTGGCAACCAATAATAATGGCATTTTTTATGTAGGCGGCAAATTATACAGTAAAAGTATTCCTACCTTTAGTTGTATTCAGCGCGATGCCAATGCAGGGTTATATATAGGAGCATTTACTGAGGAACCTGATGCCGCCCCGCAGCCATCAATAACCATTTCAGGTGGCTTGCTCACTGCATCTCCGGTTTTTACCGGAAACATCCAATGGTTCCTGAACGGCGATACTATTGCAGGCGCAACCAATCAAACCCATACAGCTGCTGCAAACGGGAATTATACAGTTGCTTATTCCTATATCCCTGCCTGTGTTTCGGTTTCAGGAGTAAAAGCGTTTACCACACTTGGCACTGCTGATAACCAGCTGATTTCTTTCTCAATCTATCCAAATCCATTCCAAAACCAAGTAACGTTTGAACTCGATGAGTTTACAGGACCAGCAACAATCACCATTTGTGATTTGAGCGGCCGCAAATTATTTCAGAAAGAAATTTCCGGTATCTCACAAACTTTTGATATGAGTCCTTTTAGCAATGGTATTTATATATTCCAATTTCAGAACACGAAAGGGATTATTACAAAACGGGTTATAAAAAGTAACTGATATTACTTTAGAATTATTAATCAGAAAGGCCGTCAAGTTTTGCGGTCTTTTTTTGTTTATGGTAGGTGCATAGCGGCTGACGCTTTGGAAAGTGATTGAATATATTGTTGCTCTACTATCTGTAAGTACAAATGCATGTAAAGATTTCAAACGTTTCAACGAACATGCATACCCGAAATTGATATTGCGTTTGTTGAGTGTAGTTTATTCTGTTTCCACGGACTTATCACAGCTAAAGTTTGTCCACAATAATTCCAGACTTTTCCAAACATTGTCACTATAGGGCTTGGGTGATATTTCGTAGAATATAAAAGTATTGTTTTGCCCTAAACAAGATTTTAGATGAACTTTGCAGTAAAGGGTAATCGGTTTGTCAGCCATATAGTCAAGCATGTATACCGAACCATAAAACGTTTTTAAATCACCTTTTTGTGTTTTTACTTTTTTTATAATAGTATTGACGGTTATGGACTTATTGCCTGAACTATCTCCTTGCATAGCCTCTACAAGGCCGGTATAATATGCCTTTAAATTATTTTCAACGATGTTTGCAGTTATCTTTTGTTGTCCTTCCAAATACCATAAAAAAGCATAACTCCAATAGTCAGCACTTTCTGCTTTTCCCCAACCGGGCGTAAATCTAATGTCCTCAACTCCTTTATAGGGAATTTGGGGAGCAAATGAAATCGGAATCAGGAAACGTTCAACGCCCCAACCTTCTGGGACATCCAAACTATACGGCGGTTCCCATTTTAAAGGGTCAAATTCACTTGTTGTGATTTGACTGAACGAGATTAATGGTACAAAGAAAATTATAATGATTGCGGAAAATTTCAT
>CAZOXJ010000428.1:0-2063 GCA_964583325.1 uncultured Lentimicrobiaceae bacterium
TTGCCGAGCCGGTAATACTTCCTGCAAGGGTCGCAGAAACCGTACTGACGGATTGATCAGGCCCAGCATAAACAACAGGTGTAGTACTTACCGTTCCGCTTACAGCCACATTTTGGGTAGTGGCACCGGTTGAGGCAAGGGTAATATTTCCTGAGGGAGTGCCGGTTGCCGAATTTGACATACGAACATAGATAGTTGTGTTACCCACTGTTCCACCTGTTTGTGTAAGGGTAAGCGGATTGCTGAAGCTGCCGCCTGAGGTAGTTGAAAGTTCGAAACCGGTGGGTGCGGTAACGGTGATATTTGCCGAGAGACCTGAGCCTGATGCGGTAAAACTCTGTTCGGCTGAAACCGAGCCTGAGCAGGATGAAAAGGAGCCTAATGTTCCGGTTGCAGCAATTGCCGGAGCTATTGGTGCTGAGTAATAGAAGTTATCCAAACTTCTCATTCTATCCTGTGAAACCGAAAAATATGGGTACAGGTTTGCAGATGCACCATATTGCGAATTACTCACATTTGTCATAGTGTTTGATGTAAGTATACTTCCCAGGTTTCCACTGGCATCAGAATTATAAATTTTGAATGTCAGCGTATAGGTATCAGCGGCTGTAGCTGTAGCATCAAGGATCATTTTGTACCAATTATAGCTAACTAAAGCAGAAGCCCAGTTAACTGCAGTCTGTACCTGATTCGATACAAAATCACCACCACCACCGTGAAAATCCATACCCAGCCCTATAGGTGGGGAGCCAAATTCATTCGGTATATTCTGACTTGCTGCTGCAAATCCTATACCTCCATAACCACCACCTCCTACGTTGTAGAAATAAGCACTCACAGTATAAGTATTTCCGATTGCCGGATTAGAGAAAGCCGTCTTTTCGGTCCAGAGTTCATTATTGTTCGCCTGAATAGAAATTGCACCTGTATTTCCTAATCCACCGCTTGCTGAATTTGTAAGAACAGGGGTACCATCCGAATTAAAATAAGATGTCAGATCTGTTGTCGCATTAAAAGTAAAAGTGGCACTTGTTGACAGGCTGCTGTTAACAGCTCCGTTTGTCCAGGCAACCCCGTTTACAAGGGTGCCCGGATATAATCCTGCTGATGTATTGTCAGTGAGGGAAGTACCGGTTCCGTTGCTCATTTTATAATATGCTACCAGTCCTGCTTCCGAACCTGTAAGTTCATGGTCCTTATTGTCGGCAATTTCCTGTGCAGTTCGAACATCGTTCCAGATTCTTATATCATCGAGTGAGCCATTGAGATACTCGCTTGAGTTGTTGTATGACGCAAGATAATTTGTGACATCCATTGCCGGAAGATAATTACTGCCTGCCGATACCTGGGCATACTGTACTCCGTCAAAATAACTGGTAAAATAACCGCCCCGGCTCCAGGTCATGGCCATATGATGCCAGTTCCCGTCGTTAATAGTAGCATTGTTTCCGGCCGAAACAGAACCGGAAGAAGAAATTAAGTGAGAACCACCTGATCCGTAATAACCTGCCACAAAATAGCTCCCGGTTTGTACCCGGTAAACTGAATTCATGGTATAATCAGTAGTTGTTTCGCCTTTCTTATACCAGTATTCGACTGTAATAGCCGAACCGTTCGAAAAATTATTGTTCCAGAGTGCGGCAGGTAATGTAACGTGGTCATTTATACCATCAAACGCCAGGGCAAAATTCTGGCTGTTTGCTGCCGGCACGCTTATAAAAGCTATGAGTAAAAGTGTAAAAAAGTGTTTTTTCATTTTTCCTGTTTAATGAACGGGTTGGTGTAGTGAATTGGACCTCCGGGTCCGTTGAGATTTACCAGTATTTTTGTTTATCTAGGGTATCCATATTTTTCTGACAAGGTTTTCTTTGTCTGTTACCACTTTCACTATATAATTGCCAGCATGACTGATTGAGATTTCATTCATGCCTCTGGCCGAAAGTTTGGTTGCCACCAGCTGTCCGGCAATGTTGTAGATGAAAATATCGCCTTCAACCTGATCATTCAGGCTAATATAAACCGTGTTTCTGTAGCTGTAGATAAGTGCCGCAGTGGATTCCGTT
>CAZOXJ010000429.1:0-2044 GCA_964583325.1 uncultured Lentimicrobiaceae bacterium
TCACGCCATGTTTATGAAATATTTTCAGCTTTTACGCATTTCAAAGAGGTTTGCCAGGCTTGGCAGCCTTTTTGTTTTATGTCTGATCCTTTTGATTTTAAATTCCTGCAGCACTTCGCCCGACAAGGATAAAAAAGACTATTCGGCTCTGATAACAATGGCTGATTCGTTGCTCGACTACGCTCCTGACAGCACCAGGAATATTGTGGCTAAAATAATTAGCGATAGTTCCAACATCCGGGAGATCAGTTTCAACAAGGCTATGCTTTTATATTCCATGTGCCTGCCTATCGGCGAGCAAACAGATTCAGCCCTGTACTGGGGAGAGCAAAGCCTTATTCTGGCCGAACATCGTGAGGATACAGTACTGATTATTAAATCGCTTATGAATCTGGGTAATCTGAATACCAGGATATTAAACCACAATAAAGCCATAGCCTTTTTTACACGAGGGCGGCTAATGGCCGAAAATGCTGAACTTGCTGAATTACAGATCGGTTTCCTTATCGGCATGGGAAATGTACAGCAAAACCAGTCGGATTATACCTCGGCACTCCATTCGTATGCACAGGCTGCCCGGCTAGCAAATCAACACAAGGATGTAAACAGTGAAGCCGTTTCGTACAATAACATCGGGATGCTGATGGTAGCTCAAAAGGATTTGAGAGAGGCGATACGCTACACAAATATGGCGCTGAAACACGATAAGGAAATGAAAAATCCGCTCAACCATGCCATGTACCTCCAAAATATCGGAAATTATTATAGAGATCTCGATCAGGCGGATTCGGCAATGCGGTATTACAGCCTGGCCGAAAATATTTATCAGCAAGTCAACGACTCGTCGGCAATGATCCAACTGATATTTAACCGGGCAATTATTTATGCAAATTCAGGGAAAATACAACAGGCTACTCATGATTTGAATCTGGTGCTTAACTCAAGCCGGAAAAACCATTCGCCTGAAGGGCAGATGTATGCCACCAATGCCCTGGCAGAAATAGAATACCGCAGAGCAAACTATACCCAGGCCTTGTCCTATGCCGATGAAGCACTGAAAATTGCACGCGGGAACAATATTTTAAGCCAGCTTCCGGATATTTATACAAAAAAGTACGAAATCCTTTCAGCGTTAAAGAGATATAAAGATGCCATACAGGCGTTGAATGATTCAAAACTTATCTCCGACAGCCTGGTTCATATCTCAAACCATAGCGAACTATCAAAGCTGAAAGTACAATTCGACTCCGAACTCAAGGACCGCGAAATCGAAAATCTTACTATCTCCCTCAATGCCAAGTCGAAAGCACAGCGGCTTCAGCTCTATATTAACCTGTTTTTGTTTCTGATACTTACCGGTGCGGTATGGGCATACTTTTACATTACCCGCCTGCTGCGGGCCCGGACCGCGGCTTACAATGCGCTGCTGACCATTTACAGTAAAAAGCAATCCGGACCGCAGGATGAAAACGAGTTGATTATTCCCGTTTTTGTTGAAGAGAACACTGATCCTGCCAAGGCCTTTGAAAACGATAAATCTAAACGCGATTACCCGGAAAATAGCATCGATAGAAGGGATGAAAAGCTATGCAATCAAATCAAATACCTGCTCGATGAGAAACAGCTGTTCCTTGATGCTAAGCTTACACTCGATAAGTTTGCTTTGAGAGTTGGAGCCGATAAAAAAACTACTTCAGTTGCTTTGAATCAATGTTTCGGCATCAACTTTCCGCAACTGATTAATAAATACCGGGTTGAATATGCTATGAAATTGCTTAGCGAACGTGAAAACGATATTTTGAAAGTAGAATATATAGGATTGAAATCAGGCTTTAGCTCCAGGCCGACTTTTTACAGTATTTTCACCAGTTATACAGGATTGCCACCGGCAGTTTACAGGCAGGGTATGATTGATAAGGAAAATAAAAGCTGAGAAAAATACCATCGTCAGCTTCCGGCGCGAACCCGATATTTCGCCAAAAAGCCTTTCGCCGGTATGAAATGCGCCGGAATTGGATTTTGGCGTTTATATTTCTGATTATTG
>CAZOXJ010000430.1:0-2038 GCA_964583325.1 uncultured Lentimicrobiaceae bacterium
AAATACGACCACGACAAAGGATCGGTAGCCACAACCGTTGGGTCATTCGCTATTTGCAACAGTTTAAACCATTCGGTGGGTTGCAGCAATAGGATAATAGCTGTAATTAATACAGCTGTATTGTTCCATTTGCTTACCAAAACCAGCGAAGCGCCAAGCACCGCGTAAAAAACCAGGATATCGCCCTGGTAAAACATGGAGTTCACTATACCGAAAAGCAGCAACAAAAAGGACCGCCATACGAACCGTAGCCTGAAATCTTTCCCTTTCCGCGCCTGGTTAGTAAACATGATGTGGAACGTTAAGCCAAACAGCAGCGCAAAAATGGCGTATGTTTTTCCGGCAAACAGAAAAAACAGTATATCCCAAGCCCATACATCAAGTGTTTTCAACCATGTCGGGAGGTATTCGGGCTGAAAATAGAAATCGAAATGTTCGAGATTGTGAAGCAGCATGATGGCCATAATAGCAAATCCGCGCAGGGCATCAACAACTTCGATACGTGTTGATTTAACAAAGGAAAGGGGGGAAGTCATACATTGGATTTGGCTTGCAAGATATGAATATAATGAAATTCATGCAAAGTAAAAGGTGCAGACTGCCTGGTTTTGTGACCTGAATTTATGTTTTGGTGTGGTAAACTGACAGTTGCTGACTGTAGCTGTTTTTGCAAACGTAAATCAAATATTATCAGTTAGCTGAGTGAGATAAATTTCAGGCTTTCAGTTTTCGGCCGGGATTTCTTTACCACGCTTGCTGAAATTTGTCAGAGTTTATATCCCAATAAAAAATTGTACCTGTAAAAGGAATCTAAACCAGCTGCGAATGAAAATCTATTGTAACATACCCCTATTCCTAAGTTAAGCCCAACTTCGATGGCTGTAGTGTTGCCTAAATCGTGTGCTTCTTCTACTGTAACTATTGAATAATAATGCGATTCATGCCTGTCGTAGTCAATACGTTGTATGCCTATTCCGTTTGAAACTCCAAAATAAGCATAAGCTGTTGCGTTTCCGAATGGATATTGAAAACGTAAATTATTATTCATTTTTAATAGTGTTCTTTTATCTTCATGATCTGTAATTACATAGATGTTTTCATCCTCATACGAAACCTGATGTGCATCATGGAAATAGGCGACATAAACTAACTCATTATAAAAAGACCATTTTTTTAGTGTTCGGGGAAGAATAATATTTAAGGATAGCCCGAACGACATATTCAGCGACATCTCACTGTGGTATGTTTCAACTGAACTACTCGAGTTATGCTCAGGAATAAATGAGAAGCCCGCTAATACGCCAAATTCAGTATCCACCTTTTCAATTTTTTTCTCAAATTCAGGTTTCAGATTTTTACTTTCATAGTAGGTAAGAAAAAAATTCTGCAGACTCTTACGGCGATATTCAAGGTTTTTGGTCTCTGTTTTAACTGTTGGACTGTCGTTAAGGTAAATCAAAAGCTGTCCGATATAATTTTTATTTTCGACAATTGATCTTCCTTTAAACTCGCTTTTAATGTATCTTTTATAAATCAGTAACTCATACGCCGTATCTTTTTTAATATAGAATTGTTCATTTTCTACATCGTTAATAAAATAGTACAAGCTTTTCTCTCCCTGTATAAGTACCTGCAGAAAAGTGGTATCAGTTGTGATTATTAATGCCGGGTTTTCATCTACCTGGCTGGTCCTCGTCGGGCTTAATTCAGTTTTAATGATTCCACTTTCATATTTCTCATCCTGCACGCCGAATCCCATACAATTCAGTGGTGTATAAATAGTATTGCTGCCATTTTCATCTTTTTTAAAGGATACCTTATCCGGATTTCTGTTCCAATTCCGATAATCGATATATCCATAAATAGTGTCGCCACCTGATTGTAATATATATCCGCTCACATAATTTTCCTGGCTGAAAGTCGGAAAGGCCAATAGAAAACCAAGAAATAAAAGGACAATTTTTTTGGAGTAGTTTTTAGTGCTCATTATAAATTATTTGTAGATGGATATAAATATGGTAATTATGTTTTTTAATAA
>CAZOXJ010000431.1:0-2031 GCA_964583325.1 uncultured Lentimicrobiaceae bacterium
GAACAACTGTTGAAGTTGCTGAAAACTATACTTATGCGAAAACCTTTCCTCCTTATCTCATTACTGTTCAGCTTTTTCATTGCTAACGCTCAAACATTTTCCGGCAGCGGCGGAGTAATTCCTGCCGACGGAACACCCGCATATTATTCCATAGTACCCACTTCGCTTACTGGTTCCATACTGACTAAAAACTTTGGCTTGCTTGCGGTTTGCATAAACCTGAACCATCCCAATGTTTCCGACCTCGAAGTGGCTTTGATTTCGCCCGATGGCACAAAGGTTATGCTTAGCTATGCCAATGGTGGCGAAGGCAACAATTATACTAATACCTGTTTTGACGATAAGGCGGGTACACCGGTAAAGGACGGTTCAGCGCCTTTCAGCGGATCATATAAGCCTGAAGAAATGCTCGGGTATGTTAACAACGGCCAAACCGGATTTGGAACGTGGCAATTGTACGTTAACGATATGAATCCATGGGCCCACAACGGAATGTTTATCAGCTGGAGTATTACTTTCGGACCCGATGCAACTGCTCCTCTGGAATTTACCTCTTCGAACCTTCCGATTGTTATTATTGATACCGAAGGACAACCAATACCTGACGATCCCAAAATTGCAGGCGGAATGAAAATTATCAATAACGGTCCCGGCATCCGTAACTATCTGACTGACGCTCCCGAATTCGATGGTACAATAGGAATAGAAGTACGTGGCTCCAGTTCGCAGATGTTCCCAAAGAAGAGCTATGGCCTCGAAACCTGGGACCTCCAGGGAAACAGCATTGATACTTCCCTGATGGGAATGCCGTCGGAAAGCGACTGGATTTTAAATGCCAATTATACCGATAAATCATTTCTTCGCAACGTAATGGCTTACCAGGTTTGGCAAAACATGGGGCATTATGCCACGCGTTACCAGTTTTGCGAACTGATGCTTAACGGACAGTATAAAGGAATTTATATTTTTTCGGAAAAAATAAAGCGCGACAAAGACCGTGTGGATATCGCCAAACTCAATCCCGATCAGAATACCGGTGATGCGCTTACCGGCGGATATATTTTTAAAGTCGATAAACAAACCGGTTCGGGAGGATCCGGCTGGACTTCTTCATACGCCCCATCAGCCAACCCCTACGGACAAACAATATTTTTTCAATACGAATATCCTAAGGAAGAAGATATAACGACACAGCAAAAAACGTATATAAAAAATTATGTGTATTCGTGGGAAACGGCACTGAAAAGCAGCAATTTCGGCGACACAACCAATGGCTGGCGCAAATATGCCATTGAAAACACGTTTATTGATTATTTCTTTGTCAACGAGATCAGTAAAAACGTAGATGGTTATCGACTAAGTACTTTCCTGCATAAGGAACGCGACAGCAAAGGCGGCAAACTGCGCATGGGCCCGGTTTGGGATTATGATATTGCATGGCACAATGCCGATTACTGCGGCGGAGATATTACTACCGGCTGGGCATACCAGTTTCCGTGCCCTGACGATTACTGGCAGGTTCCGTTCTGGTGGAGCCGCCTGCTGCAGGACCCTCTTTATAAAAGCCATTTGAAATGCCGCTGGCTCTATCTCCGCCAGAACTCACTCAGCGACGCATGGTTCGATTCGTATATCGACAGTATTTCCGGAAATCTGATGGAGGCCCAGGAGCGTAATTTTACCACCTGGCCGATATTAGGTGTTTATGTTTGGCCAAATCCCTGGCCTTATGCAACCACTTACGTTGGCGAAGTAAATACGCTTAAAGCATGGGTACATAACCGCCTGGCATGGCTCGACTCCAATATGCCGGGTACCTGCGAAACTACTTTTGCCGTGGATTATGCCGAAGCCCGCACCGAAATCAGCCTGTATCCTAATCCGGTCGCTGATGTGCTTCACATTCAATTTGAAACATTTTCAAAATCGCAGATCGCTATTTCCATTATTAATCAGCAAGGTGCTGTGCTATTATCCACAGCCGCTGAAAGTCGCCCGGCCGGCACCTGGACCGAAACGCTCGATATCGCA
>CAZOXJ010000432.1:0-2028 GCA_964583325.1 uncultured Lentimicrobiaceae bacterium
CCCCCTATATTATAAAACTCCCCGTGTTTATTTATCGTTCCGCACGAAGGTTTGTTTCCCAAAGCAAGTTTCAGTGCTTCGGCTACGCCATGTTCACGGACATTGTATTCCATATCGTTGAAAAGGCAAGGTTTTATCATTCCGTTGGCTGTAAGCCGCAACCGGTTACAGGTGGAGCAATCGCCGCCGCTGCCGCCATCCACAATGTAAAATTCGCCTTTTTCGAGATCCATCTGCCGGATAAAACGAACTTGTAATCCGAGATTTTTCCCGAATTCCGCGACTTCAAGCGCATCAGGCTCAGAGGGAGATTTTGATATTACACAGTTGATTTTTACAGGCGCAAGCCCTGATTTTACTGATGCTTCAATTCCATTCAAAACTTTAGCGATATCCCCGCCACGGGTAATCCGGGTGTATTTTTCAGGATTCATCGTATCGAGGCTGATATTGATGCGATGAAGTCCGGCTTCTTTAAGAGGTAGGGCATATTGTTCGAGTAACTGTCCGTTGGTGGTCATGCCAAGGTCGATGATGGCTGGTCGGGATGCAATCATCTGCACAAGATTTACAATTCCTTTGCGAACCAATGGCTCACCCCCGGTTAGACGTACTTTATCCACCCCAAGCGCAATGGCGGCATCCACAACTTCCATAATTTCCTCGAAAGTGAGTATGTCGCTATGTTGCATCAGCGCAATACCTTCGGCAGGCATGCAATAGGTGCAGCGCAGGTTACAGCGGTCAGTAACCGAAATGCGGAGGTAATTTATACGCCGGTTATACGAGTCGAACATTTACAAGAGTTCCTTTTTTAATTTCTGTTTCGCCAATTTCAATCGTAACTATTCCGTCGGCCTGAATATAGGAATGGATATGTGCCGAACCATGATATTCGGTTGGCATAACGGTACCGTCCTCCGAAAAAGTAACCGGGAAAAACGCTTTCCTCGTTGTTCTTTTTCGTGTGTAATCAGCACCCATCTCAATTTTAACCTGCTCCGGTTTCCCTTCATTACCGGTAATAATTTTTATAAGATGCTTTACCAGCAGCTCAAATTGTACGAAAGATGAAACCGGGTTTCCTGGCAACGCAACCAGGTATTTACCTTCGCGGGTAGCAAAGATCACAGGTTTACCTGGCTGTACTGCCAGTTGCCTGAATTTAATTTCGTATCCTGCCTGTTGAATTACCGCCGGAACAAAATCAAAATCACCAGCCGATATTCCACCGGTTAGTATCACGATATCACTAGCAGCTGCGGCTTGCTGTATGATTTGCAATGTTTCAATTTCGGTATCGCGGGCAATTCCGAAATAATGTGAACTACAATTTGCACGCTTCGCCTGAGCCATAAGCTGGTATGCATTGCTGTTGCGTATCTGCGATTCGGCGGGTGTTTCGTTGGGCTCAACCAGTTCGTCGCCGGTTGAGATAATACCAATCCGCGGTTGTTTATAAACTTCGGGAGAAGCACAGCCAACTGAGGCAAGTACAGCAATTTCCTGCGGACGGATCAGCGTTCCTTTCGACAATACTTTTTCGTTCTGGCGGATATCTTCCGCTTTTAAACAGAAATTGGAAGCTGTTTTAGGAGCCACAAACCGGATGGTATCATGACCTGTAATTTCAACGTCCTCAACCATTATTACGGTATCAGCTCCTTTGGGAAGCATTCCTCCGGTCATAAGTTTTGAACATTCGCCCGGACCTATAAATCGGGTTGGCGTTTTTCCTGCAGGGATGGTTTCAAGTACTTTAAGTTCATTTGGCAGATCAGTGCGCCGGCAGGCATAGCCATCAACCGCTGATTTATCGAAAGGAGGCATATCCATATCTGAAAAAACATCAGTAGCAAGCACTCTGCCAAGGCAATCCTCAAGTTTTATCTTTTCTGATGCAAGGGGAACAGCCGTTTTGCTGATGATCTCCAAAGCTTCTTCAAATAGTATCATTTCAGTAAATTCGAATAAGAGGCAAAGATAATTATCATTTCGATGCGATTGGGTGATTGGTGCAGGTCGCTT
>CAZOXJ010000433.1:0-2026 GCA_964583325.1 uncultured Lentimicrobiaceae bacterium
TTGCCCAAAACCTAAATAAAAAAATCAGCATCGAGGCCTACAATCAGCCTCTTGGCGAGGTAATAAAACAGATCAGCGAAAAGGGCGATATCCTCTTTTCATACAATCCCGAAAACCTTCCGACAGATAAAAAGATTACCGTTGTTGCACACAACACGTCATTGTCAGTGATTTTCGAAAAAGTTTTTACAGCCAATGGAATTGATTTCACGGTTACCGAAAAGCAGGTGATACTGAAACCCGGCAAAAAAGCGCTGCCGGTAAAACCCGACAATCCATTGCCCGGCGCGAAAAAATATACCATCAGCGGGTATATCCGCGACAAATCAACCGGCGAAGCAATTATTGGCGCTAATGTTTACGATCAGGCATCGTTGCAGGGAACTACAACCAATTCCTATGGGTTCTATTCTTTATCGCTGCCACAGGGCGAATATGTTATCACAAACTCATTTGTAGGATATACCGCTGCGCCACAACAACATACCCTTAACAAAAACATCGAACTTAACGTGGAGCTCGAGCCGGCGCCTGTCGAAATGAATACGGTTGAAATAACCGCTGATCAGGACGAAGAAAAACTGTTGGTTAACCAATCGGGTAATATGCATTTTTCGCCTGCTGTGCTCAAACAAATTCCCGGTTTTGCCGGTAATGTAGATGTACTGAAATCACTGCAGAACATACCCGGAATTGTTTCCTTCGGCGACGGATCGGCCATGTACTATGTCCGCGGCGGCAACAGCGATCAGAACCTTTTACTTATTGATGAAGCCCCGATTTATAATCCATCGCATATGTTTGGTTTCTTTTCGGCGCTGGCTCCGGATGCAATTAAGGATGTAGTGGTTTATAAAGGCGATTTCCCGGCCAATTACGGTGGCAGGCTTTCATCGGTAATTGATGTGCGGTCGCGCGACGGGAACCTGAAACGGACAGGATTTGCAGGAAATATTGGTCTTTATACTACCGACCTCACGCTGGAAGGCCCCATTGTGAAAGAAAAAAGTTCATTCCTCGTTTCGGGCCGTAAATCCAATCTGAACTGGCTTCAGTTTTCGGGCGATCAAAACCGCGATTATAATTTTAATTTCTACGATTTCAATGCCAGGTTTAACGTAATGATAAACCGCAACAACAGGATTTTCCTAACTGCTTACAAAGGCAGCGATGTGTTTGAGCGTTACAACAATCAGAACAAAAATACATTTGGCATAAGCTGGCAAAATACAGCCGGCACGTTGCGCTGGAACCATATTTTCAACAACCGGCTTTTCAGCAATACCACTTTTTCGGTGAGTCGTTATACTTATTATCTCAATATTGTTAAAGAACTCGAAAACTACTGGAATTCGTCCATTTCCAATGCAACGCTAAAAACTGATTTCTCCTGGTTCCTGAATCCTAAAAACACGATTAAAACCGGTTTCGAGATCAATGGTCATAAAACTGTTCCGGGGAACATGAATTATTCGGAAACCGAAATCCAGTCGAAGCTGCCTGTTATATCGGAATATCAAAGTACCGAAATCGGAGTATATGCCAGCAATGAGCAAAAAATCGGCACTAAGCTTTTGGCCCGATACGGTTTCAGGCTTACCCGCTGGAACGACCTGGGACCCTCGTCAGTTTACTTTTTTGATGCCAACCATAATGTAATCGATACAATCGATGTGGCGAAAAATACGATTTACAGTAGTTTCCTGAACTTTGAACCCAGGATCAACCTGCGTTTTGCACTAAGCGAAGTATCCCTTATACAATTCAATTATAATCACGCAGTGCAGCATCTGCAGGTTTTGAGTAACTCCACCAGCCCGTTTACCTCACTCGAAGTGTGGGTTCCAAGCGGACCCAATATTAAACCACAGCAGTCGGATCAGTTTTCAGGAGGTTATTCGGCCAGTGTGTTTAAACGAAAATTCAGGTTTTCGGTAGAGGCGTTTTACAAAAAACTATACAACCAGATCGATTATAACGATCACGCCAATATGCTTTTAAACCCGCTTTTAGAGGGCGAACTGCG
>CAZOXJ010000434.1:0-2011 GCA_964583325.1 uncultured Lentimicrobiaceae bacterium
ATTCCGGCAATGGTTGGTACCGGCAACGGGTTCATAGTTATGGTAGCTGTACCGGAAACCGTACCCGGACAGGCTGCATTGCTTACCGAAACCAGTCCGTACGCACCCGGCACAGCGGTTGTAATCACATACGGGAAAGGCCCGTTGTAGCCGGTTACGGGTGGTTGTGGAACGGTGTTGAATGAATATACAAAATCAAAAGGACCAACTCCAATCAGATCAATTAAAACCGTAGCTGTTGAAGTTCCGTTGTCGCAAATAGCTCCGCCTCCGCTAATGCTTGCGATAGGGCAAATTGAGTTTGGTGCATTGTAAGTATCAGTTAAGTTACAGGCAGCATCTGCAGAAAAACTGGCGGTAATAGTATGAACTGTGCCATTGCATGTAATATTGTTAAGATTGTATGCTTGCGGACTGGTAAATGTGGGTGTTACCGTAAAAACCTGCGAAACATTTGGAAAGGCAGTTACATCCGTTACCGTTAACGTTCCGTTTGCCGGAGGATTGGTAAATTCAATAAGTCCTGAAAGATTATAGGTGTTTGTTGTGGGCGAACAAGCTGTTGGATTAGCTGTAACAGCTATGATACCGCAGTTATATACTATATCACAGTTGGTTACGCCTGTGCCTCCTGTTTGTGCAAAAGTAATTTCAGCAGCAGCCTGCGAAAAATTGGTC
The DNA here is from genome assembly GCA_964583325.1 of uncultured Lentimicrobiaceae bacterium. GTDB lineage: Bacteria > Bacteroidota > Bacteroidia > Bacteroidales > UBA4417 > UBA4417. Next base: position 679 of record CAZOXJ010000434.1, read on the forward strand.
ATCATCAAAATATAAATCTGCCCAACCTGTGCATTGGGGATATAACAATCTTCTTGAGCTGCCCCGGAGTAACTGCAATCCACAATATTTCCACCTGTTAAACCAACACTGCAACCATCATTAAAACTATTAAATGGTCCCCAACATATAAAATCTACATCCAGACCAACTGGTGGATCACCTAATGAAGTTTGTGAAATATGAATATTGATATCGCCAGGTGATCCTACCTGCATGTAATACCATGCCGGACAGGGCTGTGTTGACAAGCACCCATAGGCAGGATATCCTCCAACCGGAACTGGTGCAATAGTTCCTGATGTGCCAGATGGAAAATTATATGTATTCCCTGAACATGAAACCTCTGCAGTGGAACACGGAATTTCTATTGATGCGTTACTACCTCTGTTTTCATCCGTTTGTGTATTTAAACTTTTAGTAATTGCAGCACTATTAATAAATTCAAGTTTCGATAATTCACTAGTCGATTCATCTGCGTTAAGTGATTTTTTGTACAGATGATAAAAGTCTGATTTGCTATTTTTAGGACTGACCGATTCAATAAAGAATAATGCAGAGTCCGAAGAAAAATCATTCTTATCTTTTATAAACAGTTTATTTTCAGTACTAATGGCATAAAAATAAGTACGCGCATACTCTGATTGAAACATATTTAATTTCAACCAATAATAATCAAAACCATTTTCGGAATGATCGAACCTCGCAAATGTTGTATTTGCAGGCACGGAGTTTTCAGAAAAGTCAGTTGTAGTTATTTGAGATATTCCCTTTGTACAAGCCATTGCCAGAAGGGCAATCAGCAGTATATATTTTGACATCGAAGAAGGATTTTATGCTTGGATTTAAGTTCGTAAAATTAGTAATTAAGTCCAAACAGGAAAGAGAAATATGTAATTTTTGTAAAAAAAAATTCTTATTTAATTTTCTGAAAGCCTGTGCTTTATCATGATTATATTGCCATTGTTATAGTATGGGCGCCTTGCAGCAAACTTCTTCATGTTTCAAAACGCAAAATAGCATGAATAGATATTGAGTTTTTTCGCTATTGGAACAGGGATATAAATGATTGATTTTATTGTTAATGGATTATTTCCCGAACCGGATATCAACAACTTACCCATTCCATATAAAGCGAAAAACCCGGCTTTGCAGCAGGGTTTCCTTACTTTTTCTATTTACTGAAGTTATTCGGGTTAATGCGGATTGTTGCAGGGTGTTTTACTGATATTGATGTCCTACGGACAAACTGCTTTCTTTCACTTTTTCTTTTTTACTGATGTTGAAGCCCTACGGGCTAGGGTGAAAGATCCAA
>CAZOXJ010000435.1:0-2002 GCA_964583325.1 uncultured Lentimicrobiaceae bacterium
TCGATTTTGAGCAGGGAAAGTAAGTTTTCGGAACGCAATTGTGGTGAGCGGTGATGCTCCATTAGCATTTCACAGGAATCTAAAACAGGCTGAATTTTCATGATTTTACAGTTTGATTAAGCGTAATGGCTGACAAAAATAGTACGATACTATGCTAAAGCGATAAAGGTACTTCAGAAATCCGAGAAATAGAGCCTTGGCTGAGAAGAATTATACGGTTATAGGTGTCAAAATTCCAAGGCAATTTAATGACTATTGTTTTCTTGCGGCAAGGGCTTTGATGGAATACTCATCCAAACCTAATTGCCTTTTTGACAATAATACCGGAAAGCAGGATGGTAAAAGAGATGTTGAAGGAAACACGAGGATAGATTACCTACCCTGCCTGCGACGCAGGCATGCAGGGCTGAAATAGTGTGCGGGCGGCTTGTTGCAATGTTATAGCCGATTTAAGCTATTCATGTGTATGCCTGTGGTGCAGATCGGGGAAGTGCGGATGTTCGTGAGCTACCGGATTGTGAGTATGAGCATGGGAATGCCATTTGCCTGCCGGAATTGATTTGTCATCATGTTCGTGGTTGTGATGTCCATCGGCATGCTGATGGAAATGGATGTGCTCCATTGCCTCATGCGTATGCAAATGTTTATGCTTCAACATATATGTTACTATTACAGCCAGTGCCAACAGAACTATGGATATGACATGAGCCCATTGAAAAGATTCGTGGTAGAATATATATGAAAGGATAACACCCCATAAGGGCGCAGTTGAAAACAATATCTGCCCTCTTGTAGCCCCGAGATTCTGAGCAGAAGTTATATAAAGCATAATGCTAAACCCGTAAGAGAAAATGCCAACAAGCAAGGCAGGGCCAACACTGCCAAACTTTAGCGGTTGGCTTGCAATTACGCAACCTATAAGCAAGTTAACTGAACCAGCTACTATGCCTTTAAGGAAGGTAACGGATTGAGGGGAAGCGCCATCGGTTAGCGCTGTAAGATGGTTGTCGACAGCCCAGGAAATACATGCAGCGGTAATTAATAGTGCAGAAATAATGCCGCTAGGACCTTCCCCCAGGGAAGTAACTATTCCGGCTATGATTGTTAAACCAACTCCTATCCATGAATTACGATCGAGAGTATCTTTAAAAATCAAAACTCCTAAAATGGCTGTTGCAACCAGTTCCATATTTAACCAGATGGAAACTGAAGCTGCATTTGCTGTTTTTAAACCAAATAATAAAAGGACTGGACCAAGGAATCCGCCAAAGAAAATAATTCCAAGTGTTTTCATTCTGCTGCCAGAATGAAATAGCAGTGTCAGGTTATTGTTTTTATGGAAGATATAAGGAAACATTGCAATGGCTGCACCCAAGTAGAGTAGACCTGCCAACTGAAATGAATTTAAACCATCTAACAGCAGTTTGCTGAACGGGGTGGCAATGCCGAAAAGGAAACCGGAAAGAAGGCCAGTGATGATGGCAAAACGTTTCATGATGGATTATTATTCAATTTGATGCAACAATTCAAACCAGAATCAAGGCTTATTGTTGCACAATAATTTTAATCTGTTCCACCGTTAACCCATGCACCATCCTGAAAATTTCGGCATCGATGTTTGTTTGTTATATCCTGTTAACCAAAAAATAATTTCGGCCACAACTACTTTTGTGCGTCCTTTCGACTCTGCTTTTTTTATGAACAACGGATATACAATGGCAAAAACAATTCTATATGCTCTATTCTTGTCCATTTTAGTTGTTATTGGATGACAAAATTAATTTTTTTTGGTTGGTCACAAGTCAGTATTTCCCTCAGAGACTAATAAATAATCATTGTCTTTATTGGTGTATCGGAAATCCCGACATACCACTTACCCGCACTCGTCAGAAAATCAGACGAGCACGAACGTGGGTTGAGAATTAACAGATTTGCGCCTCACGCGACAGAAAATAAGTCGCGCGCGAACAGGGACGCTTCAGTCTCACTTCGTTCGCCTGTG
>CAZOXJ010000436.1:0-1975 GCA_964583325.1 uncultured Lentimicrobiaceae bacterium
AAACCCCAACCCCTAAAAATAAATTTCTTTAAAGAATAAAAATATGTTAAGTATCAGAAATCTAAGAGTTTCTATCAAAGGAAAAGAGATTTTAAAAGGAATTAACCTCGAAGTAAATGCGGGCGAAGTCCATGCCATTATGGGGCCAAACGGCACCGGTAAAAGTACATTGGCTTATGTGATCGCCGGCCGCGAAGGTTACGATATTACCGAAGGCGAAATTATCTTCAAAGGACGCAATATTATGGATTTGTCAGCCGAAGAGCGTGCCTGCGAAGGTTTGTTCCTCGGGTTCCAGTATCCTGTTGAAATTCCCGGAGTATCAATAACAAATTTTCTTCGTACTGCCATTAACGAGCAGCGAAAATACAAAGGTCTTGATCCGGTGCCTGCAACCGAATTTCTTGGTCGTATGGAAGAGAAAAAGAAATTACTCGAGTTGCAGGAAAAGCTGGCCAGCCGATCGGTAAACGAAGGATTTTCGGGTGGGGAAAAGAAAAAGAATGAAATTTTTCAGATGGCCATGCTTGAGCCATCACTGGCAATACTCGACGAAACCGACTCGGGTCTTGATATTGATGCATTGCGTATTGTGGCAACAGGGGTTAATAAACTCCGTCGTCCCGACAATGCAACAGTGGTTATTACTCACTACCAGCGACTGCTCGAATACATTGTACCCGATGTGGTTCATGTTCTTTTCGATGGCCGGATTGTAAAATCAGGCGGTAAAGAGCTTGCGTTGCAGCTGGAGGAAAAAGGCTACGAATGGATTAGAAATGAATCCTGATTACAGGATAAATAAAAAGAATTTACTTATGGATTCAGGAATAGTTCAAACCATTTACGATCTCAAAGAGTACCTGCAGGGTGTTTTCGCTAACAAACAGCCAGAAATTACCCGTAATGATACTTCTTTTGTAGCTCAAAAACGTGCTAAAGCATTTGAGTCGTTCATTAAAACCGGGTTCCCTCATGCCGCTCTTGAGCGCTGGCGGGGAACTGACCTTTCGAGGGCTCTCAACCACGAATACTTTGCATTACCGGAACCCCCATCTGCTGACCTTGATATTGATAAAATATTCAAATGCGATGTTCCGCATTTCGAAACCTTGCTGGTAACTCAGCTAAATGGCTGGTTTGCCGATAGGAAAAATCTGGTACAGGTATTTCCGAACGGACTGATAATATGTAGTTTAGCTGCAGCTTTTGCCAAATACCCTGAGCTTATCGAAGCGCACTATGGTAAGTATGCTGACGATAATGCCGAAGGGCTTACTGCCTTGAATACTGCCATGTCGCAGGACGGAATATTTATTTATGTTCCTGATAATGTTACCGTTGAACAAAATATTCAGATGGTTAACATAACGGATTTCAAGCAAAACCTGTTCCTTAATACACGTAACCTGGTTATACTTGGCGAAAACAGTCACCTGCGCCTGGTGCAATGCGACGATTCCATAAACCACGATGTAACCTTTATTAATACAGTTACCGAAGTTAAAATTGGCCGGAATTCAACCCTCGACCATTATAAGCTTCAAAACAAGGACGACCATACGACTTTGATCAACAGCATGTTCTTTCATCAGGATGAAGGAAGCAGTTTGTCAACCAATGCAATAAGTCTGAATGGCGGCCTGATCCGGAATCTGTCGCATGTTACCATGAGTGGTAGCCACAGCAATTCGGAGGTTTATGGGCTTTACCTTATGGATCGTTACCAGCATGTCGACAACCAGGTTTATATCAATCATGCAGCTCCTGAGTGCGAAAGTCGTGAGCTTTTCAAAGGAGTACTTGATGATCATGCAAGCGGAGTTTTCAACGGCCATATTAAGGTTCATCGCGATGCGCAGAAAACAAATGCTTTTCAAACCAACAGAAATATACTTCTTACCGATAAAGCGAGCATTGATACCAAACCGTTTCTCGAAATATATGCCGATGATGTAAAATGCAGTCACGGTGC
>CAZOXJ010000437.1:0-1969 GCA_964583325.1 uncultured Lentimicrobiaceae bacterium
CAAGGCGAGGGGCGACAAGGCGAGGGGCGAGGGGCGACATGGCGAGGGCGAAGTCATAATATTTTTATAAATACATTCTACAAAACAGGATAAAGAAGGAAAATCATTTCCCACAATAATTTATTTTAATATTTTGTTTATACTGATGTGTTAATTTATAATTTTGCATTGTTAATCGAATAACAATAAAGACTAAAAAAATAGATTTATCTAACTTGCTTGTCTATCAGTTTTTTAGGCCCACACTTAATCAATAAATCCGAATCAATAAACTACCTCCACCGATGAAAAAGCAGCTTTTAATTCGTGATGTTACTCTACGCGATGGACAACAATCACTTTTTGCGACCCGTATGACTCAAAAACAGATTGATCGCACCTTGCCGGGATTTAAAAATGCGGAATTTTATGCCATGGAAGTCTGGGGCGGTGCAGTACCTGATTCAATCATGCGTTTCCTGAATGAAAACCCATGGGACAGGCTCGAAAAAATACATGACGCACTGGGCGATTCAACACGTTTAACTGCTTTGTCGCGTGGCCGGAACCTATTTGGATATAGTCCTTATCCTGATGATGTAATCAGCGGATTTAACCGGAACAGCATTCAGTCAGGGATTTCGATCATGCGTATTTTTGATGCCTTGAACGACATGGATAATATCCGCTCGACAGTAAAATTTGTAAAGGAGAACGGCGGCACCGCTGATTGTACGCTTGTTTATACGGTTGACCCAAAGTACTCGACACGTGAAAAAGTAAAAGCCTTGCTGCATGCAAAAGTTCTTCCAACAAAAATATTCACCAAGGACTATTTCCTCCAAAAAGCAAAGGAACTGGAGGCTATGGGTGCTGATATCATTACCATTAAAGATATGGCAGGACTCATTACACCGATTCGCGCCGGAAGGCTGGTACGCCTGATGAAGGAAAATGTATCGGTACCTATCGACTTTCATACACATTGCACACCCGGATACGGACTGGCATCAACACTAATGGCGATTGTAAACGGTGCTGATATTGTGGATACTGCATTGATGAGTTTTTCGGGTGGAACAGCAGCTCCGTCATTTGAAATTATACAACTGTTGTGCAATAGGATGAATATTGAAACCGGTGTGAACCTGAACGCAGTGGTTGAACTTGACAAAGAGTTAAGACTGATCCGCGCTGAATTAAAAGAATTTGATATCTATGAATTCCCGCGCGAATTCAATATTCTTACCGATACATTACCCCGCGATATTGACCAGATGATGGAAATGGCTATTGCTTATGCCAAGGCCGATAAAGAAGACGATTTGCTCGAAGTGTGCCACCGCATCGAAAGTTGGTTCGGATTTCCGGAACCTGATGCCAAAATATGCGAAGCGGAAATTCCGGGCGGAATGTATTCCAACATGCTTTCGCAACTGAAACAACTCAAAATGGAAAAACTGTTGCCCCGTGCGCTTGAGCTTATTCCATTGGTAAGACTTGCTTCGGGTTGCCCGCCGCTGGTAACTCCAACCAGTCAGATAGTGGGTGTACAGGCTGTTAATTGTGCGCTCGACGAAGTGAATGGTGCTGCAGCTTACACTACCAAATCCATACAGTTTGTTAACCTGGTAAAAGGTGTTTATGGACGCACTCCGGTTGCGGTTGATCCGGAATTTAGGTTCAAGCTGGCAGGTGTAAAAGTGGAAACCCCTTACGATACAAAATTTTACAAAAAACAGGAAAACCCGGTATTTGAAGAATACGGAGGTGTAAAACTGGCCCTGAATGAAAAAGAAGAATTGCTTCTGGAACTGTTTCCATCGGTAGCCCGCGATTTCCTTAAGAAACGGATGGAAGATACTTACCTTGCTGAAATTCATCGTGTGGAAGAGGAAAAGCAGAGGAAATTAGATGAAGAGAAACGAAAATATAACATTCTTACATCCGAAGAAAAACAGAAACGGCTGCTCGACGGATTGTATAATTA
>CAZOXJ010000438.1:0-1967 GCA_964583325.1 uncultured Lentimicrobiaceae bacterium
ATACCAAACCGTTTCTCGAAATATATGCCGATGATGTAAAATGCAGTCACGGTGCCACAATAGGACAACTGGATGCCGAAGCATTATTCTATATCCGTTCGCGCGGAATCAGCGAATCAAATGCGAAAATACTGCTGATGTATGCTTTTGCTGCCGAGGTAATTAACAAAATTTCGATCCCGGAATTGCGGCAGCGTATGGACGATATGGTTAAGAAACGTTTGCGTGGCGAACTTTCGCAGTGCGAACAATGTGTATTGAACTGCAGTACCCATGAGCATCAAAAAGTTGAATTTAACATTGATCTTTCAAAAATCTGATTCCTGACCGAAATGATAGACCTTTCAGCAACAAAAATCCAATCTGTCAGAGACGATTTTCCTATTTTATCGCGGAGTATTTATGGTAAGCCGTTGGTTTATCTTGATAATGCGGCTACAACCCAGAAGCCTGTATCCGTAATTGACGCTATCAGCAATTATTACCGTAACGACAATGCAAACGTGCATCGCGGAGTTCATTACCTGAGCCAGCATGCCACCGGCGCCTTCGAAGATGTGAGGAAACAGGTTGCTGCTTTTGTGAATGCAGGAAGTCCGAACGAAATTATATTTACCCGTGGCGCAACCGAAGCCATAAACCTTGTGGCATGGTCGTTTTGCGAAACATTTCTGAATTCCGGCGACGAAATTATTGTTTCCGCGCTCGATCACCATTCGAATATAGTTCCCTGGCAGGTTGCCTGCATCCGTAAGGGTGCTCATCTGAAAGTTATCCCGGTAACACCCGAAGGCGAATTAAACCTTGAAGAATTCGAAAAATTACTTTCCGATCGTACGCGCATTGTTGCTATTAGTCATATTTCCAATACATTGGGAACTATCAACCCGATAGCCGACATAATAAAAATGGCTCATACCCTCGGCGTTCCGGTTTTTGTTGATGGTGCCCAGGGCTTATCGCATGGTCCGGTTGATGTGCAACAACTCGATTGTGACTTTTATGCATTCTCGGCTCATAAAATGTATGGGCCTATGGGTATTGGCGGTTTGTATGGGAAATCCTCCTGGCTTAATCAAATGCAACCCTACCAGTTGGGAGGCGAAATGATTGATAAAGTTACTTTCGCGAAGACTACTTACAACGAAATTCCATACAAATTCGAAGCCGGAACACCCAATGTGGCAGACGTAATGGGTCTTGGTGCCGCTATCAGTTATCTGCAGGGGATTGGTTGGGATTTTATTAAAGCTCAGGAAACTGACCTGTTGAATTATGCAACAACCAGCCTACTTGGAATTGATGGAGTAAAGATTGTAGGCACAGCAGATCACAAAGCGGCGATTATTTCGTTTCTGATCGAAGGAATTCACTTTTTTGATGCCGGCACAATCCTCGACCATCTGGGCATAGCTGTGCGCACCGGGAATCATTGTACTCAACCACTTATGGATTTTTTAGGAATTAGTGGTACCTTGCGTGCATCAATGGCTTTTTACAATACTCGCCAGGAAATCGACAGACTGGTTGCCGGTATCCACCAGGTAAAAACCCTTTTCGCATAAAAATGATACTAAACAGTACTTGGAAATGACAATTAACGAAACTATTGATCAGATAATTAATGAGTTCAACCAGTTTGACGACTGGATGGATAAATACAATTACCTGATTGAAATGGGAAGATCGGTCCCATTGATTGATGAAACAAAAAAAACTGACTCTAATCTTATTGTAGGTTGCCAATCGCGGGTTTGGCTTAGCTCCGAATACAAAGACGGACTCATTTATTTTACCGCCGACAGTGACGCTGTTATTACCAAAGGAATTGCTTTCCTTTTGATAAGGGTATTTTCGGGACACACGCCTACAGAAATTATCGAAGCCGAAACTACTTTTCTGGATATGATCGGCCTTAAGGAGCATCTCTCACCAACACGCAGTAACGGACTGCTTTCGATGGTTAA
>CAZOXJ010000439.1:0-1906 GCA_964583325.1 uncultured Lentimicrobiaceae bacterium
TTTCGCCATAATCAGGCGTTCCATTGTTATTACCAGCCGAATAATCATTCAGATCATGATCCTGGTAAGCGATGTAAGCCTGGTTCATGGCCGGTGTAAGAAGGAATGGTGAAACGTAAGTCATAGCATAACCGGTGCGTGTATCGGTCCAGCAGGGATACACTACTCCGTCCTGCGCTGCAATAGCAAGGTAGTCGCCCATATATCCGTCAGCTAGGCTGGGGATAGGAGTTGGGGTAAAAGCAACATCGCTTACTGCAAAATCGGTAAATGTTTCGCCAGCATCAACCGACACGGAACACCATGCTTCGGCCTGTGATGCCGACACGTTGCGGTTGTCATAAAAAATCACAGCAATATTTCCGTTTGCCGGGTCGCAGGTAATCCAGGGCAGGTAATGCTGTTTATTGGTACCCAGCGGATCTGTATTGACTTTAACCGGGGTTGACCACGTTACTCCCTGGTCCGACGATTTTATAAGGTAAATTTCAACACCTTGTCCGGTATTTACTCCGGGAGTGTTAACATTTGTCCATACTACGTATATGTTTCCGCGATTTTCGCCATCACTGATATCAACAGCTACACTCGGAAATGAATTAACACGCATGTTTTGTGTTACAGCGTGATTTCTGATCCCTCTGATGTTTTCAATAATGCGTGTTGCAGGCAGAAAAGTCTGACCGCCATCAAAGGATCGCGCAATTGCCATCGCGTTTTCATCGGTAGGCCAACCGTCGTATATTGCCCAAACCACATACACTTCGCCATTCGGACCGGTTTTTATATTTACACCCTGGTTATGGCTACCGGCATTAGCTGCCGAACTGACATGCACAACCGGTTTCCATGTTAAACCGGCATCATCACTACTCGAAACACCTATTTCACCATCGCTGCTGCCCCCAAAAGTAGTCCATGCGTTATACAGGTTTCCGGTATAAGGGCTCGAAAGACTGTTATCAATCCACATATGATTTTTATCAAGCATATTGTTGAACCCCGCAGGAGCATTGGCAACAACTTTCGAAGTCCATGTTCCACCCTGGTTATCGCTGTATGCAACACTTTGTCCGCTGCCACTGTTAATGTAACCGATAAACCATCGTCCACTATGGTTAATAACTACTGCCGGGTCGCCGCTGTTGTTTCCGGTAGGACCTTGCGTAGTGCCGCCCCAGGTACTTGCACTGTCCGAAGAGGTTAGTGCATCAGCACCATAAACGGTTCCGGTAGACGGATAATTGGTCGAATTATTTGAATTAACAACCATAGCTGCACTTGAAGGATCAATAAAAATTGAGTTCTCGCTTTGTGTAGTATTGGTAGTTGTAACCGGAACATCAGGGGAATTGCCTATAGCCAATCCTTTCGCTGTAATTTTACTTGTTTTATAAATCGGATCAGGAGCCGGAGCATCAGGCGCAACCGGAACAATGCCGGCCTGAGCCATACGTTTCCAGTAACCCATATTGTCGATACGGGTATCGACCGTATATTTAGCCGGAAGCATTTCGCGGGTAAATTTTACGGTATCTTTCTTAAATTCGTATTGTTTCTTTTGAGCTTGCAGCAAGCCGGAAAACAACAGGCAGAATATGCCCAACGTTAGTAAACGTAATTTCATGCGATTTGTATTTAGTTTGGGAAAATGTTGGATTTAGTTCATTATAACAGATGCAGTTGTGTTTTAGTTGCAGGGTGCGAAGATAAATATTTTACGATATAGATATAATGAATATGTGCAAGGCTAGATTTTATTTTGATGTGCTGGAAATAAATTCTGAAGAATAAGATTTCCTTACTTCTGACAATTAGTGCGGTTGAAGTTTTGAAAATTTGATCTATCAAGCTCTCGTTTTACTTTCTTTTGCCTTGATGCAAAAGAAAGTAACAAAGAAAAGAT
>CAZOXJ010000440.1:0-1885 GCA_964583325.1 uncultured Lentimicrobiaceae bacterium
CCGGGCAAAAGTTTAAGCCAGGGAATGATATCTTATTGGAAAACAATATTATTGAGTCGACTCCGAAAAGTCTTTTTTGCCACAAAGGCACGAAGGCTCTAACCTGAATAATTCACAAATATAATAATTCGTGTTTTCGATAAGTTTTTCGGGTAGATTAATCTGAGAATCGCCTGGATTTGGGAGCGGTTGTCCCGGTTTCTTTTTACTGACTGTGGCGAAGGTATAATTTTTCATCTAGCATAGCTGGGAAATCGGTACCCTATACGCTAGAGAGCATGCTTTTCCCTTCCTGAATGTGTCAGGTGCTTGATATTGTGGGATATATGTATTGGGAGTTGAGTTTAATTAGCATCGAAGCTGCCCTATCTCGAGGAAATAATTCTCCATACATTCTGACTGTGCGCATGCTCTGGGGAATTCCACTTTAATTTTTGTTTTCATCTCTCTTACTTGTGCGGCAATCTTGATGAATCTTTCACGCAAAGTTTTCATGGTTACCGATGCCATCCCTTTCTTTTTTAGCATATTTTCCTGCAACGTGTGCATCAGTACATATGCTGCGGAATGCAGGAATAGCCTGAACTGATTGGCATAGAATCTATTGCAAGACATACGGCCCGATTGCAGATATGTTTTGTGGTCTTTTATGTTAAGCTCCATCCTGCCCCGCCCACAGTAACCCTGCTCATAGAGGGCTTTGGCACGGTATTCCCATAAGTCTGTAACAATAAACCGGATATTGGTTCCTTTATCCGACACTTCAATCTTAACAATCACCCGCTGTTGGTTTTTCCAACTTCCTGCCTGATAATTGAACGAATGGTATCTTTTAACCTCCTTACCATCGCGGTTGAATTGATATCTACAACTCTCAACGATATCCTTTACCATTGAGTTTAGCAAACTATTACCTGTCAGCCCGGTAATAAAGCGAATGCCTGGTTTGTCTTCGCTCCAGTCCATCAACTCTTTGCAGCAGAAATGGCTATCGCCCCGGACAATAAGTACCGTGTTCTTCCATCTCTTGCGTAAGTGAAGGATGAGTCTTTTGAGTATACTGAAAACATTTGCCCCTTTGCTGCGCCTTCCCGGCTTAAGTATGGTCGTTATCAATTTGCCGGACAATCCTTCATAAATATGAAGGGGCATGTAGCAATACTCACCATAGTAATTGTTGAACAGTGATAGTTGCTGGGCTCCATGGGTATCGCTATTGGTGTCATCGCAATCAATAATGATTACAGGAGGTTCAGTTTTGTATGATTCAATAAAGCTATCTGCAAATGCATAAGCAATATTGTAGAGTTCACTCACTTTTGGCGTGTTTTCAAAACGTGTCATGGTCGGTTGAGAGGCTAATGGTTTGCCTGTTTCAGGTAAACGTCCAACACTCATTTTCAGGATTGTGTCATCCCGCAATTTGTCACAATCGTTGGCATCTTCGTATCCCGCAACGATTTGATAAACACGTTGTGCTGCAATTTCTTCCAGTGTGTGATTAATATAACCCTGATGTCGTGTATCTGTGATGCAGGAAACAACTGATTTAATGATGCCGATTTGATTCTCCATTTCCTTCACTAAAAGCAGGCCTCCATCGGAAGAGATATCTGATGCGGTAAAACCAACTTCAACTCTTTTATTTTCAATCTGTTGTAAGTCAAAGAGACGTGGTTGGTAATTTAAATGATCCTGTTGGTTGATCAAAATTTTTTCTGTAATTTTATTTTCTGAAAAGCTCATGGTAAAACGGTTGTAAGACGCTGTAAGATAGTAATATATCTTGTATTTACCTGAGCTTTTCTTTGTTTTTATGAATTATTCAGGTTAGATGTACCGGGAATTGAACGATACATCCATTTAGGATTACTCGCATTGACAA
>CAZOXJ010000441.1:0-1869 GCA_964583325.1 uncultured Lentimicrobiaceae bacterium
AACGGCCTACAAATTCACCAACGCTGGAAACAAAGTTGGAGTCGATGCACTCGTTAAGGTATTTCTTTTCGTTACCGATAAAACGTGGATCGTGTAAAGGGATAAAATCCGTTGGTTCTTTAAATGTTGAGCGGATGAAGCTGTTTAATGAGTTAAGGTTTGACATATTATTTTTAAATGAGGATTCCTGATTTGTAACGAAAGTGGAGAGGTTTAGTATTATTGATTTTGAAGGATTGCCCATTCATGAAAAGGCTGTGCAATTATAGTCTTATCTTCGATATTAAAAGTATCCGATTGGTCGAAGGTTATAATTTTAGCAGTCTTTTGATCAAAATATTCCATTGCTTCAATTAGTCCGGCAAGTTCCCTTTCCAAATTGTTCTGGTCTAATTGCCAGCTAACCTGGAACAGACCATGTAGTTTTCCTTTTTGAAATACAACGAAATCACATTCCTTCTTTTCCTGGAAATAAAATATTTCAGGAGTTGTACGACGCAGTTGCAGAAATACCATATTTTCAAGGAGTCTGCCATTATCGTCATTGAATGAAACTGAGTTTACATCAACGAACCCATTATCAATGCAATAAACTTTTTTAGGATTAACCAGCTGTACTTTATGCGAGTAGCTAAATTTGGGCAAGTAGAAAAACAACCAGGCATCAGCAAAATAGGATAGATAATCCATAATACTTGACGAAGAACCAATCTGAAATATTTTCCGGATACTATTTCCACTGAAAGGCTTGCCTGTATTCGAAACCAGCCAGGAAGCAAGTTGCTGTAATACCATTACATTTTTTACATTATAACGAACAGCAATATCGCGGATAAGGATATCATTAAAAGCATGCATCAACACTTCGGGCAAGCCTGTCTTAAGGTATTCGGGAAATCCACCGCTTCTCAGATATTTGTCTGAAGCAACCGCATCCGCTTCCATGCCGGTGAATGAAAGATATTCAATAAAAGAAAATGGGAAAAGCTCTTTTGTAATATGCCTTCCGGTAAGTTTTGTCCCCAATTCTTTACTAAGCATTGTTGCATTTGAGCCGGTTATAAAAATTCGATATCCTTCATCCAGCCTGAATCGCACAAAGGTTTCCCATTTTTCTATAACTTGTACCTCATCAAAAAAATACACTTCAGTCCCTCTTTTAACCGCTATTTCATGCAAACGGTTTAAGTCGCTCAAATCGAAGCCGGCCAGACGGGGATCTTCAAAGTTGAGATATATCGAATTGTCACTGAAAGTTTTATGTATCTGTTGTAATAACGTGCTCTTCCCACAACGCCGGATACCGGAAACAATAAATGCGTGCGTTGCGAGGTCAGCTATTTCAGCAAATTTTCTAGGTAAACCTGCATCTAAACGAATTAGTCTCTCTTTTTGGGAGTCAATTACCTGTTCAATAACGAATTGTGCCAGCATATCTTATAGTTTTCGTTTGTAAAGGTAACTATCTTTCGTTAGCAACGTAAGCTTTAGGTTTTTTCAATTTATTCAACTATGTAACAGTGTCATTGGTGCTATGACTTTACATCATGAAAGCGTCCTTTTCTCGAACAACAGAAAATTAAACATTTTTATATACTCCATCAACACCGTCTGTATTCCTTCCTTGTTTTTCCACCAGCCTATGCCGGTATAGCTTGAGTATTTACTTGGACTGCTTTGTACTACTATGCTCATGCCTTGTTTACGGAAGGCTTTTTCGAATATCATGCTGGCTCTGCGGGTGTGATCGGCGGAGGTTACAAGGGTAATGGTATCGATGCCGGGCTGTGTTTTAAGGTATTCGCGGATAATGGTTGCTTCCTGCTGGGTGCTGCGGGCATCGCCGGGAAGGATAATGATACTGTCGGC
>CAZOXJ010000442.1:0-1865 GCA_964583325.1 uncultured Lentimicrobiaceae bacterium
ACTTCGGGGCAGCAAAGTGCCGCCGACCTGGTTCAACTTACAAAACAACTCAGCAACGGCGGGCATCCGTTATTCGAAAAAGGCACAACGGTTGATCTGTTCGCTTACTCCATTGGCGCTTTCCTTGCACAGATATTACTGCTCGGAAACCCGGGAGGATTGTACTCCGATTCGCGGCTGTTCCTGTTTTGCGGGGGCGCTTTTTTCGACCAGATGGATGGTGTTTCGAAACTGATTATGGATCAGCAGGCTTTCGATAAGCTGAGGCACTTTTATATCAATGAACTTGATCAGGAAATGAATCGATCGGAATTACTGAAGAATTCGATGAACAAAACAGAAATGGGACAGTCATTTCTGGCAATGCTTTCGGTTAACAACCTGAAGGCTTTCAGGGAAGATGTGTTTCAGAAGTTGAAACACCGGATTCAGGCTGTTACTTTGCTCAAGGATAAAGTAATACCGGCAACAGGAATTTTGCAGGCCATGAATCGCTTTGTAAATGTTGAAGTAATGGATTTCCCTTATATGTATTCGCACGAAAATCCTTTCCCGCTGATGAGTGGCACTGATAGTATACTTGTTGACAACAGTTTCAATAAAATATTTTCGAAAGCGGCGGCATTTTTGCAATAAAAGATTGCAGTTCCATCATCATGCAGGAAACGCTTTTGTTCTATCTCATTCCTGCAGCATTTACATGATAATGCATTTCTTTGTGACCAGATAATGACCGACCTGCAGCTGGTAGTAATAAACGCCGGCACTTAGATGCAAGCCATCCAATTCAACTGAATATTCCCCTTTGGGCAAATACGCATTTTTCAACGTTGATAACAGCTCACCATGCACATTAAAGACTTTTAGTGTTGTATAACCACCTATTTCGCTGATCCATTTGATTTTAGTAATTCCGGAAAAAGGATTTGGCACATTCTGTGACAGAATAATTTTGTGCTCCTCTCCGGCAGGAATGAGTTCGTCAATGGATACAATCCTTTCAAAAAGGGGTTTAATACCCCAGGCATTCAGCACTCCTGTATTACCGGTTTTGTTGTCATAAATTTTTAAAATCCATTCGCCGCTTGGATCAAGGCCATTGAATGCGGTTAAAGGTTGGACAGGCTTATGATTGCCCGAAAACGGGGCTGTACCGTTTGTAACTATCTTCTTTGCATTATCAGTAAGCCTTGTCCACAAAAAGTCTGGTCCCAGATCGGAAACATGGGAAACAATTGTTCCGGTGACACCATTATGTGATAAGGATATTTCAAGGTCGCTGGCATTGGTGTGAATAACCGAATCAAGCATCACCTCCATCCCGACTAACTGATAGCCGCTGTTTTTCATATCAGAAAAATCAGCCATAAGGATATCGGTTGTTTCCGATAAATCGTTAATCGGAAGTTTCAGCCTGTTCCGAAGGAATGTGCCGGGTTCATTCCAGAACCCACCGTTTCCGGTATTTTTTATGGTTCCACCCTCTCCTGATATCCAGCCGTTATTCCTGTCAACGAATTGAACTGAACACAGATAATTCCTGCTGATACCGCTGTACTGGTTAAACCATGTGTAACCTCCATCAATGGAGCGAAGGACAGTACCTGCATCGCCGACTGCCCATCCATTCAATGCATCAATGAAAAATACAGATTGTAATGTTTCACCACTACCGGGTACGATTTCCTGCCAGGTGACTCCTCCATCATTGGTAAGCATGATAACCCCATAAATACCAACCGTCCATCCATGCATTTCATCAATAAAAAACACTGACCTGAAATACCAGTTGTTGGAAACCGTAAGGTCAACCCGCTGCCAGGTTTGTCCACCATTTATGGTCCTTAAAATAGTTGAATCCATGC
>CAZOXJ010000443.1:0-1847 GCA_964583325.1 uncultured Lentimicrobiaceae bacterium
GTATTGACTCGGCCAGTTTAATATTCTCAAGAGGTTTGTGGCCTATAACCGCAATAAGTCCTATAGGGTTACCATTTGATGCCCAGAGTGTAACACCAATATAACTCTCGGCATTGAGCACCTGCAATGCTTCGTCGTCTGGAAACAATTCACTTACTTTCTGCGGGAAACAACACACTTTATTCCCAACTACGGCGCCACAGGGCGTATCTTTAAGGGTATAGGTTACATTGCTTTCGAAAGCACCTTCATTGTATACAGCGAGTGTTTCAGCCGAAAGACAATCGCCTGCCAGCCTGTCGATGCATACATATTCCATATTGAGGACCTGGGACAGATATACGGCGAGCGACTCGAAAAACTTACCGCCTGTAGCCGGCAATCCACACTCCAGCAGGAAGGACTGTACTTGTTCAAGTATCTTACGATCAGTAATATCAGTAAAGGACACAATAATTTCATCACTGTCTTCCATTATCGATCCGTTTGCCAGTCCATACCGGATGGATCCATTTTTATGATAAAACGAAAACTCGAATTTTTCGGGAGCTTCTTCATCTTCTGATAATCTTTTGCGGTTATAATCCAGCAAACGTTCCTTGTCGGGCGAAGGGATCCAGTCCAACCATGTACTTCCGATAATTTCTTCTTTTTGCACACCAACCACTTCACAGAAGGCATTATTTACCATTTTAATGGCAGCATTAGTATCAGTAATTAATATGGCGGTCTGGTTATTTTCAAAAATACTCCTGAAATGTTCCTCGCTTTGTTTAAGACTCAATTCGATGCGTTTTCGTTCGGTCAGGTTACGGGCAAAGCCTATCACCATCGAAATGCCATTGATTTCGACAATACCCGAACTGATCTCGACGGGAATTGTGCTTCCGTTTTTATGCAGTTGCAGGGATTCGAATAAAAAAGTTTCACCTGGAACAATCTTTTGGAGATATTCATCAATTTTGTTCGGCCTGGCTAAAACGAGGTCGATTTCAGTAAGGTTCATATTGAGCAATTCGCTGCGCGAATAGCCAAGCAACTTGCTTGTCTGAGAGTTAACATCGATTATATTTCCTTTAAAATCAGCCAGGTACATCGCATCAGTAGCTTGCTCGATAATAGTCCGGAATCGCTTTTCGCTCGCATTCATATCCTTGCGGGCCTGCCAGTCAATGGACCATTGAATCATTAAAAGTCCAAGGAATAAAGTTGCAACGGGATAAATTAAAAGTATCGGAAAAGCAATGGTTCTCAGGGTTGAAATCCGTATTTCGGCGGGAAGAAACACTGTACATAACAACATTAAAATATGAACGCTAAGCCCGAGTCCAAGAAGTTCAAACACTTTATTTTTTTTTCGCCAACCGGGCCTGAGCATGCTCCAAAGTAAGCCTGTAATTCCGGCCGAAAATATAACGGCAACGCCCATTAACATTCCACTTCCACCCATTAATATCCTGTAAAGTGCTGTTACAAGCATGGCAATAACCGTAGGAACAAAACCGAAAAACAGACCTGAAACAGCAAGCAGCACCGATCGCACATCGAAAACGATGCC
Source organism: uncultured Lentimicrobiaceae bacterium (assembly GCA_964583325.1). Classification (GTDB taxonomy): domain Bacteria; phylum Bacteroidota; class Bacteroidia; order Bacteroidales; family UBA4417; genus UBA4417. Next base: position 1,559 of record CAZOXJ010000443.1, read on the forward strand.
AGGCACCATTTTCCACGGTGTCATCATAAGAATAATACCGAAAGAACCAAGTATAAGCCCGGCAAACACTTTAACCGAAAAACTTTTTGGATTTTCGTAACGCGACCACAAATAGTCGTATATCAAACTAAATGCCAGCAAAATAGCTGTATTCTGAAGCAACCCGAGGATTATTGATGTATTCATTTCAGCGTGTTTTATTTAAAACAAGGGCGATATATAATTAGTGGCAGTCGGTGTAATGTTGTATTTTGAAGGATCAGGTTTAAAAGCAAGGAAGTTTCATTTT
>CAZOXJ010000444.1:0-1809 GCA_964583325.1 uncultured Lentimicrobiaceae bacterium
TCAAACGCTTTATAAATATTAGAATAAGAAGGGCTTTTGTTGCCAAAATATCTCGCTCTTTCAATAGCAGTTTCCAATTTATTGTCAGCACATAAGTCCGCAACCCATTTCTCTTTCTCCAAAAAGAGGGTTGATTTTTCAAAATTAAGCAAGTATTTCCTTAAATCCCGTTCAACTGCTTCCGAATTATTAAAATGTTTGTTTGTGTTCTCATAATGGAGCAAAAACCAATATTCTACCGAAGGCAAACTATCGCAAAATATCACATTTTCTTTCCGGCTGTATTTTTTTAATAGGCTGTTCAACTTCTTTTTCTCCGCTTCAACCCGCTGCGAAACATCGGTATCAAATACACAAATTGCAATACCTCCACCTTCAAGCACCTCCGCAATTTTACGGTCCATATCCGTTAATGAGGTTATTCCGAAAAAGTATGGTTTAAGGATATACCGGTGGTTGTATAAAGATCGGATATGTTTAAAATAATACTGTTCAGTAATACCTTCGCCAATCAAAGTTATAACAGGGGATTTTTGTTTTCGGTTATTTGTTGGCCTGCCCATTATCGAAAATTTATAAATTTATCCTGGGAATAGCGCCAAATCTACCCTGGCGATAGGCTTTTTGTAAGGATGCTATACGATTTAATCCATTAAATTCAACCAATGAATACAGTTCTGTTGATCCGGCTTCATTTTTATCCGTAAACCAAACTGAGTCTTTCCTGAACAATTCATCCGTTTGATTTAATAAAGGATCATAATGAGTTGTAATAAGGAGCTGTGCCCGGTTGTTCTTGTTTTCAAGAAATTTTTTCAAAAGAAAAACTATAAGTTCGGGATGGAGCGACGATTCGATTTCGTCTATAGCAAGAAACGCTTCGGCTTGCAACGTCATGTAAAGCGCTGTTTGAACACCTGTAATCCTGCGTGTACCTTCCGATTCCAGATCTTCAGGTAAAAAGTACTTTTCAGTTCCTCTCAGGTTCTTTACTGTATGCTCAAAATCAGTAGAAATTTGAGTGTACGCATCTTCAAGAATTCGCTCTTTCTCTTCTTCAGGCAACGTTTCTGACTTTTTTATAAAATCCAAAAAATGCGGTGGTACCTCTTGTTTCTCCTTTTTGGATTTAATATCCGTAATATTAAAATCAGCTTCCTTCACAAAATCAAGCAAGTGTTTTTTTAGAATTTCATCCTCCAGTATTTTGCTTTCGGCGAATTCAAACATGGGCGAAACCGGATTTATTGTATCTAATATTCGTTGCTGCATCCAGTCGCGGGCAGCATCAATTTTGGGTAATGCCACATTTACCTGGTTGCGTGCGGCAAAAAATGAAATATTGGGCAAACATTTTAAGTTTATCTCTTCTTTTGCCACTGTGCTGATTTTTACAACAGCCGGGTTAAATGAAACTACCGAAACAGTATTTGAGAGTGTTCTTTCGAAGAGTAAAGTAGGTTGAACAGAACTATAATAATACAGTTTTTCAGAGTGCACCTTTCTTTCATCAACCTCCAGTTGGTACCAATATCTGACACCCTCAACATAAAATTTCAGCGAAAAAAAGGAAGGTTGTTTTGGCGTTTCTCTATCCAGTTTAAACGGAATTGCATCGGTTTTTTCAGTTATGTCCTTCTTTGTTTCGAACCAGAAATCGTGTAAGAACTCGAATGCCCGTATCAGATTTGACTTGCCTGAAGCATTAGCGCCATACACTACTGCAAAACGCAGCAACCGAACATCGGGGGCAACTTCCACTACCTGGTACTCTTCGAAAGTAGTATCCTTTGTTGCCTCAAAACTAAA
>CAZOXJ010000445.1:0-1805 GCA_964583325.1 uncultured Lentimicrobiaceae bacterium
ATTTCTTATATATGAATTATGTTTTAAACACTGGTATTACTTTCTGCCGGAAAGGGAATAGATTAATAGCATATATATTAATTACCAGCTAAACACAATACAGATTTTAAGCAAAAAATGTTGATAAAATTTAAGCAGGAAATTGTGGTAGTTTAACGCTCACTTTTTGCTTTGAATGGAAAAAATGTAGTGTTGTCCAGTCAAGAATTTAATTAAATGCCAGTAATAAAATGCGATGATGGATTATAAACCTGATAAAAAGAAAATCAATCAGTTTTCGACCACCATTTTAAAGAAATTGAATCATAATTATCTCTTATAAATCCTGAAGGATTGGTTTTTTTATTGTTGATACAAACAATTGGGGACCAGTCTTTCTAATGCGAATACAAAACCAGCCTGCCATGAAAACATCTGTACTTATTCAAGCCGGATTACTTAATTTGTTGCTGCTTCTTTCTCTTTTTGTCGTAGGGCAAAATACTGAGAGTACATTGAATCCGGGTCGGAAAACCCAGCCTAATATCCTGAGTTCGGCTGAGAGTGTTCCTGGTAATACAGATTCTCCTGCAGGTTCCATTTCTGTAGCTGAAAATGCCGCATTCAACGCCATGACACCTGAGCAATTAGTTCAGAATGTGCTGGTTACAGGTTGTTTGACTGCCAGTAATATACGATTTGGCTATTATGTAAAAAATGGTAGTAACTGGACATGGACTAACCATAACTGGTCGTCGACACCCGGAAACCGCCAGTTGGCATATTTTACCAGTGCAACATCAACTTTCCCGATTGAGGAAGGTTTAATTCTTACATCCGGAAAAGCAGCATCGGCAATGGGTCCGAATAATTCCGGCGGGAAATCGGATAATATGATTGCCTCAGCTTCTGATCCTGATCTCGTTGCTGTATCAGGGAAAACTATGTATGATGCCGCGGTTCTGGAATTTGACTTCGTACCTGCCGGGAATACAGTGGAGTTTTCGTATGTGTTTACTTCAGAGGAGTATATAGAGTATTGCGAAACGAATTTTAACGATGCATTCGGGTTTTTCCTGACTGGACCTGGTATTGCAGGGAGCTACACGAACAACGCCCGGAACCTGGCAGTAATTCCCGGTGATATCCCTGTCTCAATTAATACTATTCATCCGGCCGGCACCAATGTGAACGGGACAAATTTCCCTGCCGAAAATGCAGCGTATTATATTAATTATCCGGCTAATTCGCTTACCATGCAGTTCGATGGTGGAACTGTTGTTTTAACAGCCACTTATTCCGTTGTGCCTTGTTCAACATACCGTATTAAAATGTCCGTTGCTGATGCTTCGGACCAGGCATGGGATGGAGCAGTCTTTCTACAGGCAAAGAGTTTTAATTCAGAAAACGTGGCACTCACCAATTATGGAAATTTTATTGAAGGACAGAATAATATCTTTGAAGGCTGCGATAATGCTTTCAGGATTGCCCGTGGCGATTCGGATATTTCGCAACCGGTTACGTTGGATCTGATTTTATCTGGAACTGCAACAAATGGTGTCGATATTTTTTCTTATGGTAATCAGCCATTTCCATCGCAGGTTGTTATTCCGGCCAATGCCTTGTACGTCGATATTCCTTATGCGGCATTAGCAGATGGAATTTCCGATAATGGTGAAACTTTAATCATTCAGATTGCTACCAGCTGTCCGTGCGATGCCAATGTGGTTTATGTAACCTCAACCATAAGTATTTACGAAGAGCATATCACGAATTCAATCACGGCAACCAATGCCCAATGCAATAACCAAAGTAACGGTACAATT
>CAZOXJ010000446.1:0-1798 GCA_964583325.1 uncultured Lentimicrobiaceae bacterium
TTCAACGAAATATTATCTTCAATTATCAGTATTTTTTTCATGGTGACCTGCAGGCCTTTTTTACTAATTATGTTTTACTTTTCAGGTTCCGGGAAAACAGCAATAAACGTGCTTCCTTTTCCCGGCATGCTTTCGATAAAGAGCTTTCCATCGTATAATTCGATGAGTTTTTTTGCAATAATGAGCCCCAGCCCCGAACCCCGCTGTTCGTGAATTCGGCGGTCGAATTGCATACTTGCGCCTATTTTATGAATATCAGCAGCCAGCATTCCCCTGCCATAATCCTTCACAATGAGCCTGAACGTATTATTTTCAGTTCCGCAATTGACAATAACTTTCTGCCCTGGCTGCGAGAATTTGAAAGCATTATCAGTAAGTTCTTCCACGATCTTTTTAAACTCTGTTTCTTCAATAGGAATATTACCTTCGGCAATTGATAATTCAAGGTCATTGCTTCTGTCGTATCCTTTTGCAGTTTCGGTGGTGATGGTTTCGCATAGTTGGCCGGGATTATTCAGCACCGAATTCCTGCTATTTTTAATTTCGTTAAGTTGCAGTTGAGCATAAATAAGGTAATTGCGGAAAAGCCTGAATAACTGTATTGCGCTCAGTTGAAGGTTTTCACCCAGTTCCACACGTTTCGCGGTATCAAAATGAATATCAGGATCTTTCAGCAGGTAACTGGCCCCGAGTATGCCGTTGAGGGGGGTAAGTAATTCGTGTGGAAGGTGGAGGATAATACTATCGCGAAGCTCATTTATTGCTGAGTCGGTATGCATTTTAAAATCTCCTGTTTTCTCCAGCCGGATTTTTGCTGCATTCAGCATCTCGTTCCGGGTAAAAGGTTTAATGATGTAATCATCAGCGCCCAAATCCATTCCCGATCTTATATCTTCGCGCCCGGCGAGTGCGGTAATAAAAACAAACGGTATCATGCGGGTAGCAGGATTTTTGCGTAAAGCGGCTAATACTTCTTTTCCGTCCATACCGGGCATCATGATATCGCACACAATAAGATCGGGTATCTGCCCTTTTGCCAATTCGACGCCTGCGCGTCCGTTGCTGGCAGTAAAGGTTTCGAATCCCTCAAAAGTAAACCAATCATTTACTTCTTCCGAAATAGCTAACTGATCCTCAATTATTAATATTTTTTTCATTCTATGCTTTCTTAGTACTTATCAGGATTGACTTTAACTAATCATTTAATCAGCATTTTTCCACTCATGTTTTATGGAAAGAGGCAACTGCACTATAAACTCCGAGCCTGCATTAAGCTTGCTTTTTACGGTGAGGGTACCTTTATGACGGTCGATAGCTTCTTTCACAATGTTAAGCCCCAGCCCGGTACCTGGTATATTGCCTGCATTGGATGCTCTGAAAAAGGGTTCGAGCAGGTGTTTCATATCAGTTTTTCCAATGCCGATTCCCTTATCCTTTATACTAAAATAAACTGAGTTGTTGTCGCTGTTAAGTTTTACCGAAATCAGCATATCTGCTTCAGAGTATTTCAATGCATTGGTAATGAGATTGTTTAGAACTTTCGCGATTTCATTTTTATCGAGGTACACATTCAGAGGTCCTTTCGGTGATTCAAAATCAAACCTGTCGTTTTTACTGCCAATATTCCGGAATTCTTCGATTGTGGTCTTGAAAAGTTCAACCATATCGAATTTTACAGGGTCGAGCAAATACTCTTTAGCCTGTAACCGGGTAAGATGCAGCATTTCGCCAATGTACTTATTAAGATGTTCGACTTGTTGCCTGATTTTACTGAATCGCAGCTCACGCTGTTCGGCGG
>CAZOXJ010000447.1:0-1785 GCA_964583325.1 uncultured Lentimicrobiaceae bacterium
AAAAAAAATGAAAAACAATAAAACAATACCTCTAATCTCAATACTAACTCTAGGACTAGTACTTTTTTTCTTCACAAGTTGCCGAAGAGACGACACCAATACTCCGCAAATCAGTTACCCGATTGAATCCACGGCATTAACAACCCTCGACCGCACTGTAATTCCGGATGCAGTTCCGTATACTACGGATACTGTTTATCCATATGAACTTTCCAAATATAAACAGTATGGGTATGGTGGCTGGCATTATGGCCCAGGGGTAGAATATATAAAAAGCAGGGATATAATGCCTCCTTCCTATTCCGATGCTTCTGTAACGATCAAAAAGGATTTGCTGCGGTTCTTTACCATGTCCGATATCCATTTAACCGATAAGGAATCTCCTGCACAGCAAATTAAGTGGGGATATAAGGGAGGAGCTAAATTAGGTGCTAATGCTGGTAATTCTTCGGCTTACTCAGGAGTAATTCTTTACACGACTCATGTTCTGGATGCAGCAATACAAACCATAAATGCCTTAAATAAGGTGAATAAGTTCGATTTCGGAATGGGGCTTGGTGATGCCGTGAACAATGCGCAGTATAATGAACTCCGTTGGTATATAGATAGTTTCGACGGGCAGAAAATAAATCCCGATTCCGGCAAAAAGGATGACCCCACCTCCGGACCGGATAATGATTACCAGGACGAATACCAGGCGGCAGGGCTAAGCAGTGAGATTCCATGGTACCAGGTGCTGGGAAACCACGATCATTTCTGCACAGGAATGTTCACACCCGATGAATATGTTTGGAAAACGTACACCGGCGAAACCATTATGAATATGGGTAATATTATGTCTGACCCTCTTGGTAAGAAAAGCCGGGGTTATTATATGGGAGCGGTTGATGGTTCAACGCAATGGGGTAATATTATTGGCGCAGGACCTGTCAGTGACTTTTCAATTCCGCCTACTGTAGTAGCCGATGCTAACAGGCATTACATTAATAAGAGGTCTTGGATGAATGAGTTTTTTAATACCTCTTCAAACCCGGTAGGCCATGGTTTTACACAAACCAACCTCGATCTCAACTTTGCATGTTACAGTTTCTTGCCAAAATCGGATTTACCTCTTAAGGTTATTGTATTCGATGATACTCAGTTAGAGGATCAGGTGGATATGAATGAACAGGGATATGTTACTCAGGATCGGTATGACTGGCTGGTTGGTGAACTTGAAGCCGGGCAAAAAGCCGGCCAGCTTATGATCATAGCGGCTCATATTCCGCTAATGTACATTGGCAATGATGGTAAGGATTCGCCAATTAGTTTGGATACCATGGTAAACAGGCTTAATAAATATCCTAATCTTCTACTCTGGATGGCGGGACATGTTCACCGTAACCTGGTCACGGCTTTCAAATCGCCTTTTTATCCTGCTCAACCTGAACTCGGTTTCTGGCATGTCGAAACAGCATCATTAAGGGACTTTCCCCAGCAGTTCCGTACTTTCCGGATTGCCCTCAACAGCGATAATACCATTTCAATTTTTGTTACTGATGTTGATCCTGCTGTTAAAGAAGGTTCTCTTGCAGAAATTTCCCGCTCCTATGCAATAGGTGCAATGCAGATATTCGGGACTGAAAATCAGATTACCTATCCTGTTTCGGGTGCATACAACGCCGAACTTGTGAAACAACTCAGTACTGATATGAAGAATAAACTGCTGAAATACAAAGCGTCAGAAAGCAGGTAAACGGTTGTAAAAACTTTAGTCATGATAAAAACAAGTTACAAAATGAAAAT
>CAZOXJ010000448.1:0-1772 GCA_964583325.1 uncultured Lentimicrobiaceae bacterium
TGATGCATACAGGTGTGTGAAATTTATAATAAGACTTGACCTTTTGGTTCTTTTGGGTCAAGCCAAAAGAACAAAATCAAAATCAATTTTAGAAATTTACTCCAATTGTTAATCTACACCAGCACAACAAAATAATTTCATGCCATGTACAATCAATAAACCGGGCTTTACACTTTGAACCCGTAATGATTTGTTACAAAGATTCTTCTTACAAAAATCCTGTATGACCGGGTTTTCCTGAACTGGTTTTTATTAAAATCTGACAGAAAATTACATCTATATTTATCTGTTGCTTAATCCTATATGAGCAAAAATTCCCAACAGAATGTCTTATCCTGCTGGGAATTTAATACATCAAAAGAGTAAAATTTCAATTCCCGTTTGCCGTAAAAACAAACCTGGAGACGGTAGAAATCGCTTTTCAGGAATGAGCTATTATAAACTTACATATCCCAAAACGTTGCTATTCAGGTTTTGCATGAAACAGCAGCAAAGGCTTGCCGGTTTCGCTGTATATTTTCCTCGAAACACTCGGGATAAATATTTTTTCGAGAAGATTACGTTTGTGTGTTGTAACTGCCAGTGCGTCAATCTTATTGTCGCGGATATAGGTCTCCAGACCAGCTAGCAGGTTATCGCTGATAATATTATTAAAACTGATGTCAACATCCTTGTATTCATTAAGCAGATGCGATTTCAGTTCATCAAGTTTAACTGAATCCCATGGCTTTTTCTCAACCAGGCAAATATGCACGCAATGAATCTTAATATTAAACGGAGCCAGCATATTTATCAGGCGGTTGAGGGCCGAATAATCCGAAGGATCAAAATCGGTGGCATACAAAACTGATTTTAAATCATCAATAGCTTTAATTGTTCCCGCAGGAAGAGCCAGAACCGGAACGGTTGCATTTTCGATCACTTTACTCACCACCCTGCCAAAGGCTTTGTAGTTGTCGCGGGTAAGTCCGCGGGTACCCATGATAATAAGTGCAGGCCTGTATTTTTTGCTATACTCAAGTATTTCGTCGGTACTGAAACCATTGATCAGCTTTGATGTGACACGGATATTGGCAAGGTTTTCCTTAATGGCCCATAGTTTGAGTTTATGCTCCAGTTTAAGCATATTTTCGCGGGCGCTCTTTTCAATTTCACGAAGACTTTCAACCAATTTGATCTGGTACGAATAATGATCGGCATAAGGCGATACATCAATGGCCGGGTTATAGAAAACATGTACCAGCTTTACCTCGGCTTTGTTTTTGGCTGCCAGGGTAACTGCAAACCGGCATGCATTAAACGAAAATTCCGAAAAATCGACAGGTACCAATATACGCCTGATAATCTGTATTTTGTGAATGGCCTGTTCTTTTGCTTTTCCGGTATCGTGTGATGAAAGTGCGATTATCTTCAATGCATTTTCCACGTCCTTTTGTTTCACCCGGATATCAACATGCCCGTGCGAAAGCACAGTATCTTTAGAAACCAGGAAACAATCGATGCCACTGTCCTGCAAAATGATCTGAAGCAGCAGAGCTCTTGACCAGGCGAATTGTCCGACTGTGATAATCCGTTCTTTTAAAAGTTTCATGTTCCCTCCTTGTGTATTAAAGAAACGTTAAGTGCAATTACAAATATAGTAAATATTTGGCCAAAAACCATATAAAAAATAAAATGGTATGATATTATTTTGATATGCTGGGGTATATTACCAATTAAAGTAAAATTTCTAAATTGATTTTGATTTTGTTCTTTTGGCTTGACCCAAAAGA
>CAZOXJ010000449.1:0-1691 GCA_964583325.1 uncultured Lentimicrobiaceae bacterium
ACATATTCCTTTAAATCCGACATCAGTATTCGCTGCAGTTCCTGCATATTTTCCAGTCTGGTTTCGCAAAAAAGGAAACCGAAAATCGGAAATTTTGTAAAATCAGCTTTTCGGAGTTCAAGCGGTTTTTCGAAATCAGAAAGTAGTTTATCGTAGTCGAACGAACGAATATTTTTTCCTTCGGTACCGGTGCTGTTGTTTAAAACTATATTACTGAAAACCAGGTTCTCTTTACCTGTTAAAATAATATTCCAGTCAGGTTGTTTCTGCTGAAACAGATATTCGTAAAGATTTATCCCAAAAGCATACCATGCGAGATCGGGAGTTGAACACCATCCGCCAAAACGCAACGGATTAACTTCAATTGGAGCAACAGTTCCATTTTCGTGAATGCGAACCTCCACATGAGCGGGAAAATTACGCAGGCTGGCACGCTTGCCAATTTCTGACAGGAATTCCATTATCGAATGCAGATAGCTCTCAATAATTTCTTTCGATGTGATATAAACTCTGTCGTTCACGTCTTTACCCGACGAAAATATATGTTTCATGATATTTAACACCACCGGCTTTCCATCTTTATTAAAGTAACAATCGATAGCAAATTCATCCCCGTAAATACATTCTTCAATTATAAATTCACCGGTGTGTAAAACTTCAGGCGGATAAAGATCGCTGATGAGCTCAATTTCTTTTTTAATAGTATTGACTGTTTCCGGCCATTCTTCAAGGTGCTCTACTTTATACACTCCAAGGCTGAAGAACCCGACGGCAGGCTTGATGATAAAAGGGAAAGTATATCCTGATACATCAAGTTTATCAATCAGATCAATAGTTACGCCTTTGTAAAAATAACCCGGATACATATCCTTTGTGAGGTCACGAAAAAGGATTTTATTTTTAAATAATTTTATAGTTGCAGGAAGACGGCTATGCTGAAGGTTATTCTCAATCCAAGAAATTGAATTTTCGGAATTGGTATAGAGCATTAGAGTATCACCGCCATTGTAATTGGCAACTGCTTCAGCTTCTGGAACTAATTGCAGGTTGCGGGCGGATGCTAATTCAGTGACAATTTTAGTATTGATTACGGGTATTCTGTTTCTTTCGAGCGTTTCGAGTAAAAATTCGGAAATGTATGGTTTATCGAGTAATATCATGAGTATGGTTTTTGTTTTTATTTGAAGGTTGCTTAATGACTAATCCCAGACATAGCGTTCGTCGTATTCAACATTGTATTTTTTCAGGTAGGACCTGAACTCATACTGAAAATCTTTTTTCCTGTGGTGTTCATGCTGATTTCCGATATAAGCTGCTACCCTATCGACTTGTGCAGGGTTAACAGAAAATGCGCCATATCCATCCTGCCAGTAAAAATTACTCAGGGAAAAATCCAAAGTTTTCATCCATTTTGACGAATGTGATTTGACTTCCTCTAAAAGCTTCATTAAGGCGATCTTTTTTGAGAGCATGCACAGTATATGCACATGGTCGGTATAGCCACCAACTTTTAGTGTATGGCATTCGAGATTGTTACATATTCCACCCAGGTAGGCGTGAAGTTCAAGTTCATAAGGCGGATGAATGATTGGAGCGCGGTATTTGGTGCTGAAGACGATATGTATGTAATTCTTTACTAAGGACTGTCCCATATTCTATGTCTTTTAAGAGTTCTCTTACGATGGACTGCG
>CAZOXJ010000450.1:0-1683 GCA_964583325.1 uncultured Lentimicrobiaceae bacterium
ACTTACGTTAATTATTGATTTCTATATATTTAGTCTGGTATGAAAATCAGTATTGAAGATGTAGCAAAACAAATTCAGCCAATCTCACCTTCCTGAAATTACTTTTTCAGCCAAAGCTTTTCAATCTGTTCAAGGGTTTTGCCTTTGGTTTCGGGAACCATTTTCCAAACAAACCATGCGGCAAGTAATCCCATAAAGCCATAAATCCAATACGCAAAACCATGGTTAAACAGTCGCGTGAGTTCGGTGCTGCTGTTCAGTATCGGGAAAGTCCATGAAATAAGCAGGTTCGCGATCCATTGAGCCGCAACAGCAATTGCCATTGCACCTCCACGTATTTTATTCGGAAATAATTCCGAAAGCAAAACCCAGGTGATAGGCCCCCACGAAAATGCAAAACAAGCCACATATCCCAGCATCGAAACCATTGCTATTACGCCCAGTTTTCCAAAGAAAAATGAAAACCCCAGCATGAACATAAACAAAGCCATACCTAAAGCGCCAATGATCTGTAAAGGTTTTCGTCCGAACCTGTCAACTGTAAATATGGCCAGAACCGTAAATGAAAGATTAATGATTCCTACGATGATTGTAAGCATAAGCGAATCGTTGGTATTTGATCCCAGGTTTTTAAATATCTCGGGAGCGTAATACAAAACCACATTTATACCCACAAACTGCTGAAAAACAGACAGTAAAACTCCGGCAATAATAACCACGTATCCATAACTAAACAATTTTCCTGAAGTTGCCTTGAGCGTGGCTTTTATTTCATCCATCACAATACCGGCAACTGCGGGTCCGTTGATTTTACTCAGGATTTTCATTGCCTTTTCTTCGTTGTTTTTCAGTGCCAGGTACCTCGGTGTTTCGGGAACGAAGAACAATAAAATCAGAAACAGCGCTGCTGGAATTATTTCGGAAGCGAACATCCAGCGCCATCCCATACTGTCGAGCCAGGTTGCATCACCGTTGAGGGCAATGCTGTAATTGACAAAATATACGACCAGCATACCGAAGATTATCGCGAACTGGTTCCACGACACAAGTTTACCGCGCATATTAGCAGGCGACATTTCGGCAATATACATTGGCGAAAGCATGGAAGCCAGGCCCACTCCTATTCCGCCGATGATGCGGTAAACAATAAAGTGGTACATAAAAGTATGATCAGCCTGACCGATCGGACGGAAAAACATTTCGGGCATTGCCGAGCCGATCGCCGAAATCAGGAACAAAACAGCAGCCAGCAGAAGTCCTTTTTTACGGCCAAGTTTAACGCTGACAAGTCCCCCGGCAAGTCCTCCGATAATGCAACCTATCAATGCCGACGAAACCAGGAACCCGTGCCATGAATTAGCAACGGTTTCGGTCCAGTTATTGGGGTCGATGAATACGACTTTAAGTGAACTTACCGTTCCTGAAATCACTGCAGTATCGTATCCGAACAGCAGTCCGCCCAGCGTAGCAATAAAAGTAAGAACAGCAACATAGCCTAAATTCCCACCGCTTTGATTAAGCGTTTGAATCTTGTTTCCCATATCAGATATACATATTAATAAGCTGTTCGTACTTTTCCTGTTTGCCGCTGGTGGTTGCCGGTTCACCTTCCGAAAGCGCAATGGTACGCAGATCGTCGAGTTTCAGTTTTCCATCTTCAAACTCTTTGCCTTTACCTGCATC
>CAZOXJ010000451.1:0-1678 GCA_964583325.1 uncultured Lentimicrobiaceae bacterium
TTTGAGGATATGGGTTTCCGGTTTGTGGAGTTCAGGATAGTAAGAGCATCAGTTGCAGGTTTGTGCTTCAGTTAATGCACTCCAACTGTGTTGTAATACAGTGATACTACTGTTGATCCTTTGCCCTGCTTAGCCTGAGTTGCATTTTCACCGCCCATACACTGCACAAAATGATTTAAAAATACGCATCGATTTACATATATTCGTACGAATTAGTGTATATTTGTACAAATAAAAGAACATGAGGAGAGACAAAATAAGCGGATTAATAGCCTGGAAAAATAAGTCATCGCGCAAACCACTTATTATCAGGGGAGCCCGGCAGGTAGGCAAAACCTGGTTGATGAAGGAATTTGGCAATACGGAATATAAACAAACTGTATATATAAACTTCGAGAAAACAAAACAGTTAAAATCCTTGTTCGATGATGATTTCAACATCCGCAGGATAATTATGGCGTTACAGATCGAATCAGGAATAACGATACAAGCAGACAATACCTTGTTGATCTTTGATGAGATACAATCAATACCAGAAGCTATAACGGCACTAAAGTATTTTTGCGAAGATGCCCCACAATACCATGTTATTGCTGCAGGTTCCCTGTTGGGAGTATCCCTTCACAGCGGTATATCATTTCCCGTAGGCAAAGTCGAATTTATGGATTTACAGCCTCTAAGCTTTCCCGAATTTCTGAATGCAACCGGAGATAGCAGTCTTGCCGAATTACTCAACACCCAGGATTGGAAATTAATAACAACATTCAAATCTAAATTTATACAACGACTCCGGCAGTATTACTATGTTGGAGGCATGCCCGAAGCTGTTTCGAAATTCATTGAATCCGAAAATTACCAGGAAGTTCGCAACATTCAGAAACAGATTATAAACGCATACGAACTCGACTTTTCCAAACATGCGCCTACAGCCATTGTTCCTCGTATCAGGATGGTATGGAATTCAATACCAGCTCAATTGGCTAAAGAAAACCGAAAATTTGTTTATGGTTTGATAAAAGAAGGATCGAGAGCCAAAGAGTATGAAATGGCAATAGCATGGCTTACGGACTGCGGACAGGTACATAAAGTTTGCCGGATTACGAAACCGGGCATTCCATTAAAAGCCTATGAAGACATTAGCGCGTTTAAACTATTTATTGTTGATACTGGTTTAATGGCAGCCATGGGCGATCTTGACGTAAAAACATTGCTTGATGGGAATGCTGTATTCGCAGAATTTAAAGGAGCATTAACTGAGCAATATGTTCTGCAACAGCTGAAAAGTGGATCTGAATGTGTTGTGCATTACTGGTCGGCCGAACGATCAGCAGCAGAAGTTGATTTTGTGATACAGTATAAAGGGGGCGTTTACCCTATCGAAGTAAAAGCCGAGGAAAACCTTCATGCCAAGAGCCTGAAAGTTTATTATGAGAAGTATGCGCCAGGTAACTCCATTCGCATATCTATGTCCGACTTTCGTGTTCAGGAATGGCTTACCAACCTGCCATTATATGCTTTAAGTCAGCTTAACATGATCATTGAATGATTGATTGATTGATTGATTGATTGATTAACCCACTATACTTCCCCCCATGTACTGCAAACTCCTCGAAGTAGAATCCCGCTTATTCAACCGCAACATTATACTGCTTGCCGCTGAAACGGATGCCGCAGAATA
>CAZOXJ010000452.1:0-1642 GCA_964583325.1 uncultured Lentimicrobiaceae bacterium
TATTCATTATTCGATATTCATTATTCAATATTACTCACTTCGTTCGTGAGATCGCTGCGCTAAGTTCATTATCCATTATTCATGGCGCAAAGCGCCAACATGCCAAACTTAGTTTCCGTTTCACTCCAATTTCCGCTTCGCTAAAGCTTTTCGTTTTTTTTTCTTGATAAACTTTTCAATCCGGATAAAAAAAAGCAAAATAACCAACCTATAATAAAACATTTAAACTATATTTGTGCAAATTGAAAATCACATTTACAATATGCATAGCTTACTTTCCCGCCAATTGGAATCAACTGTCCTTCAATATCTTGGAGTATTTCCGGCTGTTGCTGTACTCGGACCAAGACAGTGCGGGAAATCAACTTTAGTTAAAATGCTGAGCGCGAGCATTAAACCACTTGTATATCTTGATTTGCAGGATTACGAGGACCTGAATAAGCTATCGGAGCCAAACCTGTTTTTTGAAGCAAACAGCGAAGCTGTAATATGTTTAGACGAGATCCAGCTTGTCCCTCACCTTTTCTCTGTTTTGCGCAGTGCCATTGATAAAAACAGGCGCAACGGCCGCTTTATACTGTTAGGATCAGCATCGCAGGAATTAATACAAAAAAGTTCCGAATCCCTGGCCGGAAGGATTGGATTAACAGAACTTTCGCCTTTTCTTCTCAATGAGGTGAATACAGAACCTGGGTATTCATTACAGCGGTACTGGTTACGTGGCGGGTTTCCCGAGAGCTACCTGGGGCTGACTGATACAGACAGCATGCTTTGGCTCGAAAATTTTATCCGGACATATATCGAACGTGATATCCCGCAGTTGGGCTTTCCGATTCCGGCGCTACTATTACGCCGTTTATTACTAATGTGTGCTCACAGCCAGGGACAACTACTCAATGCTTCCAAATTAGGCGAATCGCTGGGGATCACTCATCCAACTGTACGCAGGTATATTGATCTGCTTCAGCAGACCTATATACTACGCACCCTCCAACCATACGAAGCAAACGTTAAAAAACGGCTTGTAAAATCGCCTAAAGTATATATACGCGATTCAGGAATCCTTAACCGCTTGTTGCTAATCCCTGATTTTAACAGCCTTATGGGAAATCCGGTATTTGGATCATCATGGGAAGGATTGGTTATAGAAAACAGTATTGAGAATATGCCCGACTGGACTCCTTACTTTTACCGCACCGCCACAGGAAGCGAGATTGACCTTGTGCTTGTACGTGGCAATCAAAAAATAGCTATTGAATGTAAAGCATCTGCAGCGCCGCAACTCACAAAGGGCAATTGGGATGCCCTGTCCGTTATAAATCCTGACTATACTTTTGTTATTGCACCAATTACAGGAAGCGCCTACCAGCTGAATCATAGTGTAGTTGTTGCCGGACTTGAAGAAGCTATAAAAAGATTAAAACAAATATCCCTGCCGGACGAAAAAAAATAACAATTATTACACTGAAATCTATTAGCCGGCAAACCGGAATCGATTACGATAACGTTATATATTTATAGGCCGCATTGATACACTGAAACACTTTCCCACACTCCCTACCCCCAACTCCCTACTTTTCATTTATCACTTTTCATTGTCTTTGCAAGTTGTCATTGCGAGTTGTCATTGCGAGCCGAGCGA
>CAZOXJ010000453.1:0-1622 GCA_964583325.1 uncultured Lentimicrobiaceae bacterium
TCCCTGCACTTACTATTAGTCAACAATCCTTACCTTTGCCCTAATTTTTATCGCATAATGTTAAAATTCCGATACATAGTAATAATTGCTGTAAGTCTCTGTTTCCAGCTTTCGTCTTCGCAATCAGCGCGGGCCCAGCGGCTTCGGATAAATATTATTTCAGCAGGTGAACTTAAGCACTCAAGCAATATGCCTGACATTGTGCGGGTAACCGGCAGACCTGTTTTCGAGCATGAGGGAGCATACCTGTATTGCGACAGTGCATGGCTCAATGAGATTGAAAACAATATGGATTGTTTTGGAAATGTACGCATCAAATCGAGCGATACGCTGAACCTCTACGGGAATATTCTTCATTACGAAGGGGATAGTAAAATAGCAACTGTCAGCAAAAATGTCCGACTCGTTGATAAACAAACAACACTCACCACCGACTTTATGGTTTTCGACCGTAAAACAGGGATTGCAAATTACACTTCGGGTGGCAAAATGGTAAATGGCGACAATGTGCTCACCAGCCGCAGATGTTTTTACCACACGAATAAGAAACTTATGTATTTCAGGGACGATGTAGTACTTACAAATCCCGACTATAAAATAAACTGCGATACCCTGAAATACAATACGGTAACGCGCATCTCCTATTTCCTCGGGCCTACAATTATGCGGGGCAAGGATAATTATATGTATTGCGAAGATGGTGAATATGACAGGGTAACCAGTAAATCGCGGTTCAGTATTAATGCACTCTTAGTTGATGATAACAGGCGCCTTACCGGCGACAGTCTTTATTATGACGAGAAGCTGAAATACGGTAAGGCTGTAAGTAATGTAGTTATGACTGATACCGTTCAGAACGTAATTATCAAAGGAAACTTTGCCGAATACTGGAGGGCAAAAGGATACACTTTTGTTACTGATAACGCTGTAGCTATAATGGGCGATAATAAGGATACCCTTTATTTGCATGCAGATACTCTGATGGCTGCTTTCGACACCATAAAAAACGAAACCAAAGAATTGTTTGCCTATCACAACACCCGGTTTTACAGGACCGATATTCAGGGCACCTGCGATTCGCTGAACTTCAATTTTGCCGATTCAGTTATAAGCATGTACAAAATGCCGGTTTTATGGTCGGATGAAAACCAGCTTACAGCCGATACCATTAAAATACACACCGGTAAAAATTCGATAAAGCAGATTTTCATGTACAGCACTGCTTTTATTGTATCGAAAGATACCAATGAAACATACAACCAGATCCGGGGTAAAAATATGATCGGCTTTTTTGTTAATAATGAACTATCGAGTATTGATGTGAACGGTAACGCTGAAACCGTGTATTATGTGCGTGAAGATGATAAAGCACTGATTGGTGTTAACAAAGCGGCAGGAAGCAAAATGAGGCTTTACGTTAACGACAGCAAAATTGAACGGATTGTTTATTTTGACAAGCCCGCTGGAAATATGTTTCCCGATAAAGATGTACCTGCCGATCAACGCATTCTGAAAGGGTTTAAATGGCGCTTCTCGAGCAGGCCGCTACATAAGGATGATGTTTTCAGAAACCCGGATGATGCGCCGGAAACTCCGAAAGAGGAATAAATAATGTGGGATGT
>CAZOXJ010000454.1:0-1619 GCA_964583325.1 uncultured Lentimicrobiaceae bacterium
CTTGAATTAGAATTGTCAAATTTCAGCAAAAAAGTAATATGGAAGGGAGAAAAATTTAAAGGATGTGGGCTGTTGGGTGCTAAAGTTAGGAGTATGAATATTAGGAGTATTTTTCACTTTAAACTTTTCGTTCTACACTTTTCAGAAACCTCACCCCCTTCCCCTCTCCTTGAAAAAAGGAGAGGGGTGACTACACCCCGGAAAATCTTTAGAAACTGACTCTTTTTTTAACTATTCTAAATTTAAGTCGTCACTATTTGCTTATTACTTTATGACATCATTTTAGATGGCACAAAAAAAGAGCCTGCTATAAAAACAGGCTCTTAAAATTTATAATTAAAATCAGTGCTGTACTGTGACTTTTTGTGTGTAATTCAGTTTCTTGCCTTCTACAACAAGGAAGTACATTCCTTCTGACAGTTTAGAAACATTGATAGCATGATTTAGTTTACCGGATGTACTGATTGTTTGGGTATAAACAGCTGCTCCAAGCGAATTTAAAAGTTTTAGAGTAAGTACATCTGATGTTCCTGTATTCACGGATACATTCATATTTGCTGAAGCAGGATTAGGATAAACACTTACCGGCTGAGAACTTTCTTTCTCATCAACACCAACACACGATGTACAAAGAATATCCATATATTCGGTCCATGCACCTAAACCACAATCATTGGTACCTCTAACCCTGAGGCTTGCAGTTCCATACCAGTTATTAGCCCAGGTAATGGTGCAGGTTGCACCATTGTTGGCAACTGTACCGGCATTTGCAGGATATAAATCCCAGGTATAAGCCGAAGCTGATGCACTTATGGTTGTATAATCTGTAGTTTGATTTAAGTTATTTGTACAAACCAAGGTGAGGCCTGCCGGAGTAGTTGTTTCAGCTCCCGGACGAATGGTAACATAGTCTTCCTTTAAAACGGTATCAACACTTAGCCCGGTAGTACTTATCATCATAACATCATAACTTCCGGGTGTATTATACATAATAGTCTGATTTTCGGATGATGTGGAAGAACCCGGATTTCCACCTGGGAACAACCATGTAATTGAAGCCGGACGGCCAACGCTGTTATCTTCAAAAATAATAAAATTATTCTGACAGATATTGGTTGAAGTAGCAGCAACAAAATCAGTTTTTACCGGACGAGCGGTATTATGAATTGTTTTGGTAGCATTATCCTGAACGAAAGCAACAAACTCAAGATCTTCCATTGGCCACAATGGATCTATATTAGCAACAATATTTACATTATGCACATTCGTGCTGGTGAAATCGAGGGGTGTACCATTCTGATCAGGAACCATAAGCCTGGTTACAAAATTCAGGTGGGTTTGTCCCTGCCACGACTGGGTGATATCTGATTGTGTTACCACAAAATGCAGAACCACCTGGTTGTTAGGCAAATCAGCAACTTTAGTAACCGTAAAGTCAAAAACAAATTGCTGGCCGTTTTGTGTCATAGTGTAAGTGATATCAACAGGCGAAGGGACAGCGATACATAAGTTGTATTTGGGCAGGTATGATGAATACATGCTTGCGGTATGACTTCCGCCAACGACTGCATTTTTACCATCGAACGTTGCTGTTGGATATCCGCTGATTGCATAATAGG
>CAZOXJ010000455.1:0-1617 GCA_964583325.1 uncultured Lentimicrobiaceae bacterium
GACGACCACTTGCACCCCATGCAAGTACGCTAGCCAACTGCGCCACACCCCGATCCTTGAAGGGTGCAAAAGTAAGGATTTTACTGTTCAAAAATCAAAGCTTTGATTTTTTCTTTTCTAAATGACTCTTAATTTGTATATGCATTTGTTTATCGTCCACATTCTTTAACGTAACGACCTGCAGATGAATATAAGTTGAGATTAAATAATCAATCATTTGTATCTATTTCTGTGTCATCCTCTTTCGGAAGAGATGTTTTTTCCTCGTTAATTATGTTTTGTTCAAGCTCTTTGGCATCTTTTAGATTACGGATAATCAAAAAGATGATTAAAGCTAGCGCCGCAACCGCGACAGTGATAATGATGATCCAACTTTCGTCCATGGTATTTAAATTAATTGATTTCCCTTGGTTTTAGGGCCTTCTGAGTAGAAATAGTATCGGTTCAATTTCTTTGTGTGTTGAACAGGTATTGATACAAAGTTAATGAAAGACAAGGGAAAAGGATGCATCAGGAAAATATAAATTTTCTGAGCATTATGGATTTATTGGTTTGCAGGATATTCGTATGCAAAAAAATGGAGAGATTTTATGCTCATCAATAAGTGAAAAGGCATTTTGTGTCCGCCAATCTGTCATATTCATGTCAGCTTTTTTGTTGAGATATTTGACTTATTTAACAGTGGTATAATTTATGTCCATACGACTTAATACATTAATTTTGCACCCACAAAAAATATAACCATATCATGTCATCATCTGAATTTGAAAAAGTTGAATGCCTTATCATAGGTTCCGGTCCTGCCGGATATACTGCTGCTATTTATGCTGCGCGTGCTGATCTTAAACCGGTAATGTATACCGGAATGCAAATGGGCGGTCAGCTAACTACCACTACCGAAGTTGATAATTTCCCCGGTTATCCGAAAGGCGTTACCGGTCCTGTAATGATGGAAGACCTTCAGCACCAGGCCGAGCGTTTTGGTACGGATGTTCGTTTCGGAATTATTGAAAAAGCCGATTTCCAAAACCGACCGTTTAAAGCTACTACTGATAGTGGCAAAGTAATTGAAGCTGAAACAGTTATTATTGCAACTGGTGCCACAGCACAATGGCTTGGGCTCGAATCGGAGAAAACATACAATGGCCATGGCGTTTCGGCTTGTGCTACCTGCGATGGGTTTTTCTATCGGGGTTTGGATATTGCAGTTGTCGGAGGTGGCGATACAGCTTGTGAAGAAGCATCCTACCTGGCAAAACTGGGTCGTAAAGTTTATATGATCGTTCGCCGCGACGAACTTCGTGCTTCAAAAGCGATGCAGCACAGGGTAATGAATACGCCTAATATCGAAATAATCTGGAATCATGTTACCGAAGAAATTACCGGCGATGGAAAAGTGGTAACCGGTGCCAGGCTGAAAAACGCAAAAACCGGCGAAATCAAAAATATTGAGATCCAGGGATTTTTTGTTGCCATAGGTCACACTCCCAATACCGACATTTTTAAAGGTCAGCTTGACCTGGACAACCAGGGATATATTAAAACCATACCCGGAAGTACACGTACCAATATCGAAGGTGTGTTTGCTGCCGGCGATGTTCAGGATCATGTTTTCCG
>CAZOXJ010000456.1:0-1616 GCA_964583325.1 uncultured Lentimicrobiaceae bacterium
GGAGAAGGGGAGACAAGGAGAGGGGGAGACTTAACCACATCCCACATCTTACATTCCACATCCGACATATTACATCTCACATTCGACATCCTACATCCCAAATCCGACATCCAATATCAGAATCACTCCGCTTTAATCCATTTGCCCGAATCAATTACTTTTCCGTTGGTAACAATACGCCAGATATACATGCCTGCGAGCAGCTTGCCTGTACTTATCTGTTGCTGGCTGGCTGTTATTTTCTCTTCACTCACTTTTATCCCTTGTAAATCATATAGTTGGAAGTAGTTGCCAAGTACCTGTGGCCCCGATTCCAGGTGTAGAATATTGGTACCCGGGTTTGGAAACACTACAGCTGAATGAATGGCCATATTTGATTCGTCTGCTGAAGTGAAAATTCCAGTTGAGTCCAACTTTAGGCAAAAGATATCGTATTCCTGGTTTTGGGTTTGATAATCGTACCGGTTGCCGCTAACAAAACATCCCCCATCTTTTAGTGCTGTAATTTGCCACACAAAATAGTAAGCATCGAACCCGAAATAATACTGCCACAGCAAATCAAGGTTCGAATTGAATTTTGAAACAACAAAATAATTGTAAATCGCTGGATAAAATGTCCAGGGATACTCCCTGTAATGGGCTGTATAAATATTATTAGAATCAACAAAATCAAAGTTTCGCGACAGTGCCGGGTACGAAATCGTGTCGTTTTCCGAATCTCCTGAATGGTTCAGAACTACATGCGAAAGAAATACCTGTTTTACAGGTTGCAATGCATTATCAAGTTTTTCAATGCAATATTCCTCAGTTAGATATACCGGAGAGGCATTATACCAAATACGCTTTGCCCGCCCTCCTACCAATATACTATTGTTAAAAGGTCTGATATGGGAATAAAAAGCGCATGAGCCTGGTAATGAATCTTGTTTTACATACTGGAGGTTAGTATCAAGGGTAATGATATAATTAAAGGCATATCCGATTATACCATTGAAATACCCATCTGAAGTAAAGTAATATCCGTCAGATTCAGGTTTTTCCATAATCGAAAAAACGTAGGAGGTATTTTGTGGGACAATCTGATTAAAAGAAATCGAATCACCACCTATTGAAGACCTAAGAATCAGTACTTTTTTATGGAGCATATCGTCAATTAAAGATACTATATGCCCGTTTTTAGTTTGAATAGCATCGCGCAATCCCCATATATAGAGTGAATCGGGCAAATTAATTTCAGCACTGGATAGGGAATCAAGATTACTGTTAAAAGTATAAAAGAGTACTTTATTTTGTGTAGTCAGAATAGTACTTCCAAGATGATTGTAAGCGGCTCCAACTGCAGCATATTGCTCTGCCTGGCCAAAAGGCTGTGGTAGTTTTATAACCCGTGAGTAGGAATAATAATTTTCCGCTCTTTTTATTATCCGGTTTGCTAAAGTATCCCCATTCTGATTTAATTTTATAAATGAAGCAAAGTTGGTAAAACCACCATCAATATAAGTTGAGTGAATCATAATCATATCGCCTGTTTCAGTTTCAACTACTTCATCCGGAAACTCCTCAGCGGGGGTGTGCAGTATTTTAAAATAATTTGTTTGGCTGAATGCGAGCGAAAA
>CAZOXJ010000457.1:0-1595 GCA_964583325.1 uncultured Lentimicrobiaceae bacterium
ATTCAATTATTTAATCAGGAAGGTGAACTTATCAAAATTCTTGAGTGCAATGCCGGTTCCGCGGGCAACAGCGTGTAATGGATCGTCGGCTACATGCACGGGCAATTTTGTTTTCATATGAATCCGCTTATCGAGTCCGCGCAACAACGAACCTCCGCCTGCCAGGTAAATACCGGTTTTAAAAATATCGGCTGCCAGTTCGGGGGGTGTCATTTCGAGTGCATTCAGCACGGCGGCTTCAATTTTCGAAATGGATTTGTCGAGTGCGTGAGCAATTTCGGCGTAATTTACATAAATCTCTTTCGGAATACCGGTGAGCATATCGCGTCCATGTACGGCATAGTCAGGTGGCGGGTTATCAATTTCGGTAAGCGCTGAACCTACTTCAATCTTGATAAGTTCCGATGTACGTTCCCCGATATTGATATTATGCTGCTTACGCATATATTCTTCAATATCAGCATTAAAATCGTCGCCGGCAATACGTATTGATTTGTTGTTTACAATTCCGCCAAGAGCGATAACCGCAATTTCGCTGGTACCACCACCGATATCAATAACCATGTTTCCGGTAGGTTCGAGCACATCAATTCCAATTCCGATAGCAGCTGCCATAGGTTCGTGGATAAGGCGTACTTCTTTGGCACCGGCCTGTTCGGCTGAGTCTTTTACGGCACGTTCTTCCACTTCGGTAATACCTGAAGGAATGCAGATAACCATTCGTAAGGCAGGCGGGAAAAGGCTGCGGCTTGGGCCGATCATCTTTATAAACTCACGTATCATGTATTCCGCCGACTGAAAATCAGCAATTACGCCATCGCGAAGCGGACGGATAGTTTTGATATTTTCGTGGGTTTTGCCATGCATCATCTGTGCACGTTTGCCTACGGCAAGTACTTTACCGGTATTGCGTTCAATAGCTATAATTGAGGGTTCATCAACTACTACCTTGTCGTTATATATGATGATGGTATTGGCAGTGCCAAGGTCCATCGCTATTTCTTTGGTAAGAAATGAAAAAAGTCCCATCTATATTTTCTTCCTTTTATTTAATGCGTTGTTAATCATTTAAATACCCAATAAAGGGATAATTTACTAGTGTTTGAAATGCCTGATCCCTGTAAAAACCATTGCAATTCCATTTTTGTTGCAATAGTCAATTGAATCGTTGTCGCGCACTGAGCCTCCCGGCTGTATCACTGCTGTAATCCCTGCTTTGTGTGCCAGCTCTACGGAGTCGGCAAACGGGAAAAAAGCATCCGAAGCCATAACAGCTCCGTGCAAATCGAGGCCAAACTCAGCAGCTTTCGAAATGGCGTGTTTCAGTGCATCAACCCTGGAGGTCATTCCGCACCCTGCGCCTAAAAGCTGTCCGTTTTTAGCCAGTACTATTGCGTTGCTTTTCAAGTGCTTAACTAAGATATTGGCAAAAAGCAAATCGCTTACCTGCCGGTCATCAGGTTTTACATCAGTAACCCGCTGAAGGTCATCAGCAGTTTCGGTATGTGTATCCTTAAGCTGCTCAATTACCCCGTTAAGTACCGACTTAAATTGTTTTGCCTGAAAATCAACTGGTTTAATCTGCAAAATTATTC
>CAZOXJ010000458.1:0-1591 GCA_964583325.1 uncultured Lentimicrobiaceae bacterium
TGCATTTTATGTTCAGAACTATATTTTTGCTTGCCCCCGTCTTTGTCAGCATTTTTTGGGCTTTTGCCCTGGCAGGAAATAAAAATGAGTATAGTAATCCGAGGTTGTTTCTCTCAAAGTTTATGCTTTTTGCAGCCCTGATATTTACAGCTCACTTTTTATATTTTGCACCTTTCCCCGATGTTTATATATATTTTGATATACCCCTGCAACTGGTTGGGATAACAATTTTTCCGCTGTATCATATCTATTTCCGATTGCTGACGGTGGACAAGAAGTTCTCGTTCAGAGCGCATACCCGGTATTTTATTGTTCCATTGATAATTGGCCTGGTATATGGTTTCGCTGTACTATTAACTCCCTTGAATGATTACAAGTTGTGGTTGTATCATTTGCTGCCGGAAGCAAAGTCGGGTCCGGCTATTACATTTCTGACCGTAATGCGGATAATAGTTAAAATTACTTTCATATTGACTTTAATTATATCAATGATAAGTAATTACACCCTGATGAAAAAATATGGACATATAGCTGAGCAGTTTTATTCGGATATACAGGACACAAAACTGAGGAATGTTAAAAGATTGAATAACTCACTTCTGGCAATCGGATTTGTTTCCCTGGTAATTGTATTAACAGGGCGGTTTCTTATTATACCATTCGACGCCTTGATTTATGCCGGATGGTCGATGTTTGCATTCCTGCTGTTCATTATAGGCGATTCGGGAATAAAGCAGAAAATCATGAATCCTTCCTGTGAAGAGGAAGTAAGTAATTCATTGAATGAGGTTAACCCAGGTGGGCTAACAGCTAAAGACAGCAAAGCTTTGCTTGGAAGGATTATCACTGAATTCCACATCAATAGGATTTACCTAAACAGTGAACTTACTATTATGGATTTAGTGAAAGTGGTTGGCACTAACCGCACTTATATTTCATCAGTGATTAATCAACATTTCAACACCAATTTTTGCTCCTTTGTAAATGGTTTTCGTATTGAGGAGCTCGAACAGGTAATGCTTTCAAATCCGGGACTTAGCAACGAAGAATTAGCGCAATGTTGTGGATTTGGCTCTGTAAATTCTTTAAAACGTGCTATATCTGCAAAAAAAGGTATTTCATTAAAAGCTTTCAGACAGGAATCCGACAATAAAAGAAATTCAGAATACCCTAAGAATTAAACCTTTTTCAATGTAAACGAAAACGTGCTTCCCACTCCCGGAGCGCTGCGTACATTTATGGTTTGGTCGTGGGCTTCGATGATGTGTTTAACAATAGCTAATCCCAACCCTGAACCGCCCTGCGCACGTGAGCGGTGTTTGTCAACACGGTAAAAACGTTCGAAAAGCCGCGAAATATGCTGTTCCTCAATGCCCACACCGTTATCCGAAACTTCGATCAAGTAGTTCTCGTCCATATCGTAAAAACTTACTTTGGTACGTCCGCCTTCCTTGCCGTATTTTATCGAATTCAGCATCAGGTTGGTAAGTACTGTGCGGATTTTTTCCTTATCGGCACGAACCATCATATTGTCGTTATATTCAGCAGCAAATAAAAGTTTTATCTGGTTTTCGGTAGCGGTTGGTTCCAG
>CAZOXJ010000459.1:0-1571 GCA_964583325.1 uncultured Lentimicrobiaceae bacterium
CCAAGAGGCTGATTGTAGGCCTCGATGCTGATTTTTTTATTTAGGTTTTGGGCAATAAGCCGAGGTGCTGCCATGAGGATCAGGCAGACAAGCAAAAAGTAATATGTTAGTTTATTGAGAAACAATTACGAATTAAGCGTTTTGCATATAGTTGGATTTAGTCCTTAAATTCTGTTTTCAATGACCCAAAGTTAATTGATATAAAATCATTGAAAGGTTTATGTGTGCGATTTCAATCCATAGGTTTAGTGGATTATCCGGTTTAAAGTTATTCTGCTATTTTTTTTACCAGGCTATCAAATTAACTTGAACTATTCATAGAAAAATCCCGACGTTACTTTATCTTAGTGAATGTTAGTGTTTTTGTGACTTTGTGGCAAATATGCTCAATGCCACGAAGACTCTAAGGCTCAAAGAGTTCACTAAGTTAGTCGATAGCTCAGATTCACTTAGTTCGGATAAAAGATGGCCTTATTCGCTTATTGGTATGCCAACAAAATACAAATCAAATCCTCCTTTTCCGCCCGTTCTGTTTGATGAAAAAACCATCATATCCTTTTCGAAATCTATTTCTTCGTCGAAAAGAATGGGTCGGTATTCATCAAAGGGTGAGTTTATTTTTGAACCAAAGTTTGTTGGCGCACTCCAGTTCCCGTTTTCATATTTTGAATAATACAAGTCAAAACCGCCATATCCTCCGGGTCTGTTTGAAGTGAATATCAGCATATTACCAAAAATATACGGACATTTATCGTCGTAATCACTCGACAAAGTTTCTGCTTTAAAAACTTCCTTATAACTGGAGTCGGACAATACTTTAATTATTTCTTTATCCGTTTTGCTGATATTTACATAAAACATGTCGAAGTTTTCATTTTCCCTGTCGGAGCAAAAATAAATTCTGGAAAAATCTGCATTAAACGAGGGATATAAATCATCAAATCCTGAATTTAGAAACTGAACAGGATTGCCTTGGGAAAATGCTGATTTATCCTTGTTAAAAGTATAATTTATTTCAAAGTTGCCATCCAGGTCAGTGGCATACAGCAACAGGAAATCAGAATCAATAAAACCATTGTTTTGATAATAAGTTAAATAGGGCCCGAATTCATTCCCCGAGGTATTTATTTTATTCATTGCATTTTGAATAATTCCGTATTCCGATATAAAGATGCTCCAGTTCGCATAATCATTTGTTACTTTCAATACGCCGGAAGTTTTATCGAAATTAACATTCATTGGCTGATAAATTATGTCAAAATTGCCACCCTGACTGTTTCTGTTTGTCGAAAAACAAAAAGGGATCAGCCTGCCGAGCGAAGGTGCTGTGGAGTTGTAGTCGTCGTATTCGCTGTTAAATAGTTCGAGGTTAATGGGGCTTTCAGGTAAGTGTCCTTCCTCATATTTATATCCAGGTCCAATGTATTCGCAGGATACCAGCGAGATTATTACAGCAATGGCTAAAAACTTTTTCATGTCTCTGTTTGATTAGCAAAATAGTACGTTAGAAGTAAAATTTTTCAGAATCGTATTCCAATTTTTATAGGTATAAAAAATGCTTGTTGTGTAAA
>CAZOXJ010000460.1:0-1568 GCA_964583325.1 uncultured Lentimicrobiaceae bacterium
GGTGGTAAGTAAGATTAAAAGAGGTTTTGTCAATAGTAAGATCAGGATCTGCCTCATCTTTTTTGCAGGCAGTAGTAATAAGCAGGAGCGTAAACGCCAGTAGAGCAATTTTTTTCATGTGTAATAATTTTTAAAAGTGGTTAATAAGTGGAAGGGTTTGAGCACCGATTGAGTGAGTGTTATATTTATTTGGTAAAGTGTTTTTAAATAATTCAATTGTATGATTCATTAAATACTGATGTTGCAGGCATTAATTTGTCGATTGCTGAAGCAGCTGAAAAAATAAAGATTATTAACACCGGAGAACAATTTCTTTGTATCCGGCTGGCTTTTATTACTGGTTCCGATAAATTAATCGCCTTAAATTTCGCTAATCCCATACACTGTTTTTCAATAGTATAATGTTTAATATCTCTGGCAGTTAACAGCAGTAACATGAAACAAATGTATAAATATTTTAGATGTTTGGCGATGATGAGATTTATTTTTCTTCCCTTTTATTGTACCACCAGCTTTGCATTTTGAAGCATATGGGAATCCGATACTTTTATAAAATATATCCCTTTGGATAAATCCCTCGTAGTGATTGAATACAACCTTATGCCGGGATTCAAAATCTGTGTATGAATAATTCTGCCATCGGGTGTAAATATTTCCAATCGCGAAGGAAAAGCTGATGGTGCTAATTCGATTGTAACAGTTTCGCCCTTTGCCGGGTTTGGATAAACACTGAGCTTTTGGGCAGATATAAGCCTCGTGCCGGTATGCACCTGCGGCAGTTGAAAACGGCTGACAAACTTCCATATTTCTTCGCTGGCTATAATGTCGCGGTTTGTATTTCCCGAACCTGTGATTCCCACCGAACCAGGCCAGGTATGTCCACCGCCATTAATTTTAAAGAAGGTAACTTCAGTTGAATCCGCACATGGTGCCCAGGTCTGTTTCTGAACAGTTGATCCTTCCGGAACCAGGTCGGGCAGGTTTTCGATGGTTGGAATGGAGGGACATTCATTCGCCGTGTTCCAAAATGTAAGCACTTCATTTACAGAAGTATTTCCAAAGCCTCCGTTATAAAATACTACATAGTCGTTGGTGCCGTGTATATGCATCACAGGCATATTCCGCGAAGGCTGACAGGCTGTTAACGATGCCGTTGTCATGGTGCCGGCAACCGAGGCAATGGCAGCAATCCTGTCTCCTGCTTCACAGGCCAGTCGGTAACTCATAAATCCGCCGTTCGAAAACCCTGTTGAATAAATCCGGTTCAGGTCGGTGCCATAAGCAGCGTTCACCGTATCAATAAGCGCTGAAAGGAAACCCACATCATCGGCAGTTGAGCCGCCGGGAAATCCTACATTCCAGCTGTTGGAGACACCATTCGGATACACAACAATAAAACCGTATTGTTCGGCATACAGATTGAAATTTGAAAAGCCCATCATCCCGTTGCCCGTTTGCGTTAGCCCGTGAAGCGCAAGTAGCATCGGGAAATTCTTATCCGGCGACCAGGTTGAGGGAACAAAAATGGTATAGGAACGGGTAATACCGTTATGGATAAAACTGCCTGT
>CAZOXJ010000461.1:0-1541 GCA_964583325.1 uncultured Lentimicrobiaceae bacterium
AACGCTCGGTTTCGGAAGCACGTTTTGGCCGGTCGGCCATTCCGCCAAAGGCAAGAATAATTTCTTTCACATGACCTCCTTCCAGTTGCAACGAAAATCCGCCGCTCACGGTCGAAATATCAAGATCCTTGCGTTTTGAAACTTTGTAGGAATGTACAAAAGTATCTGCAGGAAGTTTTGGGATATGAATTGCCGTGATCAATTCGTCGTAACGTATATCTGTAAACCGATATCCTTTAATAAAATCTTCCAGGTTTACCAGCCTTTCGGAATCCGGCGATCGTAGTTTTATTTTTGCCTTATAAGCAATAAGCAAGGGTAATGTATCACCTATAGGAGAGGCTGAACCAATATTTCCGCCAATGGTTGCTAGATTACGTATTTGTAAAGAACCGAAAATCTGCAGCATTTTATACAAAGCAGGAAGATTTTCAGCTGAATAGGATTTCAGTTGTTCAAGATTAAGACCGGCGCCAATTTTGAAAACCTTTTCATCTTCAGCAAAATACCTGAGTTCCGCAACATCTGAGATATCAAGGATTTCAGCTAAAAGTTCCCGTTTTTTTGTCTGGCGTAAAGCGGTATCAGAAGCTCCGCTAACGATGGTTGCATGCGGATATTTTCTTCTGTAGCTGAGCGCTTCCGGTAATGTCAACGGTTTGTAATAGTTCTGATACGGAGTTAAGATTTCAACGGTTGATTTATCCCGGTTGATATCATCAAGCAGATCGGCTATTTTTGTTTCGTGAATTTTGAATTTATCGGTATCAACACACGAACATGCATGTTCAGCGGCTTTAATGATTGGCTGATAGCCGGTGCAGCGGCAAAGATTTCCTGTAAGTGCATCTTCAATAACTTCACGATCCGGATTCTGGCGGTTTTTATAAAGTCCGAATAACGACATTACAACTCCGGGCGTACAATATCCACACTGGCTTCCGTTGTTGTTAACCATTTCCTGCTGAACAGGATGCAGTTTGCCTGAATCAGCCAGGTTTTCGACCGTAATCAATTGTTTGCCATGAATCATGGGCAGAAAAACAAGGCAGCTGTCGATGGTTTTGTAAGTAAGTTTCCCTTCATGATTTTCGGCAATTACTACAGAGCATGCACCGCAATCGCCCTCGGCACAGCCTTCTTTCACTCCTTTGTGAAATGGGAATGAGCGCAGGTAGTTGAGCACCGTTGTGGTTGGCTTCAATTCGGGATTTGCATTAAAATCTACCGTAACGATTTTGTCGTTCAATACAAACTGAATTTTATCGTGCGGGGAGCTCATGATTTTTTCAGGGTATTTTTCACGTCGATCATTTTTGCGATAATGCTGATGGCAATTTCGGCAGGCGTTTCGGCGGCAAATGGAATGCCGATCGGCATATCCACTTTATTGAGTTGTTCCTCCGGGATATTGTGATTTTCGAGTGCGTTTTTCCTGATTTCAGCTACTTTGCGTTTGCTCCCAATCATCCCAAGGTATGCAAACTCGTGTGGAAGACAGGCCAGCAAAACCGTTTCGTCGAAATCATGTTTATGTGTGA
>CAZOXJ010000462.1:0-1537 GCA_964583325.1 uncultured Lentimicrobiaceae bacterium
ATGTTTTAGATGTGTAACTATAAATAATTGAATATCAGTTGTTAAGAAAATGTTAACTTTTTGGTTTTAATCATAAAATCGCATTAAACGTAAATTCTAAATACTGAATACAATTGCATTGCCGATCAGACATGTTGGCTCTCAACGTTGCAATCTGATAAGTTTTAGGAACATTAAACAATCAAAAAGTTGCTATAACAAGAAATCATATTCAGAATATCCGATCTCTTCTCTGCGATTGTATAAAAACTTATTTCTTCTGATCCTCGAGCCTTTAGTTTTCCTGTTATCCGTTCGGGCACGCCTTATTTCCTGACGCATTCAGTGAGGATTAATTATGCCGCAGCCCCACAAGGTTTTCAGTTATTTTTTTATATCAACTCATTCTTTCTAAATTTGTGAGGGCGCGATTAAGTAAAACGCTGTTTGGATGGTAAAACTTATCAATATAAATAGTTCAACCCGCTGAAAAATAGCAGCAGTAAAGTATAGAAATAACGATATATTTATTGAAATGAGAAAAATTGTACTTCAGATCACAGTTTTGTTAATAACCCTGAGTGTAAAAGCTCAGTTCTTTCATCTCGATTCCATCGGGCTCAACTATTATAACAAAGGTTCAGAGCTTATCAACCTGGGGGATTTCACAGGGGCTGATTCGCTTCTCACACTGGCTCTTTGCAGTTATAAACATCAGGATGTGTATTACAACAGGGCTGTTTCACGATTGTTACTGGCCGATACTTCTGGCTATTGCCTGGACTTGGGTATAGCCGCCAACAAGTATTTCGATAAGCAGGCTGCGGGTTTGTTTAACCATGATTGTTGCACCAGAGTTGACACATTTTATTACGACAGGAAACGCATATTATCCGATAAGTCGGAGTACAGGTATTACGAAATCTTAAAATACCCCAGGTACGACTCCGTTATCAATGGTAGTTTTCATGATACAAAATCGAATGAACCCGTTGCGAGCTTTGATTTTGGCTGCAACAGCAATTTCCTGGGTTTACATACATCAACTTCCGATATGATTGCTGGGTATGTTATAGAAGACACGATAAAGTACTATTTTAAATCAAACAAACCTATTTCTATATACAATGAAAAAGCTTACAAAGATTTGAAAAACAGGGCTAAGATTTTATTTTCAAAGAAATACTGCGAAATAAAGACAGAAAATCAGAAGGAGAGCCTGCAGGTTTTCTTTAAGGTATTTTTTGATACCGACGGAAATGTTGTGAAGGTTCAATACATAGGATTTTATCCGGAGATTTTTTACAATGGCAATATTCAGGAACTTGAAAAAGATTTGCTCGATGTTGCTGAGCACTATCCGAAAGTAAGTCCGGCTAAATTTTTTGATGCGAATGTATACTTTATGGCTTATGATTCTGTAGAATTTTAGATTTGCCAGCTTGAGCGCGGTTTATTTTCTGACGAATCAGGAGAAGAGCTTCACACTACTTTTCCTGCTCTTCGAGCCTCCAGTTTTCCTGTTCTTTGCTTTCGCGTTTCATATCTTCGGGATTAT
>CAZOXJ010000463.1:0-1535 GCA_964583325.1 uncultured Lentimicrobiaceae bacterium
ACCGCCGTACCCGTATCGTTATTCTGCCACAACTTGATCAATTCTTTAAACTGCTTGAGAAGAAATAATTACTGGTCCCGGATTCGGGTTTAAGCTGACCAGGACTTACTAAATGCAAGAATCCCGGAGTAAATCTGTCCTCAATTTGACAGAGATAACCTCCGGGATTTTTTATGTTTCGAAATTTTCGATTTACATGAAGAACTTCTGCACGGATACTAATTTTTATGTTTATCTGCATTGTGGCAGCAGGTTTCAGCGGTACAGTGTTCAGGTTTTTCAACCACAAGCACTACACTAAAAATACCCTCGTCCGAATTAATATCATTGTACTTTCTAATCCCTTCGGCATCCAGGTATTTCTCCAACAGTTCATCGGGAAGTTTCAATTTATTTACTTCAACTATGCCTCCCTGCGCAAAACCGGTTTTCCTGAAATAATTCATAAACGCATCCACTTTTTCAGCTCCGGCAACACAACCGGCAAAGGCTGATGCTTCTTTGCGGAGTTCGTCGGGAATATCTTCAAGAATCACAAAATCCGATACACAAACATAACCGTTATGTTTAACCACACGGTACATTTCGTCAGCAACTTTCTGTTTGTTAGTTTGCAGATTGAATACACAGGTCGAGTAAATAACATCGGCATATTCGTCGGGTACCGGAGCCGCTTCAATATCGCCTAACCTGAATTCAACATTGTTAACCTTTAAGGAATCAAGCATTCCACGTGCTGTTTCAATATTTTGTTCCGATTTATCGATTCCAATTACTTTACCTTTATTTCCGACAATACTGGCCAGTGAAATAGATTCGCTTCCTGTTCCGGATCCGAACTCAACAACCCGGTCGCCTTCCTGAAGAAGCTGAAAGCGTGAAGGCAAATCAGGGTTCATTTCAGGATTTTCGCCTTCACCCTTTGTGCTGCCGGAATGAGATCCGCATCCTCCTGACCCGCAGCCACAAGAACTGTTTTTAACTTTGTCGGTATTTTCAATAGTTTTAATTTCGGATTGCATAAGATGTGTTTTTGGTTTTTCTATATGATTGTTTACTGAAGTACACTTTTCAACTTTAAATTAACATTCTTTTGGAAGTAAGGTTTTATGGTTTTGAACATTTATTTTATTCGCCATATTCCTTTTCATTCAGGAGCATCAATACAATACTCCGTTAGATTTATATTTACCGCTAAGACGCAAAGCAATAAGCGCAGATTGTCAACCTATTAGTACGCAAAGACCTGTATTTATATAGTATTGATAATGAGGTTACAGGTAATTATTAACGGACTATTGTCAACAAGAAACTACTTTTTAATACAAAATATGATCAGAGGATATTAATCTATAGGATGCGACGAAGAGTTTCGGACAAACCGTTTAAAAAAAAAGGACTGAACCTGAGAGGGATTTCATTTTACGGATTCATCGTCTTAAAAAAAATCTTCCATCACATCAGCCAGAGGTTTCCCGACTATTAAAAATCCATAAAATCAGCAGCGGTATGCTTCAATCCTTTAACTTTGCAGC
>CAZOXJ010000464.1:0-1526 GCA_964583325.1 uncultured Lentimicrobiaceae bacterium
CGTATGTTTTCGGGAATTTTCAATTTTATATTTTTATTGTGATTTCACCGGTTTTTGTATCCGAGCTAAAAGGAATTGTTGCTAAAGGAAGTCCTGCCGGTCCCTGTAATACTTGGCCTGTTGATGAATCATACCTTGAACCATGGCACGGACAAACCAGCTGACCATCGATTTCCTTATTGATCCGGCAACCGGCATGGGTACATTTATTAGAAAAGACTTTTAGCGAAGCAGCAGATTTCACGACAATATATTTGTCGAACAAATAAATCCCGGTTCCGAGTTTTGCAGCATTGATCCTGCTTACAACAGGTTGCTCCGATAACTCTTTGCTTTTGCCGGTCATACTATTCCAAAGTGCCACAAATACTGAAGCTACACTGAAAGTTGCCAGCCTCAGAAAAGTTTTCCTGTTAATATATCTGTCTTTATTCAACACTCTTTAATATTCGTCAAAACTATAATATTTTGTTTAACAACAGCAAATCAGATAACCTCAAATACGCACCGGCTAAGTAGATTTCCTGATTATTAATTCGGTCTTTAGCTTTTTAACTATCGGAGTATAATCAGTCTCATTGCTTTCAATCCGCTCAATTAAAAGCTGAGCACATTCTTTGCCCAATTCATATCCTAAGGGTGTAACTGTTGTTAACGGGGGGTTAAACATATAGCAAAAAGGTTCGTCGCTGAAACTCGATACTGCTATCTGTTCAGGTATTTTTAGATTTTTTTTGTTGATAGCAATCATCACACCTGCTACTACCTGGTCGCTGATGGAAAATATAGAATCGGGAGGTGAAGGCAATTCCAGCAATGTGTGCGTGAGGAGCTCGGCTTCATCAATGCTGTTGCTGTGATAAATATATTCGTTATTAACAGGGATATTGTATTTGTTCAATGCCCTAAGGTAGCCATTCAACCGATCCTGTGAGATGGAAATATTCGGATTGCCCAGGCCGATTGCAATTCGTTTATACCCTTCATTTATCAGGTATTCAATAGCTTTAAAGGTCCCGTCTTCACCATCGACCGAAATTTTATCCCCCTCATAATTTTTAGGCACTTTATCAATAAAAACAATGGGCACATTTCCCCTCTTAGCCATGTCGAAATGATGAAAAGTATTTGTTTCTTTGGTAACTGAAATAATCAGTCCATCCACATTATTCGACAGCAGGGTTTCGGCACAGTCAACTTCTCTCAGGTAGTCTTCGTTTGATTGAAGAATCATGACATTGTATCCCTTCCTGTTGGTTATTTCTTCAATCCCTTTCAATACCGAAGGAAAAAAGAAATAGGAAATTTCTGGTGTAATATAGCCTATTATTTTGCTTTTCCTGTTTCGGAGCGACAACGCATTGGTATCAGGTTTATAATGCAATAACTCCGCCAATTGTTTTGCCGCTTTAATGGTTTCGGGTTTTACATCAGGATGGTCTTTTAAAGCACGGCTTACCGTTGAAATGGAAAGATTAAGAGCTTTAGCGATATCCTTAAGTTTAATGGTGTTTACTCTCATAAGC
>CAZOXJ010000465.1:0-1523 GCA_964583325.1 uncultured Lentimicrobiaceae bacterium
TTATTTAATAAGTACCATTTTCTTTGTTTCAATTCTTCCAGATGCCTGGAGCTGATAAAAATATACCCCGGTGGGCAATCCGGTTGCATCGAATTTAACTGAATGTTCTCCCATTGCCTGCTCACAATCCACTAATGTTGTAATTTCGCGGCCTGTAAAATCATAGACTTTTAGCGCCACATGCATGTCTTTAAGCAATTTCCATGTAAGTGTGGTGGCTTTGTTAAAAGGATTGGGATAGTTCTTTAATAGCACACACCACACTGGTTCAGTCACTTGATCGTTGATACCTGTGAGGCTATCTTTACTGAATTTCCAGATTTTATCAGGCAGGGCACCTGTAAGATAAGTAGATGCGAACGCTTCGAATGGATCCGCTTCTGATATTAAAACCGATAACATATGGTAATTTAGAAGTCCGTCGTTCATCTCTGACCAGGAATCACCTCCATTGGGACTTAAAAAAACACCTGAGGGTTCAACACCAATAATAAGTGTGTGATCGGATAGAAAATATGGAGAGAGAGATAAACCTGCAACGTATTGGGTAGTTGAATAACAGATTTGCCACGCGAAAGGATCCCCACCATGCACATTATACATAACATTGCTTTGGTCGGAATAATGAACTGCTGCAAACAAAGTACTGTCATTTGCAAATCCGCTAGAAACGTCAAAATCCAATAACTCAGAGGCTCCTGTCCAGCCACTTATGTTATCATTGGAAACGCCATTATCTATCGATCGTAAAAGGTGAGCGCCAATGGTAACCCCGCTAAAAAGACTTTGATTGTTACTCACGCCTCCCGCTGACTTCAAATAATCAAACTCCAAGGGGATATAAAATACCGACACAAAAGACCAGCCATTGGCGGGATCGGTTGTTTTCCAGAATTTTGCAACCCCACTAAATGTCCAGCAAAAGATGGTCTGATCGTTACTATAATCCGAAGAAAAGGCGATGGTTTGCACGACTTCATTCCCTGGTGTTGGTAAATAACTCCAGTCGCTTCCCCCATTGGTTGACCGCTTCAGGAACCCATAACCCTCCCCAACAATCAACAGAAGTGTTTGATCGTTAGCAAAATCAGGCGAAATTACCATATCAACAATCCATTCGGAAGGATCATTCATGTCAGCAGGTTCATAAACATTTGCCCAGTTAAGCCCTCGGTCGGCACTCCGGTACAATCCCCTTACCTCATCGATGGCATATATTATTCCGTCGTCAGCATAAGATGGTGAAACAATAAATTTATTAATCAGTACTCCCGACAATACTGGTTGCCATTGTTGGGCAAGCAGAACACTTTGTATCATCGCCAGAAATATTCCGAAAAGACTTTTTTTATACATAATTGTTACCTCCGTTTATCTATTTGATCAATATCATTTTATGAGCTGCCACAGTATTCTCTGCTTGTAAACGGCAGATATACACCCCG
The DNA here is from genome assembly GCA_964583325.1 of uncultured Lentimicrobiaceae bacterium. Taxonomy (GTDB): domain Bacteria; phylum Bacteroidota; class Bacteroidia; order Bacteroidales; family UBA4417; genus UBA4417. The sequence continues at coordinate 1,446 of CAZOXJ010000465.1, forward strand.
GTCTGCAAGTTCCCAGGATTAAAAGTAACCTGATGTTCTCCTTTTACCATTTCGCAATCCACAACTGTTTTCATTTCG
>CAZOXJ010000466.1:0-1522 GCA_964583325.1 uncultured Lentimicrobiaceae bacterium
GCTTGCGTCTCTGCCGCATCAACCGGGCGCCGTAAAGACGCAATGCTTGCGTCTCATGTAGAAAGAAAAAGAAACCGAAAACTAAAAATAACATGCCTGAAACCAAACTGATAAACAGGAAAACATCTCTTTACCTGGTACTAGCAAGTTTTTTTATCACCAATGCTCTTATCGCTGAGTTTGGCGGGGTGAAAATATTCTCAGTGGAGAAATTACTGGGTATAGCACCTCTGCAGATAAATTTTTTCGGCCTGGTTACCAGTCTCAACCTGAGTGTAGGCGTACTAATCTGGCCGATTGTGTTTATTTTTTCGGATATCATTAACGAGTATTTCGGTAAAAAAGGAGTCCGCCGTATCAGTTTTATTACCGCCGGAATGATAGCTTACGCTTTTATAATCATTTTTTTATGGACAGATATGCCGCCAGCCGATTTTTGGCTGCAACTGAACGGACAGGATGCACAAGGCAGGCCTTTTGATATCAATTTTGCGTATTCCACCATTTTCAGGATGGGACTGGGGATTATCGTTGGTTCGCTTACCGCATTCCTGGTGAGCCAGTTGGTGGATGCTTATGTTTTTCATTATTTCAAAAAAATAACCGGGCATAAATACCTTTGGGTTCGTGCAACAGGATCTACAGTTGTTTCGCAGCTTATCGACAGTTTTGTGATACTTATGATCGCTTTTTATTTTCTTGGGAACTGGAGTCTCATGCAGGTATTGAAAGTCGGAATGGTTCAGTATTCGTATAAGGTGTTGCTGGCTATTATGTTAACGCCGGTTATTTACCTCGTTCATGCAGTAATTGATGCTTACCTGGGTAAAGAATCTTCCGAAAAACTAATTGAAGAAGCACACCGCAATTGGGAGAAGGATGAAAAACATTGATCTTACCTGATCTCAATACCTGAGAACTATACCTTTATGTCTATTTTTTCTCTCTCGGTCTGAGCTGGCAAACACAGGGGCCCGACAATCTTTCGTTTATATCAATTACAATCGGCAAGTCCGAATGTTCCCAGTCAACCAATCCTCCCGAAAGGTTGGCGCATTTCCCTTCGAAACCATTTTCCATCAGCCAACGCACCACTTCCGGACTATGTATTCCGCTGGCATCAGCTATTATAAGCGGCTTATCGTCAGGAAGGCTTGCAGCCAATTCGGCAAGTTTCTTTTTTGGACAGAAATAAAGTTCCGGAACATCAAATATTTTGTACCTGTTCAGGTATTCTTCACGTACATCTACTATAACAGCACCTTCGCCACACATTATAAAAGCCTGGTTTGGCGAAAGATTGTAAATTCCATTTGATAATATAGCTTTTCCTTCGAAGAAGTTTTTCATTTTTTTAGTATCGACTGGTTATTTTAAAGCACAAAGGTAAATTGTTATTTTTAAAACCACTGGCTTTTACATTAGTTTGATACCGGGGTAGTAAAATTCACCCATTTTAGTGTACAGCCTGCACTTTGAAAGTGAACTGTCTGTCTTAATTCTTGTTGAAAGGATAATGTTT